>JBDHZH010000001.1:0-88410 GCA_039811745.1 Arachnia sp.
GACGGCGGCGGCGACCATGCGGAAGTGCTCGGCGATCTCGGCCTGGTTGTTCAGTGCGTAGAACGGGGCGGTGACGACGATGCCGTCGGCGCCGGCCTCGACGGCGCGGCGGGCCTGCTCGATCACGCGAGGGGCGGTCATGTCCATGCAGCCGACCAGGATCGGGAGGCGCTCGGCGTTCTTCCTGGCGATGGCCCGGATGACCTCGACGCGCTGGGCATCGGTCATGTAGGCAACCTCGCCGGTGGAGCCGAGCACGAACAGGCCGTGCATGCCCTCGGTGATCAGGTACTCGATGACGTTGTCGAGGGACTCGAAGTCGATGCTGCCGTCGTCGTTCAGCGGGGTGACTACGGGCGGGAAGATGCCGGTGAAGGTCTGGGCGTTCATGCTGGGGTCTCCTGGAGTAGGGATGGGACTGCGGACAAGAGTTGGCGGGTGTAGGGGTCCTTGGGCGAGTTGAAGATCTCGTCCGTGGGGGCGAGTTCCAGAAGCTTCCCGAGGAACATGACACCGATGCGGTCGGAGATGAAACGGACCGTGTTGATGTCGTGGGAGATGAAGACGAGCCCGAGCCCGAGGCTCTCCTTCAGGTCGACCAGCAGGTTGAGTACCTGGGCACGGACCGAAACGTCCAGGGCCGAGGTGGGCTCGTCGGCGATGATGACCTCCGGCTCCAGAGCCAGGGCACGTGCGATTGCGACGCGTTGGCGCTGCCCGCCCGAGATCTGGCGGGGGAGGACGTCGAGCGCCGACTGGGGCAGCCCGACCATGGAGAGAAGGTCCCTGACACGGTCGAGCCTGCTCGCGGTGTTCCCGATGCCGTGCACCCGGAACGGGTCCAGCAGCGTCTCCCGGACGGTCATGCGCGGGTTCAGTGCGGTGGCAGGGTCCTGGAACACGACGGAGACTGCACGGCCGAGGGTGCGTCGGGCCTCGGCGCCGCGGCCGATGGGCTTGCCATGGAAGAGGATCTCGCCCTCGGTCACCGGCTGCAGGCCGACCATGACGCGGGCAGTGGTCGACTTGCCGCAGCCGGACTCACCGACGATGCCGAGCACCTCACCCTTCGAGATCGACAGGGAGACGTCGTTCACGGCGTGGACCCGGTCGGGGCGGAAGAGCTTCCCGGTGCGCGCCTTGTGCACGACGTGCACGTGGCGAAGTTCGATCACGGGTGTGTCGTCAGCCATTGAGGCCCTCCTTGGCCAGCACTTCCTGCAGTTCCGGCGTGGTGGCGTACACGTGGTCGCCGTCGCCGACGGGGATCAGACTCGGTTTGGTGTCCAGCCCGACGGTGGGATGGGACGAGCGGGGTGCGAAGCGGTCGCCCTTCACGAACTCCCTGGGACTCGGGACGGTACCCGGCACCTGGTGGAGCCGGCCGGCACCCTCCTCGATGGACAGCACGGCGCCGAGGAGGCCCTGGGTGTACTCGTGGCGGGGATCGGTGAGCAGGTCGTGTGTGCTGGCCTGCTCGACCACCTGTCCCGCGTACATGACGGTGATGCGATGCGCCACCTGCGCCACGAGCGCCAGGTCGTGCGATACGAACACCATCGCGAACCCGAGCTTGGTGCGCAGCTCGTTCAGCAGGTCGACAACCTGTGCCTGGACCGTCACGTCGAGGGCCGTGGTGGGCTCGTCGGCGATGACCAGTCGCGGGTTGCGGGTGAGCGCCATGGCGATCAGCACGCGCTGGCGCTGGCCTCCGGAGAGCTCGTGCGGGTAGGACTTGAGCGTGCGGACCGGGTCCAGGCCGACGAGCTCCAGGAGCTCCTCAGCGGTGCGCTGGCCCCCGCGTCTGGTGAGCTGCTTCATCTGGGCGCGGATGAGCATGGACGGGTTCAGCGAGCTCAACGCGTCCTGGTAGATCATCGCCATCTCGTGGCCGCGCAGCGCGTTGCGCTCCTTGGCGTTGAGATCGAGCAGGTTCTGGCCGTTGAACAGGATCTCACCCGTGATCTTCGCGGTGTCGGGCAGGAGTCCCATGATGGCCATCGATGTGATCGACTTGCCGCAGCCGGACTCGCCGACCAGGCCCATGGTCTCCGAGGGGCGCACCGAGAACGACACGTTGTCGACGATCGCGACCTCGCCGTGCGCGCCCGGGAAGGAGATGGACAGGTTCTTGACCTCCAGCAGCGGTTCCGCTTCGGCTCCTGCAAGGACCAGCCGGTCGTCGCGCAGCATCTCGGAGGTCCTCAGCAGATCGAGGCGGGCCTGGAGGGAGGCGGTCTGGGCGGCGTGGATGGCGACCATGCCCTCGGCGGTCTTCTCGCCGTGCATCCTCGCCTCGTCCTCCTCGACGTTGACCTTCACCTTGGCGCGCGGGGCGGCCAGGGTGTCGGTCAGACCCTCGGAGAGGACGTTCAGGCAGAGCGTCGTGACGAGGATGAACAGGCCGGGGAAGAACGTGGTCCACCAGTGGCCGGACAGCAGCAGCGCCTTGCCCTCCGAGAGCATGTTGCCCCAGGTCGGGGTGTTGACCGAGCTGATGCCGGTGCCGATGAACGACAGGGAGGCCTCGAAGACGATGGCGTCTGCGACGAGCACCGTCGCGAACACTGCGATGGGGGCCACGCAGTTGCGGGCGACGTGCTTCAGCAGGATCCACCAGGTCTTGGCTCCCATGACCTTGGATGCGGCCACATAGTCCTCGCCGAACTGGCTCAGCACGTTGGCGCGGACCACGCGGGTCAGCTGTGGCACGTAGAGGAAGGCGATGGACATGATGACCACCGGCAGCATGGGTAGCCGCGTCGACAGGGCGGACACGAGCACGGCCGCCAGTGCGATGCCCGGGAAACTCATGATGATGTCGAGCGTGCGCATGAGGGTTTCCGAGACGGCCTTGCTTGCGGTCGCTGCGATGGAGCCGAGCACTGCGGCCACGACAAGAGCGAGGCCGGTCGCGGACAGGCCCACGATCAGCGAGACCCTTGCACCGAAGACGATGCGCGAGAAGATGTCGCGGCCCTTGTCGTCGGTGCCGAACCAGAACTGGGAGTCCGGCGGGATGGAGCTGTCCGGGATCAGCTGTGTGCCGACGCCCTCGATGTTGACTTCCTTCTGGACGATCTTGTCGGGGGGTACGAGGCCGGAGGCCGCCGGATCGAACGGGGCCACGAGAGGGGCGAAGATGGCCATGAGCACGAGCAGGCCGAGGATGACGACGACGATCTTGGAGCTGGTCGGCAGTTCGCTGAAGCCGGGGATGCGCAGCCCGGGTCGTTGGAGTTTCTTGCGGGATTCGGCGGACAGCATCACACGCTCCTGATGCGCGGGTTGACCATGACGTAGAGCAGGTCGACGACGATGTTGATGACGATGAAGGCGATGGCGATCGTGATGGTCACGCCCTGGACGATGTTGACGTCGTTGCGGGTGATGCCCTGGAAGATGAGTTGGCCCATGCCCTGGATGTTGAAGATCATCTCGATGACCACAGCGCCACCGAGCGCATAGGCGAACCGGAGTCCGAGAACGGTGATCGGGGTGATCAGTGCGTTGCGGAAGACGTTGCGCCCGATGACGACGGGCTTGGGGATGCCTGCGCCGATGGCCGTGCGGACGTAGTCGCGGTCGAGTTCCTCGACCATGGCCGTCCGCACCACGCGTGTGAGGGCGCCGGATGTGGGCAGCGCGATGGCGATCACGGGCAGGAAGACCTGGTCGACGTACCGTGCGGGGTCGTCGGTGAAGTTGACCCAGTCGGTGATGACGGCCGGGAACAGCCCGGCACCGCCGGGGATGTTGCCGAGCCACTGGATCAGCAGCAGGGCCAGCCAGAACGACGGGGTGGCCAGGGAGGCGATGGAGATGACGCGCACGACCTGGTCGGGCCAGCGGTCGCGGTACAGCGCCGCGAGGACGCCGAGAACGGTGGCGATGATCACGGCGAGACCGACGCCCAGGAAGGTCAGCTGCAAGGTGATCGGGAAGGCCTTGGCGACCATTTCGGAGATGTTCACGCCGGTGAAGCTCTGGCCCAGGTCGCCCTGCAGCAGGCTGCCGAGGTACCGGACATAGCGAACCAGCAGAGGATCGTTGAGGCCGTGCTGCTGGCGGTACGCGTCGAGCGCATCTGCCGAGGCGGCCTCACCGAGGGCGAGGCGGGCTGGGTCGGCGCTGGACATCGACATGACGATGAACACCAGCAACGTCGCACCCAGGATCATGATCGGCAGCGCAACGAGACGCCGGCCGAGCACGCGGATGAGGTTGGACAACGGATGAGCTCCTTCGCTAGACCGTGAGACGCCGGTTGGCGGGGGCGTGGACCCCCGCCAACCGGCGGGTTTCGGTTACTTGGTCGAGCCGACGTTCAGGAACGACAGGCCGGTGACGGCGATCGGCTTGAAGTCCTGCAGGGTCTCCCCGTTCCACGCGGTCGGGGACTTGCGGTGGAAGATCGGGTAGAGCGGCAGCACCTCGGAGACGACATCGAAGACCTGGTGCCACAGGTCGAGCTGCTCGGTGCCGGTCGCGGGGCCCGCCTTGTCGAGCAGGTCCTGGACCTTGGTGTACGAGTCGGAGCCCTTCCAGTGCATGCGGGAGTCGGTCCACGTGTCACCGGCGTACCACCAGCGGAGCAGCAGGTCGGCGTCCTGGCCGAACACCGACGGGTCACCCGGTGCCACGACGATGTCGTAGGCGTCCACCTTGCCGTCGATCGTGGCGTACACGTCGGCGGACTTCTTCTCCTCGTAGGCGACGGTGAGGCCGGCGGCCTCGAGCGACGACTTGATCATCGGACGGACCGCGGCGAACCAGCCGTGGTTCGAGGCGAGCAGGCGAACCTCCTTCAGGCCGGTCTCGGCGAAGAGCGCCTTGGCCTTCTCGGTGTCCTTCTTGTACACCATCTTGGCCTGCTTGTAGGCGGGGTGCTCCTTCTGCACGAAGCTGGTGGCCGGGGTGGCGAGGTCGGACATGCCGACCTTGCAGATCTGCTCGTAGTCGAGCGCCCACATGATGCCCTGGCGGTTCTTCTCGTCGTTCATCGGGGCGGCGCCCTGGTTGAACATGACGAACAGCAGACCGAAGCCCTGCTCGGCCGCGACCTTCTTGGTGGAGGCCAGCGTCGCGAGGTCCGCGGCGGGGACGGCGTCGATGGCCTGGACCGTGTCGGAGGTCAGCGCGTTGGTGCGAGTGGCGTCCTCGGGGAGGATCTGCCACACCATCTTCGTGGCGCGTGCCGGGCGGGTGCCGGTGTACTTGCCGTTTGCCTCGAAGACGACCTGCTGCGAGCCGGCACCGTTGTCGGTCATCTTGTAGGGGCCCGAGCCGATCGGGTTGAGGTCGAACGCCTTGGCGTCCTTCTCGACGGCCGCCTTCGGGACGATCTTCACGACGGCGAGGCGCTGCGGCACCAGCGAGAAGGCGTACTTGGTCTTGATGGTGACGGTCTTCTCGTCCTTCTTGGTCACGGAGTCCAGGAAGGGGAGGAACGACTTGTACAGCGACTTGTTGGCCGGGTCCAGGACCCGCCCGAACGAGAAGACGACATCGTCGGTGGTCACGGCGGAACCGTCGGAGAACACGGCGCCCTCGCGCAGCGTCGCCTCCCAGGTGGTGTCGTCGACCTGCTTCGGCAGTGCGCCCGCGAGCGCCGGGTAGACGTCGCGAGGTGCGGCCGGATCGAGTTCGGTCAGGCCCTCCATCGTGTGCCAGTTCGCGGCGACGGTGAGCGCGGAGGTGGTGGTCATCGGGTCGTACCCGTTGGTGCCGAGTTCGTAGGAGATGCCGGCGGTGATGGTGCCGGACGGTCCCTGCGGGGCGGCGCTGGTCGAGGGTGCGGTGCTGCCCGTCGGGCTGGTGCCCTGGGTCGGGTTCTTCTGCGTGGTGCCGCAGGCCGCGAGGGTCGCGGTGAGCGACGCGGCGGCGGTGGTGGCACCGATCAGCTTGATGAGGCTGCGACGCGTGAGGCCGGAGCCTGACTCCATTGGAAGGTTCATCCTGGGATCTCCTATGATCAGATGTCTGATGACTGATGATAGGTATACCCTATCTCTCAAGGACACGCAAGGGCGCACCTCCGGTTGTGATCAAAAGGAAATCAACGTGGCAAAGACCTACCCCCTCCCCGCCCCCAGGCGCACGGCCAGCAGGAGGTCGCTGGCGGCATCCACCGCACAGCAGATCAAGTCCCTCATCCTGTCGAAGGGCCTCCGTCCCGGTGATGCGCTGCCCAGCGAGGCCGAGTTGTGTGACAGCCTCGGTGTCTCCAGGTCCTCCGTGCGCGAGGCGATCCGCACCCTGACGACGCTGCAGATCGTCGACGTGCAGCACGGGCGCGGGACCTTCGTCGGGGACATGTCGCTGCAGCCGCTCGTGGAGACGCTCGCCTTCCGGTCGGTCATCAGCCCGGGGGACGACTTCCAGGCGCTGCGGGAGGTCGTGGACGTCAGGATCAGCCTCGATCTCGGCCTGGCCGAGAGGGTGGTCTCGCACTTCGCGGGCACGCACAACGACCAACTGCATGCCCTCGTGGACCAGATGATCGACCTTGCCGGCAGGGGGGAGCCGTTCCCCGGGGAGGACAGGGCCTTCCACTCCTCGATGCTCGCCGAGACCGGGCTTGAGATGGTCTCGCAGCTCGTGGCCGCGTTCTGGGACGTGCACACCCTTGTGCTGCCGCAGTTGTCCATCGCCACGCCCGCTGACATCACGCTGACCGTGACGGCGCACAGGGACATGCTGGAGGCGGCCGAGGCCGGGGATCTGGTCTCCTACCGCAAGGCGGTCGTGGAGCACTACGCGCCCCTGAGACGAGTGCTGGACGCCCGCGCCTCGTGACCCCCTAGGATTGGGCCGAACCCGATCCCTAGGAGAAGACGTGGCCCTGACAGCTGCGGAGGTCGCCGAACTCGCCGGGCTGGCCAGACTCCGGCTCACCGCCGAGGAGTGTGCCGAACTCGCCCCCGAACTCGACGTCATCCTCGCCTCGGTCCTGCAGGTGGCCGAGGTGGCCGCGCCGGACGTCCCACTGATGACGCATGCACTCCCGCTGGTGAATGTGACGAGGCCGGACGTCGTGCAGCCCTCCCTCAGCGTGGATGACGCACTCTCCGGCGCACCTGACGCCGAGGACGGCTTCTTCCGCGTGCCCCGGATCCTGAGCGAGGACTGATGACCGACAACGACCTGCTGACCCGTCCTGCGCACGAACTCGGAGCACTCCTGTCGGCCGGGGAGCTGTCCTCGGTCGAGCTGACGAGGTTGCACCTCGACCGGATCGAGGCCGTCGACCCGGGCATGAACGCCTTCCTGGCTGTGGCGGCCGACGAGGCGCTGGCTGCGGCCCGCGTGGTCGACCTGTCGAGGGCTGCCGGCGAGGAACTGGGCCCACTGGCAGGAGTGCCGGTCGCGGTCAAGGACAACTTCTGCACGTGGGGGCTCGCCACCACATGTGGCTCGCGGATGCTGGAGGGCTGGATCCCTCCCTACGACGCGACCGTCGTGGAGCGGATGCGGTCGGCCGGGCTCGTGATCCTCGGCAAGACGAACATGGACGAGTTCGCCATGGGCTCGTCGACCGAGACCTCGGCCTTCGGTCCGACCCGGAACCCGTGGGACCTGGAGCGGACACCCGGCGGTTCGGGCGGGGGGTCCGCCGCCGCCGTGGCGGGGTACCTCGCCCCTCTGGCGGTCGGGTCCGACACGGGCGGCTCCATCCGCGGGCCGGGCTCCTACACCGGAACCGTCGGAGTGAAGCCGACCTACGGGGGCGTTTCCCGGTACGGCGTCGTCGCAATGGCCTCCAGTCTCGACCAGCCGGGCCCGGTCGCGCGCACGGTTCTGGACGCGGCCATGCTCCACGAGATCATGGGCGGCCACGACCCGAGGGACTCCACATCCATTCCCGATCCGCTGCCGGCGCTGGCCGAATGGGCTGGGCGCGGCGATGTGGCGGGTCTGCGGGTCGGTGTCGTCAGGGAACTCGGCGGCGAGGGCTACGAGCCGGATGTCCAAGCGAGGTTCCACGAGGCGGTGGACCTGCTCGAGCGGGGCGGCGCCGAGGTGTCGGAGGTCTCCTGCCCCCACTTCGAGTACGCGCTGTCCGCCTACTACCTGATCATGCCGTCGGAGGTGTCCAGCAACCTGGCCCGGTTCGACGCGATGCGCTACGGGCTGCGCCTCGGCGACGACGGCAGCCGCGACGTCGAGGAGGTCATGAGCCTCACCCGCGGGCAGGGCTTCGGACGCGAGGTGAAACGCCGCCTCATCATCGGCACGTATGCACTGTCCAGCGGGTACCAGGACCAGTACTACGGGTCCGCCCAGAAGGTTCGCACGCTGGTGGCGCGCGACTTCGACCGGGCATTCGCGACCTGTGACGTGCTCGTCTCCCCGACGACGCCGACGCCGGCGTTCCGGCTCGGGGAGCGCACGGGCGATCCGATGGCCATGTACAAGGCCGACCTCTGCACGATCCCGTCCAACCTGGCCGGCAACGCATCGGCATCCTTCCCTGTCGGGCTGACCATTTCGGGCCTGCCAGTCGGGTTCCAGGTGATGGCTCCCCCCATGGCCGACGACAGGCTCTACCGAGTCGGCGGCTTCCTTGAACAGGCACTCGAGCGGCGGTGGGGGGCGCGGCTGCTGGATGGCCTGCCTGCTCAGCCGAAGGAGGCGGGACGATGACGGAGATCCTCGACTACGACGAGGTGCTCGAACACTTCGAGCCCGCCCTGGGGCTCGAGGTGCACGTCGAGTTGTCGACCGCATCCAAGATGTTCTGCGGTTGTTCGACCGCCTTCGGTGACGAGCCGAACTCGAACACGTGCCCGGTGTGTCTGGGACTGCCCGGTTCCCTGCCGGTCGTGAACGCGAAGGCCGTTGAGAGCGCGATCCGCATCGGGCTGGCCCTCGGCTGCCAGATCGCGCCATGGGGCCGGTTCGCCAGGAAGAACTACTTCTACCCGGACATGACCAAGAACTTCCAGACGTCCCAGTACGACGAGCCGATCGCCCACGACGGCCTGGTCGAGGTCGAGGTGGACGGCGAGACGTACCGTGTCGAGATCGAGCGGGCGCACATGGAGGAGGACGCCGGCAAGCTCACGCACGTCGGCGGCGCCGGACGGATCCACGGGGCCGACTACTCGCTCATCGACTACAACCGCGCGGGCACCCCGCTGATCGAGATCGTGACGCGGCCGATCCTCGGTGCCGGGGACAAGGCCCCTGCGGTGGCCAGGGCATACGTTGCGCACCTGCGCGAGCTGATGCGGGCGCTCGACGTGTCCGACGTCCGGATGGAGCAGGGGTCGCTGCGCTGCGACGCGAACGTATCCCTCGCCCCGAGGGGTTCGGGTGTGCTCGGCACCCGCACGGAGACCAAGAACGTCAACTCCCTGCGCTCGATCGAGCGGGCCGTGCACTACGAGATGCGGCGCCAGGCCGCGGTGCTCGCCGGCGGCGGCGTGGTCGTGCAGGAGACCAGGCACTTCGACGAGGCGACGGGCACCACCAGTCCGGGGCGCCCCAAGTCGGACGCCGACGACTACCGCTACTTCGCCGAGCCGGACCTGGTGCCGGTGGCGCCGGATTCGGCGTGGGTCGAGGAGTTGCGCGCGACGCTGCCCGAGCCGCCGGCACAGCACAGGAGGCGGCTGGCCGCGGAATGGGGCTTCGACCAGATCACCATGGACTCCCTGGTCAACCTGGGCGCGTTGTCCCTGGTCGAGGACACCGTGGCCGCAGGTGCCTCGCCGCAGGCGGCCCGCAAGTGGTGGGGCACCGAGTTGGCCCGGCGCGCCAACGAGGCGGGCGTCGGCGTCGATGAGCTGGCGGTGACACCGTCCCAGGTGGCCGAGGTGCAGGCCATGGTCGAGGCGGGCCGGCTCACCGACAAGCTCGCCAGGGTCGTGTTCGATGGCGTGCTGGCGGGTGATGGGTCGCCCGAGGAGGTCGTGGAGGCGCGGGGCTTGGTTGTCGTCTCCGACGACGGCGCGCTCGTCGCGGCCATCGACCTGGCCATCGCGGCCAACCCGGACGTCGCAGACAGGATCCGCTCCGGCAAGCACCAGGCGGCGGGCGCGCTCATCGGCCAGGTGATGAAGGCGATGCGCGGTCAGGCCGACGCCGCCCGGGTCCGCGAGTTGATCATGGAGCGCCTGGGCTGAGGTCCTCTACAGGGGCCTGACTGCGGCCCGGAACCGGGCCAGGGCCTCCGGCTCGGCGGCGAGTTCGACGCGGGCTTCGTCGAGCCTGCCGGAGACGAAGTACAGGATCTCCGAAGGAGTGCCGGAGATCAGCACGGGCCGGTCGCCGCGCCCCAGCGCCAGCGGTCTTCCGCTTGTCGGGCGGATCACCGCCCTGCCGCCGAAGCGGGAGACCGTGCCGCGCACCAACATGTCCGCAAGAGGCCGGATCCTGGCCTGGTCACCGGCCGTCAATTCGTGTTCGATGCCGTTCGGCCTGGCGACGTCGATTCCGTGGATGAGGAACTCGGCCAGCGCAAGGGGGCCCACGCCCATCGGGGAGGCCGCGCGCCTCAGATCGGAGACCAGCCGGGGGAATCCGTTCCTGTGCAGGGCCTCGACCCGGACACGTTGCGTGTATGCGGCGAACCTGGGCCAGCCGATCCCGGGGAGCGCGTCCGGGCGGTGCTCCCTCAGCCAGAGGTGGGCCGCCAGGTCCTGGGCCAGCCAGCCCTCGCAGTTCGTCGGCGCCAGGGCCCCGACCTCGTTCAACGTGTCGCAAAGGGACGTTCTCAGTCGCTTGACCAGGCTCATGCCGTCCACCCTATTGGCAGGGTGTGACGCGCCTTGAGCGGGTGCGGGACAATGGCGGGCATGGTGACCCCCGAATCCCCACTGAGACTCGGCCAGGACGGCCTGGTGCCCGCCATCGCGCAGGACGCGACCACCGGGGAGGTGCTCATGCTCGCGTGGATGGATCCCGAGGCATTGCGGCGCACCCTCACGAGCGGCCGGGCAACCTACTGGTCCAGGAGCAGGGGGGAGTACTGGGTCAAGGGCGACACATCGGGCCACACCCAGGAGGTCGTCTCGGTTTCGATCGACTGCGACCGGGACACCGTCCTGCTGAAGGTGAACCAGACCGGTGCAGCCTGCCACACGGGCAACCGGACCTGCTTCTTCACCCCGCTGCCGCTCCTGACGACGGCGGACCCCGCATGAGGGGCATCACGCCGACACTCCCGGAGTTCCGCGAACTCGCCCGCGACCGGCGCGTCATCTCGGTCCACGTGCGCCTCGTGGCCGACGACGTCACCCCGGTGGGCCTCTACCACGTGCTGTGCGGGGACCGCAGGGACACGTTCCTGTTCGAGTCGGCCGAGGCGGGCGTCTGGTCCCGGTACTCGTTCATCGGGGTCAGGACGGCGGCCACACTCACGTCGGTCGACGGTCGTGCCGAGTGGGTGGGGCGTGCCCTGGTCGGGGTTGGGGACGGGGACCCGCTGGAGGTGCTGCGCGCCACGCTGACCGAACTGGCGACGCCCGCGACGCCCGGGCTGCCGCCGTTCCACGCAGGCATGGTCGGGTACCTCGGGTACGACGTGGTGCGACGTCTGGAACGACTGCCGGACACCTGTGTGGACGACCTGCAGCTGCCGGAGCTGGTCATGATGCTCACCTCCGAGCTCGCCGTCTACGACCACCACACGAGCGAGGTCTGGCTGATCGCGAACGCGATCAACTTCGACGGCGGGCCAGAGGGTGTGGATCGGGCCTACCAGGATGCCGTCGCCGCCGTAGAGGCGATGGCCGAGACCCTCGCCCGGCCTCGTAGGGCGTTGCACGCTGTCGCCGAGGAACAGGCGGAGCTCGAGGTGCGGCGCCAGCGGACCAGCCGGGAGTTCTGCTCCGTGGTGGACGAGGCCATCGAGGAGATCCGGGCGGGGGAGGCGTTCCAGATCGTGGTGTCCCAGCGCTTCGACGTCCCGAGCACCGCCGACGCCCTCGACGTCTACCGCAGCCTGAGGCTGACCAACCCCAGCCCGTACCTGTACCTGCTGCGCCTCGACGGTTTCGGCATCGTCGGCTCCAGCCCTGAGGCCCTCGTGACGGTGACCGACGGCGTCGCCACGACCAGGCCAATCGCCGGCTCCCGCCCCAGGGGGCGCACCGATGCGGAGGACCAGGCGATGGCCGTTGAACTCCTGGCCGACCCCAAGGAGAAGGCCGAGCACCTCATGCTGGTCGATCTGGGCAGGAATGACCTCGGCAGGATCAGCGAGCCCGGAACGGTCGTCGTCCATGAGTTCATGAACATCCACCGCTACAGCCACATCATGCATCTGGAGGCCGCGGTGAGCGGTCGTCTCGCGCAGGGCAGGACCGCCCTGGACGCCACCCTGGCCTGCTTCCCGGCGGGCACGCTGACGGGCGCCCCCAAGGTGCGTGCGATGGAGATCATCGACCGCCTCGAGGTGTCGCGGCGAGGACTCTACGGTGGGGTCGTCGGTTACTTCGACTTCGCGGGCAACTCCGATGTCGCCATCGCGATCCGAACGGCCGTCCTCAAGGACGGGGTGGCCCATGTCCAGGCGGGTGCCGGCATCGTCGCGGACTCGATCGGCGAACGTGAGGACGCGGAGTGCCGGCAGAAGGCAGCCGCGGTGTTGGTGGCGTTGGCACGGGCGGCGGCCTCCGCGGACGACCGATGAGGCGGCGGCGAGTACTGCTCGGCACCCTCGCACTCGGTGCCCTCTGGCTGGCGATCGGCGGCTCGCCGCTCGGGGCTCCGGTCGTCTCCGCCCTGGGCTGGGCCCTCGCGGCCGGTGTGTTCCTGATGTTCATGCTCAGGGGCCATGGGCTCATCGTCATGGGGGTGGTCGTGGCGCTGCTGGCGGTTCTCGTCGGGATCGCGGCAGCGCTGGCGGGCGGCTGGGCCTGGACGCTTCTGGTGCCGACGCTCGTCATCGTGGGTGCCGCGTCCGGCGTCGTGGTGGCCGGTCGGGGGGATGAGGGCGTCGTCGGCGAGGGGCCGCGCGCGCCCCTGCCCGACGACTGGCGTCGGCTCGACGCCGGACAGGACCCGACGATCGTGGCGACGGATGACGAACCGCGCTAGTGTTCGGGACAACACGTCGAGAAAGGCCAGGGCCATGGCAAGGATTCCGCAGCACTACCACCACGGCCGGAGTCCCGCGGCCTGGACCGGCTCGATCGCTGCGGCCATCGGGTTCCTGATCGCCGCAGTCGGGTCGGTGCTCGGGCCCAGTTGGGTACTCATCGGCGTCGGGCTGGGGCTGGTCCTCATCGCAGGGATCACGACCATGGTCCTGAAGACGATGGGGTACGGCCAGCCCTGATGAGCGTCCTCGACAGCATCGTCGCGGGCGTTCGCGAGGATCTTGCGGCTCGAATGGCGGCCGTGCCGTTTTCCGAGGTCGAACGGTCGGCGCTGGCCGCACCGGCTGCACTGGACCCGATGCCCGTGTTCAGGGCCCCGGGCCTGGCGGTAATCGCCGAGGTGAAGCGCAGGTCCCCGTCGAAGGGGGATCTCGCCCCCATCCCCGACCCCGCCTCCCTGGCCGCGGCCTACGAGTCCGGCGGCGCTGCCGCGATCTCATGCCTGACGGAGCAGCGCCGGTTCCGCGGGACGCTGGCCGACCTCGACGCAGTGCGCAGCAGGGTACGGATTCCCGTCCTCCGCAAGGACTTCATGGTCGATGAGTACCAGTTCTTCGAGGCGAGGGCGCACGGCGCGGACCTGGTGCTGCTCATAGTCGCCTCCCTCGACGATTCGGAGCTCGGACGCTTCCTCGGACTCTGTGCGGACCTTGGCATGACCGCCCTCGTGGAGACGCACACGGCCGAGGAGGTCGACCGTGCGATCACGGCTGGTGCTGGGCTGATCGGCGTCAACAATCGCAACCTGAAGACCCTCGAAGTGGATCTCGGGACCTTCGCCGGCCTGTCCGAGAGGATCGGGGACCACGCCGTGAAGGTGGCGGAGTCCGGGATCCTCTCGGCAGCGGACGCGCACAGGGTTGCCGGTGAGGGTGCCGACGTGATCCTGGTGGGGGAGGCGCTCGTTCGCCACGTGGACCCCGCGGCGGCCATTGCGGAGATGGTGGCGACCGGCTGAAGGACGACCCGCCGCAGGGGGCCCCGCAGCCGTGCCGGTTCTCACCGTCGCACTCTGGCGGGGGCGCCGGGCCAAGTCGCACTAGGCTGGACGGCATGACCCAGCTTCCCGACGCATCGGGCCACTTCGGGGCCTTCGGCGGCAAGTTCGTACCCGAGGCGCTGCAGGCGGCGCTTGCGCAGTTGGCCCACGAGTTCGCGATCGCCCACGAGGACCCCGCCTTCAACGCCGAACTGCACCGCCTGCAACGCGACTACTCCGGCCGACCCACGCCCATCACGACCGCGGAGAACTTCTCCCGGCAGTGCGGCAATGCGACGATCCTGCTCAAGCGCGAGGACCTCAACCACACCGGGGCGCACAAGATCAACAACGTGCTCGGGCAGGCGCTCCTGACGAAGCGGATGGGCAAGACCCGGGTGATCGCCGAGACCGGTGCCGGCCAGCACGGGGTGGCCACCGCCACCGCTGCAGCCCTGCTCGGTCTGGAGTGCCGCATCTACATGGGCGAGATCGACACCAGGAGGCAGGCGCTGAACGTCGCCAGGATGCAGCTGCTGGGGGCGGAGGTCGTCGCCGTGGCCAACGGGTCGCGAACGCTGAAGGACGCCATGAACGAGGCCATGCGGGAGTGGGTCTCCACCGTCGAGCACACGCATTACCTGATCGGCACCGTGGGCGGGCCGCACCCGTTCCCCTGGCTGGTTCGTGAGCTGCAGCGCGTGATCTCCACCGAGGCCAGGCACCAGATGCTGACGGAGCACGGCGGACTGCCGGACTACGTCGCCGCCTGCGTGGGCGGCGGGTCGAACGCCATCGGCATCTTCGCCGACTTCATCGACGACCCGACCGTGCAGCTGTTCGGCTTCGAGGCCGCGGGCGAGGGTGTCGACACGCCCAGGCATGCCGCCACCATCTCGGCGGGTCGTCCCGGCGTGCTCCACGGGGCCCGCACCTACGTGCTGCAGGACGAGGACGGCCAGACGCTGGACTCGCACTCGATCTCGGCCGGCCTCGACTACCCGGGGGTCGGGCCGGAGCACGCCTGGCTGGCGAGCACCGGGAGGGCGATCTATGAGCCGATCACGGACGTCGAGGCCATGGATGCCTTCCGGGACCTGACGAGATCCGAGGGCATCATCCCGGCTATCGAGTCCGCGCACGCTGTGGCGGGGGCGAGGCGGCTGGCGCTGCGGCTGGCCGAGGAGCGGCCCGACCTGCACCCGAAGATCCTCGTGTGCCTCTCCGGCCGCGGGGACAAGGACGTGGCCACCGCATTCGAATGGTTCGGCCTGCCCGGCAGACCGGACTTCGTGGTTGGAGGAGAGCAGTGAGCAAGTTCCCAGACGTGGATCGGCTGGGCATCTCCGGCCGCGTGCTCGCCCGGTGCGCCGATGAGGGACGTGCCGCACTGGTCGGCTTCCTGTCGCTCGGCTACCCGAGCGTCGAGGGCAGCCTGGCCGCCTTCCGGGCGCTGACCGACGGGGTCGGCTGTGACCTGGTCGAGATCGGCATTCCGTATTCCGATCCGGTCCTCGACGGCCAGGTCATCCAGCGGGCGAACACCAAGGCGCTCAGCCGCGGCGTCCGCACCGCCGACGCGTTCCGGGCGGCCGAGGTGGTGGCAGGAGCGGGGCGGACCAGTGTGGTGATGACCTACTGGAACCTGGTCGAGCAGTACGGGCCCGACCGATTCGCACGCGACCTGGCGGCCGCGGGCGGGGCAGGTGTCATCACCCCCGACCTCACCCCGGACCAGGCCGAGGAGTGGATCGCGGCCACCGACGCCCACGGCATCGACCGGATCTTCCTCATCGCGCCCTCCTCCAGCGACGAACGCATCGCCATGACCATGGCCGCGTGCCGCGGCTGGGTGTACGCCACCAGCGTCATGGGGGTCACCGGGACGCGGGCGACGACCTCCGATGCCGCACCGATCATCGCCGCGCGCGCCCGGGCCGCCGACCCCGGCCTGCCGGTCGGCATCGGGCTCGGAGTATCCAACGCCGACCAGGCGGCGGAGGTTGCGGGCTACGCCGACGCCGTCATCGTGGGCTCGGCGCTGCTCAAGTGCCTCGCCTCGGACGGGGCCGACATGGCGGGCGACCTCGACCGGCTCAGGGGGTTGGTGGGCCAGCTGGCGGAAGGCGTCCGCCGCCGCGGGCCCGGAAGTTGATACAGGCATGGTGTAATAACCTGTCGGTCATGAGTGAAGTCAAGGACCTGGACGTCCGCACCCTGATCCCGATGGAGCGCCACCGCACCATCTTCGAGACCTACAACGCACTGCCCCCGGGCGAGGCGTTCGTGCTCATCAACGACCACGACCCCAAGCCGCTGTACTACCAGTTCGCCGCCGAGCACACCGGCCAGTTCACCTGGGAGTACCTGGAGGAGGGCCCCGAGGTCTGGAAGGTCCAGATCGGACGCCCCGCCAACTGAACCATCGACATCCGAAGACGTCCCACCGGGCCCCGGTGGGACGTCTCGCGTCCGCGGGTTCGCCGTCCAGCCAACAACGGACGCGGTTGGCCGCGACAATGTTGCCCATGCTGAAGTCCGTCGCCAGGTCCGAGACCGTCGCCAGGTCCATCGCCGCCGTCGTCCTCGGGTCGGTCATATTGGCCGTCGGCATCTGGCAGGGCCTGGCCGCATGGGCCCTGGGCTCGGTCAAGGTAGTCCACGACGCGGCCCCGATCTCCTGCACCGGCACGACGGTCGGCACCACCGCGGATCTGGGCCCCACCGTGATCGACGAGGGAGACTTCGTCCTGCCGATGGTGCGCTTCCAGAAGGCAATGGAGTGCGCACTCACGTTCCACGTGGTCAACGGCGCT
Organism: Arachnia sp.; assembly: GCA_039811745.1. Lineage (GTDB taxonomy): Bacteria > Actinomycetota > Actinomycetes > Propionibacteriales > Propionibacteriaceae > Arachnia. The sequence goes on from JBDHZH010000001.1 coordinate 16,905, forward strand.
CCCGTCGACGTGGCGATCGAGGGAGTCGGGCTGAGGCTGATGGGGGAGGACAACCCCCTGGGGTTCACGCCTCGCGCCGTCGTCCCGAGTAGCGGAACCCTCGTCCAGGAGTTGGGGTCGATCGACGGGTACTTCCGGATCGACCAGGGGCTGGCGGTCCTGGCCGGCGGGCACACCCGGATGGGCGTCGTCTTCGTGCAGGACCGGGAACCCCGCTATATGGACTGCGCCAGGCTCGAACTGCGCGTGGAGACGGTGCGCCTCGAGTTCCTGGGCGTCCGGCGCGACGTCGGCGTGGGGGACCAGGACGCCATCGCGTTCCACAGGGGGGATCCCGCGACCTGCCCGCGTTGATCGAGCCGTGGCCGGGCTCGTCCCGGCCAAGGGGTAGTCTTGGCCGACGTCGGACCGAACCGGGAGGAGCCGAAGTTGGCGGAGGAGTTCGTCCATCTGCACTGTCACACGGAGTTCTCCATGCTGGATGGTGCGGCGCGCATCCACGACCTGTTCAGGGGCGCCGAGCAGATGGGCATGCCCGCCCTGGCGATCACCGATCACGGTAACCTGTTCGGCGCATACGAGTTCTACAAGGCGTCGAAGAACTACGGCGTCAAGCCGATCATCGGCCTGGAGGCCTACCTGACGCCCCGCACGCACCGATCGGAGCGCAAGCGGGTCCAGTTCGGCGACGGCACCGGCGACGACGTCGCCTCCAAGGGCGCCTACACCCACATGACGATGTGGGCCGCGGACAACGCCGGCATGCACAACCTGTTCAAGCTGAGCTCCCGCAGTTCGCTGGAGGGCTTCTTCTACAAGCCCCGGGCGGACCGGGAGCTCCTGAACGAGTACGGCAAGGGCCTGATCGCCACCACGGGTTGCCCGTCCGGTGAGATCCAGACGTTCCTCAGGCTCGGCCAGTACGACAACGCCCGGGCGGCCGCGGCGGAGTTCCGAGACATCTTCGGCGAGGGCAACTTCTACGTCGAGTTGATGGACCACGGGCTGGACATCGAGACCAGGGTCAGGACGGACCTCATCAGGCTCGCGAAGGACCTGCGGTTGCCGCTGGTCGCGAGCAACGACCTGCACTACGTCCACGCCGAGGACGCCGACGCCCATGACACGCTGCTGTGCGTCTCGGCCGGCTCCCGCAAGGCCCAGGTGGACCGGTTCCGGTTCGATGGCAGCGGCTATTACCTGAAGTCGGCCGCCGAGATGCGGCACCTGTTCCGCGACTTCCCTGAGGCCTGCGACAACACGCTGGCCATCGCGGAGCGGATCGAGACGAAGTTCGAGGAGGGCATGGGCACCTACATGCCCCGCTTCGACGTGCCCGAGGGCGAGACCGAGGCGTCCTGGTTCCACAAGGAGGTCGAGCGGGGCCTGCACGTCCGATACCCGGACGGCATCCGCGACGATGTGCGGCAGCGTGCCGACTTCGAGACCGGGATCATCTCCGAGATGGGCTTCACCGGCTACTTCCTGGTGGTCGCCGACTTCATCAACTGGGCCAAGCGCAACGGCGTGCGCGTCGGCCCCGGCCGCGGCTCAGGCGCCGGCTCGATGTGTGCGTACGCCCTTCGGATCACCGACCTCGACCCGATCCAGCACGGGCTGCTGTTCGAGAGGTTCCTGAACCCGGAACGCGTATCGATGCCCGACTTCGACATCGACTTCGACGACCGCAGACGCGGCGAGGTCATCGCGTACGTCACCGAGAAGTACGGCTCGGACAAGGTCGCCCAGATCGTCACCTACGGCTCCATCAAGGCGAAGGCCGCGGTCAAGGATGCCTCCCGGGTACTGGACATGCCGTTCTCGATGGGGGAGAAGATCACCAAGGCCATGCCGGCCGACGTGATGGGCAAGGGCGTGCCGCTGAAGGAACTGTTCAACCCCCAGCACAAGCGCTACGCGGAGGGCGTCGAGTTCCGGGAGCTGTACCAGGCCGAGGCCGACGTGAAGACCGTCGTCGACACCGCCATGGGCATCGAGGACCTGAAGCGCCAATGGGGCGTCCACGCGGCCGGCGTCATCATGTCGAATGCGCCGCTGCAGGACGTGATCCCCGTCATGAAGCGGGAGGCCGACGGCGCGATCATCACCCAGTTCGACTACCCGGGCTGCGAGTCGCTCGGGCTGATCAAGATGGACTTCCTCGGCCTGCGGAACCTGACCGTCATGGACGACGCGGTCCGCAACATCAAGGCCAACCGTGGCGTCGACGTCGACCTGGAGTCGCTCGCCCTGGACGATCCGAAGACGTTCGAGCTGCTGGCGGCCGGCGACACGCTCGGCGTGTTCCAGCTCGACGGTGGCCCCATGCGGGCGCTGCTGCGTTCGATGCAGCCGGACAACTTCGAGGACATCTCCGCCGTCGGCGCGCTGTACCGGCCCGGCCCGATGGGCGCCGACTCGCACAACAAGTACGCCCGCCGAAAGACTGGCCGCGAGGAGGTCGAGCCGCTGCACCCCGAGCTGGCGGAGGCCCTCGAACCCATCCTGGGCGACACGTACGGATTGATCGTCTACCAGGAGCAGGTCATGGCGATCGCCCAGCAGCTCGCCGGCTACACGCTGGGCGGCGCCGACATGCTGCGCCGTGCGATGGGCAAGAAGAAGAAGGAGGAGCTCGACAAGCAGTACGAGCGGTTCTCCGGCGGCATGCTGGAGCGGGGCTTCAGCGCAGCGTCGATCAAGGCGCTGTGGGACGTGCTGGTCCCGTTCTCCGACTACGCATTCAACAAGGCCCACTCGGCCGCCTACGGCCTGATCTCGTACTGGACGGCCTACCTGAAGGCGAACTACCCGACCGAGTACATGGCGGCGCTGCTGCAGTCGGTGCGCGACGACAAGGACAAGTCGGCGGGCTACCTGGCCGAATGCCGCCACATGGGCATCCGGGTGCTGCCGCCCGACGTGAACTCGTCGGAGTCGGCGTTCACGCCCGTCGGCGACGACATCAGGTTCGGGCTGGGCGCCATCCGCAACGTCGGCGACAAGGTGGTGGCCGCCTGGACCGCCGAGCGGGCCCGGGTGGGCAAGGCGTCCGACTTCAACGACTTCCTCGACAAGGCCCCGCTGCTCATGTGCAACAAGCGCGTGATCGAGTCCCTGATCAAGGCCGGTGCCTTCGACGAACTCGGCCACACCAGGCGCAGCCTGATGAACGTGTACGAGAGCTCGGTGGATGCCATCATCGACGTCAAGAAGAACGCCGAGAACGGCCAGGACGACCTGTTCGGGGCCTTCGGTGACGACGAGGTCCGGGACCACGCCGCGATCCCCGATCTGGAGGAGTGGGACCGGCGAACCAAGCTGGCATTCGAGCGCGAGATGCTCGGGCTCTACGTTTCGGACCATCCCCTGAATGGGCTGGAGCACATCCTGGAGGGCAACGGGCAGCACTCGGTCGCCTCGCTGGCAGGGCCGGACGGCTTCCGTGGCGAGACGACGGTGTGCGGACTGATCACCTCGGTCACCCGCCGCGTGAACAAGCAGGGGGCGTTCTGGGCCACGATCACGCTGGAGGACCTGAGCAGTTCGGTCGAGGTGATGGTGTTCCCACGCGTCTACGACCAGGTGGCGATGCATCTGGCTCCCGACACGGTGGTCGCAGTGCGGGGCGTGGTGGACGCGGAGGAGGACAGGGTCCGCATCCGCGCGCAGGACGTCGTCGCCCCGCAGATGACCGCTGAGGGTGCGAGTCCGCCCGTGCTCCTGACGTTGGCGTCGGTGCGCTGCACCCCGGGGGTGGTCGCGCGGCTCAAGCAGGTGCTGGCCGAGTACCCGGGCCCCACCGATGTGCACCTGCAGCTGAGGAGTGACGCGAAGGTCACGACCTTCCGGCTCGGCGACGGGTACAAGGTCTCGCCGAGTTCGCCGCTGTTCGCGGACCTCAAGGCGATCCTCGGCCCCGGTGCGGTTGGAGTCTCGAAGGCCGGCCTCCATGAGTGAACTGCCGTTCCCGCCGAACACCACGGACGTGGGCAACCGGCGACGTGTGCTCACGGAGCCGCGGTGGTCGGTCTCCCTCTTCCTCCTCGCAGCCGTGCTGCTGGGGGCGCTCGCGGCGCCGGCCTGGGCGTGGCTGGCGTATCGCCCCGGCTACGAGGTCCGCGACGATCTGACGGCCACGATCTCCGAGCGGGGCCTGGCCGAGGTGTTCGCATCGGATGCACTGTTCGCGTTCGTCACGGCCGGCCTCGGCGTCATGGTGGGCGTGGCGGGCTGGCTGCTGTTCCACAGGCTCGGGTGGTGGGTGGCGCTCCTCACCGTCGCCGGGGCCGGGCTCACGTCCCTGGCCGTCTGGCGAGTGGGGCTGCTGATCGGCCAGCAGGGATTCGCTGAGCGGATCGCCGGTGCCGGTGCAGGGGACGTCGTGCCCGTGGACCTGGCTCTCCACGCGCTGTCGGCGCTGATGGTCGGGGCGTTCACCGCCATCACCGTGGTGATGTTGTTCGCGGCCTTCTGGCCCGAGCCCAAGGACGCAGCCGAACGTGACGACGAGGATGCCCCGCTCGGCGACTAGGCTAGGGCGTGTGCTGAGAACCGTTGACCTGACCGGCTTCACATCCGGCTATCGTTCCCACCTGCCGCGCGCCGAATTCGACGTGGAGGCGGCCACAGCAGTGGTGCAGCCGGTGTGCGAGGACGTGAGGGTGCGCGGGGTCGAGGCACTGGCCGACTACTCACTTCGCTTCGACGGCGTCGTACCCGAGAGCTTCCGTGTGCCTGCCGGGGCACTGGAGCGGGCCGCCGATCAGCTCGATCCCGAACTCGCGGCCGCCTTCACCGAGTCGATCCGACGACGCAGACACGTCGCGCTGACCCTTGAGCGGGACCCGGATGCCGCCCCGACGGAGCCGGCACCCGGCGCCAGGATCGGGCTGCGCAACATCCCGGTCGAGCGTGTCGGCCTCTACGTGCCCGGCGGGCTCGCACCGCTCGCCTCGAGCGTCATCATGAATGTCGTGCCGGCCCAGGTCGCCGGCGTGACGAGCATCGCCGTCGCCTCCCCGCCACAGATCGATTTCGACGGGCTGCCGCATCCTGGCATCCTCGCCCTGTGTCACATGCTCGGGGTCGACGAGGTCTATGCCGTCGGGGGTGCCCAGGCCATCGCGATGTTCGCACATGGCGTGGACGGGCTCTGTGATCCCGTCTCGCTGGTGACGGGCCCGGGCAACATCTATGTCGTGGCAGCCAAGCGGCTTCTGCGCGGCACCGTCGGCATCGACTCGGAGGCCGGCCCCACCGAGATCGCCGTGGTTGCAGATGAGTCGGCGAACCCGGCGTACGTGGCAGCCGATCTGATCTCACAGGCTGAACACGACCCGATGGCCGCATCAGTGCTCATCACGGACTCGGTGGCACTGGCAGAGTCGGTGCGGGCCGAGTTGGAGGCGCAGGTGCAGGTCACCAAGCACCGCGAGCGGGTCCGCACCTCCCTTGCCGGACCCCAGAGTGCCATCTGTCTGGTCCGTGATCTGGACCAGGCCGTCGACGTCGCGAACGCGTACGCGGCCGAGCACCTGGAGATCCAGACGGTTGACGCCGCCGCGACCGCGGCGCGCATCAGGAACGCCGGCGCGATCTTCGTCGGTGACCACTCGCCTGTCACGCTGGGTGACTACTCGGCCGGGTCCACCCACGTGTTGCCGACGGCAGGCTGCGCCTGCCACAGTTCCGGCCTGACGGTTCGCAGCTTCATGCGCACGGTCCACGTGATCGACTACTCCCGGGACGCGCTCCTGGAACTCGCCGACGGCGTGGAACGGTTCGCGATGGCCGAGGACCTGCCCGGGCACGCAGCCGCCATCACCGTGAGGAGGAGCCGGTGATCCCGACCCGCCAGGGCCACACGCTGGCCGACCTGCCGCTGCGTGCCGACCTGGTCGGCGCCGAGCCCTACGGTGCGCCGCAACTGGAGGTGCCGGTGGTCCTCAATGTCAACGAGAACCCGTACCCGCCATCCGATGCGGTCCGTCGGGAGATGGCTGAGGCCGTCGTCGAGGCGGCCGGCCGACTGAACCGCTACCCCGAGCGGGAGGCCCGGGCACTGCGGGAGGATCTGGCGGCATACCTCGGCCACGGTCTCGGGCCTGAGAACATCTGGGCCGCGAACGGGTCGAACGAGATCATGTCCCACCTCCTGACCGCCTTCGGCGGACCGGGCCGGACCATGCTGACCTTCTCGCCGACCTACTCCATGTACCCGGAGTACGCGCGCAACACCTGCACCGCCTACGTCGCCGAGCCGAGGCGCCCGGATCACACCCTGGACGCCGAACTGGTACTGACGGCCATCGACAGGCATCGGCCCAGCGTCGTGGTCATCACCACACCCAACAATCCGACCGGCACCTCGTGCCCGCTGGAGGTCATCGAGCGGGTGTGCGAGGCAACGGACGCCGTCGTGGTCGTGGACGAGGCCTACCAGGAGTTCTCCGAGCGTCCGTCCGCGGTGACGCTGCTCGACCGGTGCCCGCGGCTGGTCGTGTCCCGGACGATGAGCAAGGCCTTCGCCCTCGCAGGGGGACGGGTCGGCTACCTAGCCGCGTCCCCGGCGATCGTGGACGCCTGCCGCATCGTCAGGCTGCCGTACCACCTCAGTGCCCAGACCCAGGCCGTCGCGAGGGTGGCCCTGAGGCACGCGGATGAACTGCTGGCCAGGGTTCACGACTTGGCCGCCGAGTCCAGGGCGCTGCAGGCCTGGCTCCGGGAGCGGGGCTACGAGGTCGTCCCCTCCGACTCGAACTTCGTGTTGTTCGGTCGGTTCGCCGACAGGCACGCCGTCTGGCAGGCCCTGCTGGATCGCGGCGTGCTGATCCGCGAGACGGGACCGGAAGGCCTCCTTCGCGTCAGCGCCGGCACACCGGATGAGATGGCCGCGTTCAGGGCGGCCATGGTCGAGATCGCACCCGTACTGGAAGGAACCGACGCATGAACCGCACCGCGACCAAGGAGCGCTCCACGAGCGAGTCGACGATCAGCGTGTCCATCAACCTCGATGGCACGGGGACCTCCAGCATCTCGACCGGCGTCGGGTTCTACGACCACATGCTGACGGCACTCAGCAAGCACTCCCTGATCGACATGGACATCCGGGCCACCGGCGATGTCCACATCGACGGTCACCACGTCGTCGAGGACACCGCGATCGTGCTCGGCATGGCGCTGCGCGAGGCGCTCGGCGACAAGGCAGGCATCCGCCGCTACGGTGACGCGCTGGTCCCCCTCGACGAGGCCCTGGCGCAGTGCGTCGTCGACGTCGCCGGCCGCGCCTACGCCGTGTGCGAGGGTGAGCCGGCCGGGCAGGTCTACGCGCTGATCGGTGGCTCGGGCGTGCCCTACGCCGGCTCCATGACCTACCACGTCGTGGAGGCGTTCGCAATCAACGCAGGGCTCTGCATCCATCTGCGCCTGCTTGCCGGGCGCGATCCGCACCACATCGTGGAGGCGCAGTTCAAGGCCCTCGCGCGCGCGCTGCGCGCCGCCGTCGAACTCGATCCGAGGCAGCAGGGGATCCCGAGCACCAAGGGCGCCCTCTGAACGCCGTGAGGAGCGTCGGGCTCCTGGACTACGGCTCGGGCAACCTGCACTCCGCGGCGCAGGCCCTGCGTGCGGCCGGGGCCGATGTGCTCGTCAGCGCGGACCCCGATGCGCTGGAGAGGCGAGACGCACTGGTCGTTCCCGGGGTTGGTGCCTTTGCCGCCTGCATGGCCGGGATCGAGGCGGTGGAGGGCCGCGAGTTGGTCTCCCGTTGGGTCGGTACCGGCCGGCCGCTGCTCGGCATCTGCGTGGGCCACCAGATCCTCTTCACGGAGGGGACCGAGCACGGCATCACGACGCGCGGGCTGGGCGTGTTCCCCGGCAGCGTCGACCTGCTGCCCGCCAGGCGTCTTCCCCACATGGGCTGGAACACGGTCGAGGTACCAGAGGGGTCGCGACTGTTCGCGGGCATCGAGCGGGAACGTTTCTACTTCGTCCACTCCTACGGGGCGCTGATGTCCCCGGGGGAGGGTCTGGTGACCATCGCCCGACATGAGGACGTCTCGTTCGTCGCGGCCATGGAACTCGGCAACGTGGCCAGTACCCAGTTCCATCCGGAGAAGTCGTCGGCCGCGGGCGTAAGGTTGCTCGGCAACTGGCTCGCCACCGCCTGAGCCGGCCCGCCGCGGATGCCCGGGGCTCGGATCGGGACAAGATGATCGGCTCCGTCGGATAGGGTTGGCGCTCGTGGAGACCTTGCAGTTGTTGCCCGCCGTCGACGTCCAGGGAGGGCAGGCGGTCCAGTTGGTCCAGGGCGTCGCCGGAACCCAGAAGGAGTTCGGTGAACCGCTCACAGCCGCCATGCGCTGGCAGGAGGAGGGCGCTGAGTGGATCCATCTGGTCGACCTGGACGCCGCCTTCGGGCGTGGCTCCAATGCGGACCTGTTGCGCGGCATCATCGACGACCTCGACGTCCTGGTCGAACTGTCCGGCGGCATCAGGGACGACGCATCCCTGGCGCGCGCGCTGGATACGGGTTGCCGGCGTGTCAACATCGGCACGGCTGCACTCGAGCGTCCCGAGTGGTGTGAGCGGATCATCGCGGAGCACGGCGACCGGATCGCCATCGGGCTGGACGTCCGCGGCGAGAACCTGGCCGCGCGCGGATGGACGCGCGAGGGCGGGCCGTGGACCGAGACGCTGCAGCGGCTCTCGGATGCCGGCTGCCCGCGCTTCGTCGTCACCGATGTCAACTCCGACGGCATGCTGACCGGCCCCAACATCGATCTGCTTCGTGCCGTCTGCGCCCGGACCGACGCGGCCGTGGTTGCATCCGGCGGTGTCTCCACCCTCGACGACCTGCGCCGGCTGCGCGAGCTGGTCACGGAGGGGGTCGAGGGTGCGATCATCGGCACTGCGCTGTACCTGGGCCGCTTCACGCTGCCCGATGCCCTCGACGTGGCCGGGAGGCGCTGACCATGGCTCGTGCACCACGCAGCAGCTTCGGAGTCGTCGACGGGGTAGCCGTCCACACGCCGCCGCTGCTCACCGGCCGCATCTCGGAGTTGTTGGCCGGCAAGAAGATCGTCATGACCGGAGTCACCGGGTTCATCGGCGAGCAGATGCTGTGGAAGTTCCTGACGGAGTGCCCCGAGGTTCGCACAGGCGTCCTCGTACGGCGGAAGGGCTCGGTCTCGGCGGAGGAACGCGTGGCCGCGCTTCTGCGGAAGAAGATCTTCAGGCCGCTGGTGGACGCGGCCGGATCCGTCGAGGCGCTGATGGCTGCCCGGGTGGACGTGATCGAGGGCGATCTGCCGAACGTGCCGGTGCTGCCGCGTGACATCGACATCCTCGTGCATTGCGCGGGTGACGTCTCCTTCGACCCCCCGATCGACCAGGCCTTCACGACCAACGTCATCGGCACCAAGGCACTCCTCGACAGGTTCATCGAGTCCTGCAGCGACGGCGAGGGCCACCTGGAGCGCATCCCGCACTACGTCCACATCTCGACCGCCTATACCGCGGGCAGGCGCCGCGGCGCCATCCCGGAGGCGCCCCATGTCCACGACGTGGACTACGAGGCGGAGACGGAAGCCGCGATGGCCATGAAGGAGCACATCGAGACCCGCTCCCGGTCCGCTGAGCAGCTCACCGAACTGCGGCGTGCCGCGGAGAAGCTGCACCGCCGAGCCGGCTACCTGACCACCTCCCAGGACACGGAGAAACGGCGACAGGAGTGGGTGGCCAAGGAACTGGTTGCCGCCGGGACCGAGCGGGCCCGGTCGCTGGGCTGGACCGACGTCTATACGTTCGCCAAGGCAATGGGGGAGCGTGTGGTTGCCGATGTCGGGCGGGGCATCCGCGTCTCGGTCGTCAGGCCCGCCATCGTCGAGTCCTCGCTGGTGCATCCCCATCCGGGGTGGATCGAGGGCTTCAAGATGGCCGACCCGATCATCCTCGCCTACGGCCGGGGGCAACTCCCGGAGTTCCCTGCATCGCCCGACGCAGTCATCGACATCATTCCGTGTGACTACGTGGTCAATGCCATCGTGGCGGTGTGCGCCACTGAACCCGAGGTCGGCGCGCCTGAGTACTACCACTGCAGCTCCGGCGCCAGGAACCCGCTCACGTTCCTCGAGATCTACCAGCACATCCGCAGCTACTTCTCCCGCCACCCGTATCTGACCGGTCAGAAGTCGGTACCGCTGGCCGTGTGGAACTTCCCCGGCGTGGAGCCGGTCGAGCGCATGCTCTGGTTCGCCGAGAAGGGGACGATAATCGGCAACAAGCTGCTGAGCTTCGCCCCGCGGGGGAAGGCGACCAGGTCGGCAGCCATCGCCATCGACAAGACCACCAAGCAACTCGACTTCCTGAACAAGTACCTCAGCCTCTACGGCGAATACCTCCAGTCCGAGGTCCACTACGTGGACGACGGCACGCTGGCGCTCCACAACTCCCTGCATCCCGACGACGTGGCCTCGTTCGCCTTCGACTCGGGCACCATCGACTGGAAGCACTACCTGGAGGAAGTCCACGTCCCGGCCGTCACGGACCCGGTGAAGCGGATGGAGGCGCTCCGCAAGCGCCGCGGGCAGAGGTCGGCCACATACAAGGCGCTGAAGCCCGGCGAACCGGGGACGACCCTGGCCGCGTTCGACCTGGACGGCACGGTGACCATGACGAACGTGGTCGAGTCCTACCTCTGGCTGAAGCTGCCCGAACTGACGTACGCGGAGCGGGCAGGAGAGATCGCGAAGGTGCTCTGGCAGCTGCCGAACTATCTGGCGGCCGAGCGCAAGGATCGCGGCGTCTTCCTCCGGCAGATGTATCGGCGCTACGCGGGTGCCGACATCGCCGCCATCGAGCAGTTCGTCGACGACCACCTCTCGCCGTTCATCCTCGACCGCACCTCACCCGAGGCCATCCGCAGGATCCGTGAGCATCGTGAGGCCGGGCACACCACCGTCCTGCTCACGGGCGTCATCAGGCCTCTGACGAAGCCGTTTGAGGGGCTCTTCGACATGATCGTCGCGGCAGACCTCGCGACCGACGAGAACGGCATCTGCACCGGATTCCTGACGGGCCCACCGATGGTGGGGGAGACAAGGTCGGCCTGGTTGAACCATTTCGCCGCCCTGAGGGGGCTGGACCTTGCCAAGTCGTACGCCTACGCGGACAGCCATGTCGACCTGCCCATGCTGAGCGCCGTCGGGCAGCCGGTTGCCGTCAACCCGGATGTCGGCCTGATGCGGGCTGCGAGGGCGGCCGGATGGTCGATCGTCGACTGGGAGGCGGACTCGCCGCAACCACGCTGGAAGCTCCCGAACGTCAGAGAGGAACACTGATGACCCGACCCGGCTTCGTCCTGGAGGTGGACGACAAGACGCCGCGGCTGCTCACGTTCGCCGGTGCGACGCTCCGTCTCGACGGTTTCGGCCTGGGCACCAAGGTGGTGTACCCGCCCGACGCGGTGGCATCGTCCGATCCCGTCGCCCTGATCGACCAGGCGCTTGAGGCCCCAGTCGGGGCCGACCCACTGCCGGCACGGCTGAACCGTGGGGTCCGGGTGACGATCGTCGTCCTGGACGACCGGCAGCCCCAGCCGCGGATGCGCTTCGACGTGCGCCGCAGCATCGTGGAACGTGTCCTGGAGCACGCTGCGCGGGCCGGCGTGGACGACGTCCAGATCGTGATCGCGACCGGCCTGGGTAGGAGGTGGCACCGTTCCGACATCGGCGCGATCCTCGGGGACAGGGTGGCCACCTCCTTCATCCCGGACGGGCTGGTGACCAGCCACGACGTGACGAGCGACGACATGATGACCATCGGTGAGGTGGATGGACAGGCCGTGAGGATCAACCGGCGCGTCGCCACCTCGGACGTCGTGGTGAGCGTGGGCGTCACGAGCGGAGACGACCCATTGTGGGGCTTCTCCCTCGGGTTGTCGGACGTCGCCACGATCGACCGGCTTGCCGGACTGGACCGTGACGAGGACACTTCCCGGCGGATCGTCGAACTGGTGCAGGCGCAGGTGCCGCACTACTCCATCACGGCGGTGCTCGGGCAACCGCTCCCCGGGCCGCAGCTCGCCTTCATGGCCAAGCGTGAGTGGGAATGGCGCCTTGCCGACAAGCTCGCCTACGCCTCGGCGCGCCAGTTCGTCGCCGGCCTGCCGAAGCAGGGTGCCCAGAAGCTGTTCGCCGCACCGCAGGCGGACTACGCCATCTCCGACCTGATCGGGGGTGATCCCTCGACCGTGAGCATGCACGCCCGCGACGCGTGGCGGGCGGCGAACAGCGTCGAACTCCGGGGAACGAGCGACGTGTTGTCCGTGTCGGTGTGGGGTGGGGCCTTCGACCAGGGGAACCCCGTGGGTTCCCCGCTGAACGCGGCGGGGGACGCGCTGGTCACGCAGGCCGGCAGCCACGCGGAGTCCCCGTTGGTGCGGGACGGCGGCGTCCTGATCGCGAGGCATCCCCTCGTCAGCAACTTCTCCAACCGCACGCAGTCGGCATCCGCGGACTTCTTCGCCACTGTGCTCCCGGAGACGCTTGATCCGGCCGTGATCGCGGAGAGGCATCAGCCCGCCGCACTGGTCGATCCGTGGTACCTGAAGCTGTACCGCGAGCACCTGGCCGACCATCCGCTCCACGTCTTCCACACGTGGTACCGGCTCCAGCGGGCGGCGGAGAGGCTCGGGGACGTGATCTGGGTCGGGGCCGATCGGAGGACGGCGGCGGTCCTCGGGCACAGGGCCGCCACGACGTTCGCGGATGCGCTGGAGATTGCCTCCAACAGCGTCGGCTCGTACCCCTCCATCACGCACCTTCATGGGCCGGGCCGGGTGCTCGGGATCGTACGATGAGCCGCCGCCTGGTCTCCTGGGCCAAGCCGAACGGGCGCAGGGCCCGCCCAGCCATCACCTGGCCGTCAGACCTGCTGGCATTCGTGCCTTCCCTGCTCGCACCCAGGGGCTGGCGGCCCGGTGGCGCTCCGCCGAGGGACCAGTCCGGACTGCAGAGGCTGGTGTGGACGGACCTGCGCCGCACACCGGACCTCCTCAAGGTGCTCGCGTGGCGCCTCGACTACCAGGTCGTCGGTCTGGACGCGCTGAGGGGGCTCCAGGCGCCGGTGATCCTGGCCGTGAACGAGGTGGGCGCCATCGATTGGCAGGTGCTTCGTCCGGTGCTCCCGGCGGCCCTGCGGACCACCACCCACAACCCGAGCAGGTCCCTCGCGAGGGGCATCAGCGTGGCCATGTTCAGTGAGACACCGGTCGTGGAGGGCGAGGTCGGCGAGTTCTCGCCGGTCCTGGCCGAACTCGCCAACCAGCACAACGTGCCCATCGTCCCAGTGGCACTGGTCGGCACCTTCAAGCTGAACGAGGTGCTCGGGCTGGCGCTCCGGGAGAAGCCACGCGTCTCGGTCAGGTTCGGGGCGCCGGTCTACGTCAGGGGCAGGGGCATCGCCCAAGCCACCGCCGAGGTCCAGGCGGCGGTCGAACAGCTCTTCCGGACGGGCGAGCTCACTTGGTGGAACGTCCAGAGGCACGCGTCCGCCGCCGCGTCGAAGGCCGAGACCATGCCGAGGTGGCGGAGGCTGTGGCTGCAGACCGCGCCGCGCCCGGTCCGTTCCAGGCGGATGATCTGGGGGAACGATCCGTCACGGCATTGGTAGCCTTGGGTGACCGCTGGGTGGGAGGTGCCGATGGAGGAGTTCTTTGACGACAACCTCAACTGGCGAACGCTGACGGATGCGGACGCGGGGGTGGTCGAGTCCCTGCGGCATCAGATCGAGGAGTTCGACGACCCGATCCTCACCGCCGTCGACCACAACCTGGGCTCGGCGAACGCCGGCGCGATCGGGGGCTGGGACCATTTCGGCAGCCTGGTCGTGTACGGCTGGAACGTCGCGTCCGTGGATCAGGTGGCTCGTGTCCAGTTGCTGGGCGGGGTCCATCCGGCGCACCGCTACAAGGGGATCGGCACGTCGCTCCTGCGCTGGCAGGTGGCTGCCGCCCTCCGCTGGCGCGACGAGTTCCACCCCGACCTGGACCTTTGGCTTGGCTGCTACGTCGACGGCTCCCAACCTGCGTTGCCCGACATCCTCGAACAGCTCGGATTCGCAACTGAACGCTACTTCTACGACCTCCACCGGGAGTTGAGGCATCTGCCGACCGCGCGCGCGGTCGAAGGCGTCAGGGTCGTCGCATTCGACGACGTCTCGCGGGAGGACATCAGGCTGCTGCACAACAGGTGCTTCGGCGATCCCATCGGTTCCCGCGTGGTCGATCGCCAGGCCTGGGACCGTCTGCTGGACGACGAGACCTTCCGGCCCGCCTGGTCGTGGGTGGCAACCGTCGACGACGTCCCGGTCGGGTACGCGCTGTCCCGCGTCGATGAGGCCTCCGCGGCCGAGGCACTCTACGGCTGGACCGACAGGGTCGGCGTCGCGCCGGAGCATCGGGGGAGGGGCATCGCTCTGGCCCTGCTGACGCACACGCTCGCGGCGATGGCGGCCGACGGTTGCCGCGGCGCGGGCATCGGGGTGGACACGATCGACCCGGCGCCACCGTCGATGCTGGAGGAGCAACTCGGTTACGTGCCGCGCGACAGCCTCATCCTGATGAGCAGATTGGTGCCGCCGCGAGTTGGGTAAGGTTGGCCCGGCAGATCGCAGAAACCCAAGACCTCGAGGCAGGCAAGATGTCCGGACACTCCAAGTGGGCCACCACCAAGCACAAGAAGGCCGTCATCGACGCCAAGCGCGGGAAGTTGTTCGCCAAGCTCATCAAGAACATCGAGGTGGCAGCGCGCCTCGGTGGCGGTGACCCCGGGGGGAACCCCGCACTGTACGACGCGATCCTGAAGGCCAAGAAGTCTTCTGTGCCGAACGACAACATCGACCGTGCCGTGAAGCGCGGTTCCGGCGCCGAGTCGGGTGGGGCCGACTACGAGACCATCATGTACGAGGCCTACGGCCCCTCCGGCGTGGCGATCCTCATCGAGTGCCTCACCGACAACCGGAACCGATCCGCCTCCGACGTGCGGCTCGCCGTCACCCGGAACGGCGGGACGATGGCCGACGTCGGTTCCGTGCTGCGGTTGTTCTCCCGCAAGGGTGTCGTCGTTGTCCCGAAGCAGCAGACCTCGGGGCCTCTCACGGAGGACGCCCTGCTGGAGGCCGCCCTCGATGCCGGGCTGGAGGAGGTCACGGACCAGGGCGACAGCTGGGAGGCGATCAGCGATCCCGGTGACCTGGTCGAGGTGCGCAAGGCCATCCAGGCCGCCGGGCTCGACTACGACTCGGCGGAGGTGCAGTTCGTGGCCGCGTTCGGCCAGGTCGTCGACTCAGTCGACGTGGCGTCGAAGTTGATGCGCATCGTGGACGCGCTGGAGGACTCCGACGACGTCCAGAACGTCTTCGACAATGTGGAGCTGGCCCCGGACGTGCAGGCCCAACTCGACGCGGAGGAGTGAGTCCGGCGTGTCCGGGCACGGTTCACGCACCGTGCTGTAGGATCCGAACGGATGTTCGACGAGGGAGGGGCATGCGTGTTCTGGGGATCGATCCGGGGCTGACCAGGTGCGGCGTCGGTGTCGTCGACGGGCGGGTGGGCAGGCCCCCAACCCTGGTTGCGGTGGGTGTGGTGCGCACCGACGCCTCGGCCGATGTGGCCGCGAGGCTCGTGGAGGTCGAGAACGGGCTGGAGCACTGGATCGAGACCTACAGGCCGGACGCAGTCGCCGTGGAGCGGGTGTTCGCCCAGCACAACCTGAACACCGTGATCGGCACGGCGCAGGCGTCTGGGGTCGCCGCACTGGTGGCCGCACGTCGCGGGCTGCCGGTGGCCTTCCACACGCCGAGCGAAGTCAAGGCGGCCATCACGGGGTCCGGACGTGCCGACAAGGCCCAGGTCGGCCAGATGGTGACGAGGATTCTACGGCTGGACGAGCCGCCGCGCCCCGCGGACGCGGCAGACGCCTTGGCGCTGGCCGTCTGCCATGTCTGGCGGGGAGGCATCCAGGACCGGTATGCGGCGGCGCTCGCACGCGCGAGAGGAGCGATGTGATCGCGCAACTTCGGGGCACGGTGCTGCGAGCAGGCGCCACGAGCTTCGTGCTCGAGGTGGCGGGCGTCGGGTACCTCGCCCACACCACCCCGGCAACCGCCGCCGCCCTGCGGCCGGGTGAGGAGACGACGGTGCACACCTCGCTGGTGGTCAGGGAGGATTCGCTCACCCTCTACGGTTTCGCCGATCCAGGCGAGCGGGACGCCTTCGAACTGGTTCAGACGGCATCCGGTGTCGGCCCGAAGCTGGCGGCCGCGATCGTGTCGGTGCTCCCGCCCGCCGAGATTCGGCGCGCCATCAGCACCGAGGACGTGCGCCGACTCTGCACCGTGCCCGGCATCGGCACCAAGAGCGCCCAGAAGCTCGTCATCGAACTGAAGGACAAGGTACTGCTCCTCGCGGCCGGTGACGGTGTTCAGCAGGTGGTGGCGAAGACGGCGGGGCCGGCGGCAGCCTGGCGGGACCAGGTGGCCGACGGGCTGCAGGGGCTCGGGTGGTCGGCCCGGGATGCTGCGGCGGCGTGCGACAACGTCGCCCACCTGGTGGAGGAGAACCCCGAGATCGGGGTGGGCGGCCTGATGCGGGCCGCCCTCAACTCGCTGGCGAGGCGTTGATGGAGCACTCCGAGGTCGACCCGGACATCCAGCCGGGCGAGTCCGACTTCGAGGCGGCCCTGCGCCCGAAGCGGCTCGCCGACTTCCACGGACAGCCACGCGTGCAGGACCAGCTGGGCCTGGTCCTGGCCGCCGCCAGGCACAGGGGCACGAGCCCCGACCACGTCCTGCTCTCGGGACCGCCGGGTCTGGGGAAGACGACGCTCGCGATGATCATCGCGGCCGAGCTCGAGGTCGGGCTCAGGATCTCGTCCGGTCCCGCCATCACCCACGCCGGGGACCTAGCGGCCATCCTGTCCGGACTGGACGAGGGCGATGTCCTCTTCCTGGACGAGATCCACCGGCTGGCCAGGCCGGCCGAGGAGTTGCTCTACCTGGCGATGGAGGACTTCCGCGTGGACGTCGTCGTGGGCAAGGGCCCGGGGGCCACGGCCATCCCCATCGAGCTCCCGCCCTTCACGTTGGTCGGGGCCACCACGCGGGCAGGGCTGCTGCCCGGGCCCCTGCGCGATCGTTTCGGGTTCACCGCGCAACTCGACTTCTACGACGCCGCCGACCTGGCGGGAATCGTCATGACCTCGGCGCGAAAGCTGGGCGTGGACATCACGCCACCCGCGGCGAAGGAGATCGCCGGCCGATCCCGCGGCACTCCGCGCATCTGCAACCGTCTGCTGCGGCGGGTTCGTGACTACGCCCAGGTCGGGGGGCACGGCACAGTGGAGGTCCGCGTCGCCCATGAGGCACTGGAGTTGTACGAGGTCGACGCCCTCGGTCTGGACCGGCTGGACCGTGCCGTGCTGCGTGCCCTGTGCGGGCTCTTCGGCGGCGGACCCGTCGGGCTGTCCACCCTCGCGCTGGCGGTTGGCGAGGAGATGGACACCGTATCGGAGGTCGCCGAGCCCTTCCTCATCCGGGAGGGGCTGATGATGCGGACCCCGCGCGGAAGGGTGGCGACCCCGGCCGGGTGGCAGCACCTCGGCATGCGCCCCCCAGCCGGAACGCCAGCCTCCCTATTCGACATGTAAGGGGCCGGATAGGGGGTTGTCACGGGCTTGGGCTATCCTGAGCGACGGCAACGCCCCGAATCTTCGAAGGAACACCATGGACTTCAGCCTGCTACTCATGATCGTCGCCTTCGGCGCCATCATGTACTTCCTCATGATCCGTCCGCAGCAGAAGAGGATGAAGGAGCACCAGGCTCTGATCAACGCCATCCAGCCCGGCACCAGGGTGCTGCTGACCTCCGGCATCTTCGGGACCGTGCGGCACATCGGTGAGCGTCAGGTCATCGTCGAGCTCGCGCCCGGCACCGAGGTGACGATGATCAAGGGGAACATCGCGAAGGTCGTGGGGGCCGACGAGGAGGAGTTCGAGTTCAGCGACGACGAGACCGTCGGCATGGCAGACGACCTCGAGCCCAGCGCGTTCACCGACCCCCAGCCCACCGGCGAGGAGTTCGATCCTCGCCCGGACAGCACGGACGAAGAGCCCGAACAGAAGAACTGACAACGGCGCCCCGCGCCCCGTACGGATCGAAACACTCAAGTGGCCACTAGTTCCCGCAAGTCACGACCAGGCGTCGTGCTGTTGCTCTTCCTGATCGTCATCGCCCTCATGTACGGGCTCATGGCACTGTCGAAGACGTGGACCCCGAAACTGGGGCTCGACCTCCAGGGCGGCATGACCATCACGCTGACCGCCACGAACACCACGGTGACCCCGCAGTCGCTCGAGCTGGCGAAGAACATCATGCAGCAGCGCGTCGACGGGCTCGGTGTCGGGGAGGCGTCGGTGGCCACCTCCGGGGACAGGCACATCGTCGTCTCCGCCCCGAACATCCAGCGCGACGACCTCGTGGACCTGGTCGGGGCCACCGCCCAGCTGTCGTTCCGGCCGGTGCTGGCCGTTGCCACACCCAGCAGCACCGACACGACCACCCCGGGCACCGGCGGGCCGGGACTTCCCACGGCGCCGCCCGCGGCGGGCGGCGGTGAGTTGCTGCCGATCGACCAGGTCCTCGCATACACCCCGACGGACGCAGACCTGGCCGCCCTGAAGTCCTACCGGTGCGGGGACAAGGTCACAGAACACCTGGACCGGGCAATCGTCGCCTGCAACCCCGAGGGAACGCAGAAGTACCTGCTCGCACCGGTCGCCATTCCCGGCGAGAGGGTTGTGAGCGCCTCGTCGGGTGTCCCCGACAAGGACGTCCGATATGTGGTGACCCTCGAGTTCGACTCCGAGGGAACCAAGCTGCTCTCCGACCTGACCGGTGCGCTGCTGCCCAAGACGCAGCCGCTGAACATGTTCGCGATCGTGCTGGACGGCGTGGTGGAGTCAGCAGCCACCACCAACGCACACATCACCGACGGTCGGGCGATGATCAGCGGCAACTTCACCGCGCAATCGGCCGCTGCCCTCGCCAACGTCCTGAAGTTCGGCTCGCTCCCGCTCACCTTCGAGCCGTCCCAGGTCGAGAACATCTCGCCGACCCTGGGCGGGGAGCAGCTCCGGGTCAGCCTGATCGCCGGCCTGATCGGCCTGATCATCGTGATCGGCTACTGCTTCGTGTACTACCGGGGCCTCGGTGTCGTGGTCCTCGGTTCCCTCGTCGTGGCGGCACTGGGCACCTACGCGTCGATGGTCCTGCTGGGCCAGGTGGTGGGCTTCACGCTGAACCTGCCTGCAATCGCTGGTGCGATCGTCGCCATCGGCATCACCGCCGACTCGTTCGTGATCTACTTCGAGCGCATCCGTGACGAGATTCGGGAGGGTCGCAGCCTGCGCTCCGGTATCCACACCGGCTGGATCAAGGCCCGCTCCACGATCGTCATCTCCGACCTCGTGAGCCTGCTGTCCGCGATCGTCTTGTTCATCCTCGCCATCGGCGGCGTCAAGGGCTTCGCCTTCACGCTCGGACTCACCACCCTGATCGACCTTGCGGTGTGCTTCTTCTTCACCAAGCCGCTGGTGGAGTTGCTCGGCCGGACGAAGTTCTACGGCGAGGGCCACAAGTGGTCCGGGCTGGATGCCGCCCACATGGGCGTGTCGCGCGACTCGCTGCTCGGACGACGGATCCGCCGCACCGCCCAACCCGCCAAGGGGGCATGATGAACTCGGTCAAGCACGGAATCGCCCACCGTCTGTACACAGGACAGATCTCCTACGACTTCATCGGCAAGCGCAGGGTCTGGTACATCTTCTCGGCAGTCCTGCTCGCGGTCTCGATCCTGGCGCTGCTGTTGCGTGGGCTGACCCTCGGGATCGAGTTCAGCGGCGGCACGGACTTCCAGGTGCCGATGCAGGTGACCTCCACCACGATCGACGACGTGCGGGGCAAGGTGGACGCCTTCGAGGCGAAGGACCTCCAGGCGCAGGTATTCTCCCTCGGCGAGAACGCGGTTCGCATCCAGACCCGCTCCCTGACGCCGGACGAGACGACTCAGGTGCGCACAGCCATCGCCGAGATGGCCGGCGTCCCCACGGATCAGGTCACCTACAGCGCCATCGGCGCCTCGTGGGGTCAGCAGATCTCGCGCCAGGCACTGATTGCGTTGCTGGTGTTCGTTGTTCTGGTGATGGTGCTGATCGCGGTGTGGTTCCGGGACTGGAAGATGTCGGTCGCCGCGGTGCTGGCGCTGGCCCACGACCTGGTCGTGACCGTCGGCCTGTATGCGCTCGTGGGCTTCACTGTGACCCCCGCCACCCTGATCGGCGTCCTGACGATCCTCGGCTACTCGCTGTACGACACGGTGGTCGTGTTCGACAAGATCAAGGAGAACATCCAGGGCCTCGCCGACTCCAGGGAGACCTACTCCGACCGCGCCAACCTTGCGGTCAACCAGGTGCTGGTCCGATCGATCAACACCACCATCATCGGCGTCCTGCCCGTGGCGGCTCTCCTTGTGGCGGGCACGTTCCTCGGGGCAGGCCCGCTGCAGGACCTCGGTCTGGCCCTGTTCGTCGGCATGATCTTCGGTGCCTACTCGTCGATCTTCCTGGCCACGCCGATCCTGGCAACGCTGAAGGAACGGGAGCCGGAGCAGGTCAAGCACCGCGAGACGATCCAGCGGCGCATCGAGAGGGCCGAGGCCAGGGAACGCAAGCGGGTGGAGACTGCGAAACCGGAGCCTGTGGGCGTCGGTGCTGCCGACGGTGCTCAGACGTCCTCGCCGCAGCAGGGGTACGCGCGTCAGGTGCGCCGGACCAACTCCAGCCGTGCCGAACGGCGGGGCAGGAAGTGAGCGTGCAGGTGGACGCCCAGTCCGGCCGCGACCTGATCGCGAGCCTCATCCGCGACGTCCCCGACTTCCCGAAGCCAGGCGTGATGTTCAAGGACATCACCCCGCTCGTTGCGTCGCCTGCGGGCTTCCGGGCGGCCGTCGACGCACTGGTCGACGGGGCTCCAGGCGGCGTCGACGTCGTGGTGGGGATGGAGGCGAGGGGGTTCATCTTCGCCGCTCCCGTTGCGCTGGCTCTTGGCGCCGGGTTCGTCCCCGTCCGGAAACCGGGCAAGCTGCCGGCAGACGTGCTGAGCGAGTCCTTCGACCTTGAGTACGGCACCGAGACCCTGAGCATCCACACCGATGCCATCTCGCCCGGTTCCCGGGTCCTCGTGATCGACGACGTCCTGGCAACCGGGGGCACCGTCGGGGCGACAGCGGAGCTCATCAAGCGCATGGGGGCCGAACTCGTCAGCGTCGGTGTCGTCGTGGAGCTCGGCTTCCTGGGTGGCCGGGCCAACCTGATCCGCCGCGGCATCGACAACTGCGGCGCCGTTCTGACGGTCTGAGCCCATGGCAACGTTGGGTCTGGAACGTTCGGATGAGGGGAACTCACTCGTCAGCATGGCCAAGCTGCCGGCCACGCCGTTCAAGCAGCTGGCCAAGCGGTCGCTCGTGGCGCTGGGGCTGCTCCTGGTCAGCACGCTGATCGTGTACGTGGACAGGGCGGCGTACTCCGACAACGTCGGTGGCAACGGCCTGGATTTCATTGACGCCCTGTACTACTCGACCGTCACCATCACAACGACCGGCTACGGCGACATCACACCCATGGCGCCGCACGCCAGGCTGATCAACGCGGTCGTCATCACGCCGATGCGCATCATATTCCTGGTCCTGCTGGTCGGCACGACCATCGAGGTGCTCGCCAACCAGGGGAGCCGAGTCATCCGCGACAGGCAGTGGAGGAAGACCATGCGCAATCATGTCGTCGTCATCGGCTACGGCACGAAGGGCCGAAGCGCGGTGAACACCCTGCGTCGGCACGGCACGCCCGCCGACCGGATCGTGGTGATCGACACGGACCCCCTCGCGGTGGAGGAGGCCAACCTCGACGGTCTGGCCGCATTCCACGGGGACGGCACCAGGCGCCAGCTGTTGCGTCGCGCGGAGATCTCGAAGGCCCGGGAGATCATCATCTGCCTTGAGCGTGACGATGCCTCGATCCTCACGACGCTGACCGTCCGGCAACTCAACCCGTCGGCGGGCATCGTCGTCTCGGTCCGCCAGCACGAGAACGTGCCGCTCGTGAAGCAGTCCGGGGCCACTTCGGTGGTCACCTCGGCGGACACCGTCGGCAGGCTCATGGGGTTGTCCGCGATCGGCCCCGACCTCGGCGCCCTCATCCAGGACCTGCTGACGACCGGCACCGGGCTCGAGGTGTCACAGCGTCAGGCCCTGCCCGAGGAGGTCGGTCGCAATCCCGGGACCATCGTCGGCGAACGGGTTATCGGAATCGTCCGCAACGACACGCTGCGGCGCTTCTACGACCCAACCGCGGGGAAGATCGAGGCCGGGGACCAGCTGATCGTTGTTCGGCGAGGTCAGGGAAGGGTCGAGGGCCTCCGCGAACCCCAGGACTGAGACCGGCCCCTCCGCGCCGATGCCCCCACGCATAGAATTCACACAACGTGGGCGAGCGGAGGTGAGGCATGGCGGAACCAGAAGTGGAGCACGGTGCGCTCCAGAGGATCTCTGCAGGGCCTGAGCAGCCCCGTCTGCGAATGCGGCACCGCCTTGCCCGGTTGGGTGCTGTGCGGTCCCGCTCGGCCGTCCTGGATCCCTTGTTCAGGATCATCCGGACGAGTCACCCCAAGGCCGACCTGGCCGTGGTCGAGCGCGCCTACCATACGGCCGAGCGCTACCACGCGGGTCAGTTGCGCAAGTCCGGGGACCCCTACATCACCCATCCGCTCGCGGTCGCCACCATCCTCGCCGAGCTGGGCATGACCGAGCCCGTCATCGTGGCAGCGCTGCTGCACGACACTGTGGAGGACACCGAGTACTCGCTGGCCCAGCTTCGCGCGGACTTCTCCGACGAGGTCGCCCGCATGGTCGACGGCGTCACGAAGCTCGACAAGGTCACCTACGGCGAGACCGCCAAGGCCGAGACGATCCGCAAGATGATCATGGCCACAAGTGAGGAGGTCCGGGTCCTCGTCATCAAGTTGGCGGACAGGCTCCACAACATGCGGACGCTGGCCTCGCTGCGGCCCGACAAGCAGGTGAGGATCGCCACCGAGACGCTGGAGATCTACGCCCCACTGGCGCACCGCCTCGGCATGAACACCATCAAGTGGGAGCTCGAGGATCTGAGCTTCGCCACGATCGAGCCGAAGATCTACCAGGAGATCGTCGAGCTTGTTGCTGCCCAGGCGCCCGGCAGGGAGCGGTACCTGCGTGAGCTGATCGCCCAGTTCCAGCACCTGATGGCCGAGAACCAGATCAAGGCCACCGTCTACGGCAGGCCGAAGCACTACTACTCGATCTACCAGAAGATGATGGTT
This sequence comes from Arachnia sp., assembly GCA_039811745.1. GTDB lineage: Bacteria > Actinomycetota > Actinomycetes > Propionibacteriales > Propionibacteriaceae > Arachnia. Next base: position 40,378 of record JBDHZH010000001.1, read on the forward strand.
CGGGGCCGCGACTTCAAGGACATCTTCGACCTGATCGGCCTGCGAATCCTCGTCGACGATGTGAAGGACTGCTACGCGGTGCTCGGCGTCGCACACGCCGCCTGGAAACCGATCCCGGGGCGCTTCAAGGACTACATCGCCAACCCCAAGTTCAACATGTACCAGTCGCTGCACACCACGGTGCTGGGGGACAGGAACGAGCCCGTCGAGCTCCAGATCCGCACGCATGAGATGCATCGCCGCGCCGAGTACGGTGTTGCCGCGCACTGGAAGTACAAGGCCAACCTCCGCGACGGCGTCACGCCGGAGGAGGCCGGCATGCGCGCCATGCACCAGCTCCAGGTGATGAGCAAGGAGACGGAGGACCCGGGGGAGTTCCTCGACTCCGTCATGTTCGAGATCAACCGTGACGAGATCTACGTGTTCACCCCCAAGGGCGAGGTGCTGGCCCTGCCGAAGGGTGCCACGCCGGTTGACTTCGCCTTCGCCGTGCACACCGAGGTCGGCTACCGCACGATCGGGGCGAGGGTCAACGGACGTCTGGTGGCGCTGTCGACGCCGCTGGCGCAGGGCGACAAGGTGGAGGTACTCACCTCCAAGTCCCTGAATGCCGGCCCGAGCAGGGACTGGCTGGAGTTCGTGACGTCGTCGCGGGCCCGACAGAAGATCCGCCAGTACTTCTCGAGGGAACGCCGGGACGAGGCGATCGATCATGGCAAGGAGATGCTGGCCAAACAGTTGAGGCGGGCGGGCATGCCGATGCAGCGGCTGCTCACCCTGGAGAACCTCACCGCCGTCGCGAACGAGTTGCGCCACAAGGACGTGTCCAGCCTCTACCAGGCCATCGGGGAGGGGCACACCAGTGCGCAGTCGGTCGTCGAGCACCTGATCGCGTTGCACGGCGGCGAGGACGAGACCGTCGACACGATCACCGAGGACGTCGTGGTGAGACAGAGGGCCCGGCCCAGGGTTCCCGCGGACGTCAAGGTGCTCGTCGAGGGTGACCCGACCATGGCCGTGAAGCTCGCCAAGTGCTGCCATCCCATTCCCGGGGACGAGATCATGGGTTTCGTCACGCGAGGTGACGGGGTCTCCGTCCACCGGGTGGACTGCACGAACGCCCCATCACTGCGGGCCACCCCGGAGCGACTGGTGGACGTCAGTTGGGCTGCCGAGACCGGAGGATCCTACTTGGTGACCATCCAGGTGGAGGGCCTGGACAGAACCAAGATGCTGTCCGACGTGGGCGCGGCCCTGTCGGAGCAGCACGTGGACATCCTGTCCGCCAACATCCAGACCAGCAGGAACCGGCAGTTCACCGGCCGGATCACGTTCGAGTCCCCGGACCCGACGCATCTGAAGCACGTGCTCGCCCAGATCCGCAGGATTCCCGGGGTCTACGACGTCTTCCGGGTGTGACCCGCCGACGACCTCCGATCAACCGGTGAAGTCCGCCAGGGTCTCCTTGGCCTGGTCGAGCCACGACTGGTAGGTGGCGAGCGACTTTGTCACGTCCTTGGCACGGCGCGGGTCCCCTGCTGCCTGCGCGTCCGCGAGGTCGGCGGTGAGCTTGTCCACCTGGGCCTGGAAGAGTGCCACCGTGTCGGAGGCGCGCTGGCGGGCCTCCGGGTCGGTTCGCCGCCATTCGTCCGCCTCAAGCGCAGACACCTTGTCGGAGATGGCACGAACCTTGTCGTCGAGTTCCCGGATGGAGCGGCGGGGCACATGGCCGATCTCGGAGTACCTGCTCAGGAACTGCCTGTGGACCTGCTTGGCCTGCTCGGCGTCGGTGACGCCGGCGAGGTCCCTCTCCACCTGGCTGATGAGCGCGGACTTGGCCGCGAGGTTCTCGTTCTCGGCGCCGTCCACCGCGTTCTGGGCGGAGGAACGCGCGTCGAAGAACTGGTCCTGGAGCGCGCGGAACCGCGCCCACAATGCCTCGTCCTCGGCCCTGCGCGCTGAGCCGGCGGCCTTCCACCTGTTCATCAGGTCCCGGAAGGCAGCCGCGGTGGCACCCCAGTCCGTCGAGGTGGCCAGCGGCTCGGCCTCGGCGATGATCGCCTCCTTGGCCGACTTGGCCTCGTCCCTGCCTGCGTTCAGGTCGGTGAAGTGCGCCTTCCGCCTGCGGGTGTACTGCGTGCGGGCTGATGAGAACCGGCGCCAGAGCTCGTTGTCGGTTGCGCGGTCGATCCGCGGCAGGGCCTTCCACTCATCCAGGAGGACCCGGAACCGGTCGACACCACCACGCCAGTCCGTGCCGACGGCCAACTGTTCGGCCTCGTCGACCATCGCCTGCTTGGCGTTCAGGGTCTGCGCGTTCTGCTCCGCCCTGGCGGCCTTGCGGGCCTCGATCTGGGCCGGCAGCAGCCCCCCCAACTCGTCGAGCCTGGCGGCCAGGCCCTGCAGGTCGCCCACCGCGTTGGCACCCTCGACGTTGCCGCGGAGGGTCTCGATGGCCTTGCGTGCCTCCTCCGGCGACATCGCCTGCGATCCGATGCGGGCGGCGAGCAGGTTCACCTCTGCGGCGAGGTTCTCGAACCGACGGGTGTAGAAGGCCAGTGCCTCGTCGGGGCTGGCATCGGGCACCTGCCCCACACTGCGTTCCGTGTCGCCGACCTTGACCCAAACGGTGCCATCCGCGTCGACTCGGCCGAAGTCGGAGGGCGCTTGCTGTTCGCTCATGCGCCCAAATCTAGCCGGATATGCTGCTCGGGTGCGCATCGAGGTTCATCCGGTCTCGCCCTGGCAGGCCAACTGTTACGTGATCGGGCCGAACGCGGGCAGCGCCTGCCTCATCGTGGACCCCGGGATCACGGCGTGGCCGGCCCTGGAGGGCGTGCTCGAGCGTTCACGGCTCGTCCCCAGCGGCGTGCTGGTGACGCACGGGCACCTGGATCACGTCGGGGATGCGCACATCGTGGGCGCAAGGTTCGGGATTCCGGTGCACTGCGCCGGGCCGGACCAGCCGATGCTGGCCAAGCCGTCACTGGGTCTGGGGCCCCAGGCGGTACCCCTGCTGGAGCACCTGATCGGCGCCGACCGGCTGCCGCTGCCCGAGACGGTGCGCGGGCTGTCCGAGCCGTTCGAGTTGGCAGGGCTGTCGGTGACGCCCTTCCCGGCTCCCGGCCACACGCAGGGATCGACGCTGCTGGAGATCTCCGACGGCAACGAGACGGTGATCCTCACCGGCGATGTGCTGTTCGCGGGCACCATCGGCCGCACCGACCTGCCCGGCGGTAGCATGCAGGCGATGCGCGTCACCCTTCGCGCCATCCTCGACCGCTTCGGCGACGACGTGCCCCTCCTGCCCGGCCATGGGCCGGCCACGACCCTCGCAGCCGAGAAGGCCACCAACCCGTACCTGCAACCCAACTTCCTGAGGTGACCCGAATGGCGCGTCCCAAGCCGATCTCCGGCTTCCCCGAGTACCTGCCCGCCGGCCGCATCGTCGAGAACGACGTGCTGCGGATCGTCGCCGGCGCCTTCGAGCTGCACGGCTTCGCGCCGATCGAGACGCGCGCCGTCGAGCCGCTGGAGCAGTTGTCGCGCAAGGGCGAGATCGAGAAGGAGATCTACGTTGTCAGACGGCTGCATGCCGCCGAGGGCGAGGCCGACGAGCTGGGGCTCCACTTCGACCTGACCGTGCCTTTCGCCCGCTACGTGCTGGAGAACTCCGGCCACCTCGCGTTCCCGTTCCGCCGCTACCAGATCCAGAAGGTGTGGCGCGGCGAACGTCCCCAGGAGGGCCGCTACCGCGAGTTCACCCAGGCCGATATCGACATCGTCGGCCAGGACCAGCTCGCCGCGCACCACGACGTCGAGATCCCCCTGGTGGCACTCGACGTGTTCGAGAAGCTGCACGTCGACCTCGGCCTGCCGCCGGTCAGCCTGCGCGTGAACAACCGCAAGCTGCTCGAGGGCTTCTACCGCGGGCTCGGCATCGCCGATGCGGCCCCGGTGCTGCAGCGCGTCGACAAGTACGACAAGATCGGGCCCGACGCCGTCCGCGAACTCCTCGTCGACGAGCTCGGTCTTGGCGCGACAGAGGCCCGCGCCTGTGTCGACTTGGCCGGGATCAACGCGACCGACGAGTCGTTCGCCGACGCCGTGCAGGCGCTCGGCGTGTCCGACGAACTGCTCACCGTCGGCCTTGACGAGCTCTCGGCGCTCGTCCGGGTCGCCCGGCGCAGCGTGCCGGACCGCGTCGTCGCGGACCTGAAGATCGCCCGTGGCCTCGACTACTACACCGGCACCGTCTACGAGACGCTGCTGGTCGGCTCCGAGAAGCTCGGCTCGGTCGCCTCCGGCGGCCGCTATGACTCGCTGGCCTCCGACGGCAGGGTCACGTTCCCGGGCGTCGGCTACTCGTTCGGCATCACCCGCATCCTCGCACCGCTGATCGGCAAGGGCATCCTGACGGCGTCGCGCTCGGTGCCGTCCGTGGTGCTGGTGGCCGTCGACAACGAGGAGGCCCGCGAGGATGCGATCGCCGTCGCCGCCGCCATCCGGGCCCGCGGGATCGCCGTCGAGGTCGCGCCGAAGGCCGACAAGTACGGCAAGCAGATCCGCCACGCCGAACGTCGGGGCATCCCGTTCGTCTGGTTCGGCGCCGACTCCGTCAAGGACATCCGCACCGGGGAGCAGGCGAGCGCCGACCCCGCCACGTGGGAACCGCCCGCAGCCGACCGATTCCCCGCCGTCGGCATGCGGATGTGACCAATCGGCCGGGTCCGGACATTCCCTGATGTGACGACCGAGACCGACCAGCAGATCTGGCAGCGCGTGCTGGCCGGGGAGAGCGCCGAGTTCGCGCTGCTGTGGCGGCGCCACCGGGACCGGATCTTCGGTCACCACATCCACTGCGGCGCCGCAGCCCAGGAGGCCGAGGACCTGACCGCGGCCACGTTCCTCGAACTGTGGCGAAGGCGCGCGGCGGTCAGGATCGTGGACGGTTCCCTGTTGCCGTGGCTGATCGTCACGGCCCAGAACGTCTTGCGCAACGCCGCCCGCGCCCGGCGCAGGTACGAGCGCTTCCTCGCGACGCTGCCGCCGCCCGGGGTCCAGCAGGACGATCCGGCGGGGACCTCCGGTGCCGACGACGAACGGGTGGCGGCGGTCCAGGCCCGTAGGAGCAGACGCGCAAACTGGAGGAAGGATCGGGCTATTCCTTCGCGCCCGCTGGTTCTAGGATTGGTGAAATGGGCGAAGACCCCGACGGCACCGTGGCCGAGCGACATCTGGACCACGGCAGGACCATTCTGCTGACCGACGCGGTGGTGGCCATCGCGATGACGCTGCTGGTGTTGCCGCTCGTCGACGTGGCCGGCGACTTCGACACCGCGTCCCCGGGATTGTGGTGGCAGAGGTACGCCTCGCTCGCGGTCTCCTTCGTCGTCAGCTTTCTCGTCATCTTCGCCTTCTGGTCCGCCTTGGGCATCGCACAGAGACGGCTGGAGGAGGGCGACCGGCACATCCCCGGCGTCACGCTGCTGACGATGCTGTGGCTCCTGGTCATCGTCTTCCTGCCCTTCCCGACGGCGGTGGTGGGGCACCGGCTGGATACGACGTCGGTCCCGTTCTACGTCGGGACCATGCTCGTGGCGTCCTCCCTGACCTCCGGCATCGTCACCCTCGCGGCGCGGGCGCATCCGAATGGAGACCCGAGGTGGTGGCCGTGGAGCACGACGGCGGTGTTCGCCGTCTGTACTGTCATCGGACTCGTGAGCTCGGACTGGGCGCTGTACGGCTTGCTGGTGCTCATTCCCCTGCGCCTCGTGGAGCGCCGATTGTTCCGGCCACTGAGGGCCAAACCTCGAAAGGAGGGCTGAGTCGTGCCCACTCCCGCATCCCGTACCCCCTGGTGGTCAGGCACCGAGCATCCGGTGTGGACCGTGGTGCTCCTCGTCGCGGCGGCGGCCGGGCTGACCGTGGTCATCGGTCTGCTTGGTGTGGCCCTGTGGCCATCCGCCGACCAGATGGTCCTGCGGCTTGTGGCGGTGCTGGTGGTCATGGTCCTGGCATTGGTGCTGGTCGGGGGAGCTGGAGCTTGGCGACGTGTCGGTGCGGGCGGACCTGCGACGTGGCGCCGAACCGGGCTTCTGGCCGTCCCTGCGCTGGTAGCGCTCGCCCCGATGGTCATGGGCTTTCGTATCCCTGCCGCTGACGTGCTCTGGGTGCTGGTGGTGGGATACGTCGCCACCGGCGTGTTCGAGGAGATCTGGCACAGGGGAGTCGTTCTGGATGTCCTGCGTGGGCTCGGCCTCCGACGATCCGCCGTGGTCGGGGGCGCACTGTTCGCCGCGAGCCACCTCGCCAACGTCGCATTCGGCCAGAACGTGGCCGTCTCGTTGGCGCAGTCCGTAGGTGCCTTCTGCTTCGGCATCGGCTTCTCGGTCTTCCGGTGGCGCACCAACGCGGTGTGGCTGCTCGCTGCGATTCATGCCGTCGGAGACCTGATGTTCAAGATCACGAACCTTTCCGGCGGTGCCCTGTGGGGCTTCCTGATCGGACACGACACCCTCATGCTGCTGTGGGGGCTGTGGTGTCTGCGCGGGGTTGCAGACGACCTGCCGGCCACCGGGTGGGCAATCCACGCGCGCCGCGGCTAGCATGTGAGGCTGCGGGCTGCACTGTCGATGCAGGCCGCCAGAAGGGAATAGCTCACAAATGTTGCGCACGCACAGGGCCGGGGAACTCCGGGCCGCCAACGCAGGGGAAACCGTCGTTCTTTCCGGGTGGGTCGCCAAGCGGCGCGACCACGGGGGAGTGGCCTTCATCGATCTCAGGGACGCCTCGGGTGTGGCCCAGGTGGTCGTCCGCGACGAGATCCTCGCCTCCTCCGGGGCCCACGACCTGCGCAACGAGTTCTGCATCCAGGTGACTGGCGTCGTCGAGGTCCGCCCCGAGGGCAACGCCAACCCCGACCTGCCGACCGGCGAGATCGAGGTCGCCATCAGTGAGCTCGGCGTCCTGAACCCGTCGGCACCGCTGCCGTTCCAGATCGACGAGCGCGTCGAGGTGGGCGAGGAAGCGCGCCTTCGCTACCGCTATCTCGACCTGCGTCGGCCCGCCCCGGCCGCCGCGCTCCGGCTGCGATCGGCGGTCAACCGCGCCGCCCGCAGAGTGCTGGACACCCGTGACTTCGTCGAGATCGAGACCCCGACCCTGACCCGCTCCACCCCGGAGGGTGCCCGCGACTTCCTGGTGCCGGCCCGCCTCGCCCCCGGCTCCTGGTACGCGCTGCCGCAGTCGCCGCAGCTGTTCAAGCAGCTGCTCATGGTGGCGGGGATGGAGCGCTACTACCAGATCGCCCGCTGCTACCGCGACGAGGACTTCCGTGCCGACCGCCAGCCGGAGTTCACGCAGCTGGACATCGAGATGAGCTTCGTCGACCAGGACGACGTCATCGAACTCGGCGAGGCCATCGTCAAGGAGGTCTGGGCGCTGAAGGGCGTCGAGCTCACCACCCCGTTCCCGCGGCTCACGTTCGCCGACGCCATGGACCGGTACGGCTCCGACAAGCCCGACCTGCGCTTCGACCTCGAGATCACCGAACTCACCGGCCTGTTCGCCGACACCGCCTTCCGGGTCTTCCAGGCGCCCTACGTCGGCGCCGTGGTCATGCCGGGCGGCGGCTCGCTGCCGCGGCGCCAGTTCGACGCCTGGCAGGAGTGGGCCAAGCAGCGCGGCGCGAAGGGCCTGGCCTACGTCACCGTCTCCGACACCGGCGAACTGGGCGGCCCCGTCGCCAAGAACCTGTCGGAGGCCGAGCTGGCTGCGCTGCCGGAGCGGACCGGCGCCCAGCCCGGAGACGCGATCTTCTTCGCCGCCGGTGCCCGCACCGCGTCGCAGAACCTGCTCGGCGCGGCTCGCGACGAGATCGGTCGTCGATGCAACCTGATCGACGAGGACGCCTGGAGCTTCCTGTGGGTGGTCGACGCTCCGCTGTTCAAGCCGACCGCCGAGGCCGTGGGGGAGGGTGACGTCGCAGTCGGCGAGGGCGCCTGGACCGCGGTCCACCACGCCTTCACGTCGCCGAAGCCGGAATGCCTGGACACGTTCGACACCGATCCCGGCAGTGCACTGGCGTATGCCTACGACATCGTGTGCAACGGCAACGAGATCGGTGGCGGGTCCATCCGTATCCACCGCCGCGACGTCCAGGAGCGGGTGTTCAAGGTGATGGGCATCGGCGCGGATGAGGCACAGGAGAAGTTCGGCTTCCTGCTCGACGCATTCCAGTTCGGCGCACCCCCGCACGGCGGCATCGCGTTCGGCTGGGACCGCATCGTGGCACTGCTGTCCAAGTCGGAGTCGATCCGCGACGTCATCGCGTTCCCGAAGTCCGGCGGCGGCTACGACCCGCTCACCCACGCCCCGGCCCCCATCACGGCGCAGCAGCGCCGGGAGGCCGGAGTCGATTTCAAGCCGAAGCCCAAGGGGGAGTGACCGGGCGCCGGGGGCCCGTGTCACCGGACTCCTGGCGCGGGTACCGCGGGGCGGGCTGCTCCACGGGTTCGAACTCGTGGTACTCGTCGTCGTCCAGCGCCTGCACGTGCTGATAGGTGCCGGGCGATCCCTCGCCCTCGCCCCCGCAGTAGATGCATGTCAGTTCCTCGGGCTCATGCATGAGCGCCGCCTCCTCTTCCCAGCCGTCCGGCATAGCCCCCGGGTCAGCCCAGGTCGATGGACAGCCGGTGCGGCCGGACGATGAGCCACAGCGTAACCGCGGCCAGCGCGGCGCACACCAGCATCGAGGTGGCCATCGGGGCGGCGCTGGTCATGGCGACCGAGCCGATGATGGGGCCGACCACGGCTGCGACGCCCATGTTCGCGGCGCCCATGAGCGAGGCGGCGGTACCGGAGTCCTTCCGGTGGTTCTGCAGGGCGATCACCTGACAGTTCGGGCCGGTGGCGCCGAAACCAAGCGTGTAGGCGAAGAGCGCCGGCACCAGGGGCCACGGGGTGTGGACGGCGGCGTTGGTGATCAGCAGCGCCGATGCCGCCATCACCATCAGGGTGTTGCCCATGACCAGTGCCCAGTTGGGGCCGAAGCGCCGGGCCAGCCGGCTGGCCGCCTGGACTCCGACGAACACGCCAACGGAACAGGTCGCGAAGATCAGCCCGAACTGCTGGGCGCTCAGCGAGTATGTCTCCTGGAACAGGATCGATGAACTGGAGACGTAGGAGAACAGGCCCGCGAACCCGAACGCGGCGGTGAAGGTGACGCCGACGTAGGTTCGATCCGAGAGGACCCGTCGGTAGGCGGCGCGCAACTCACCGCGACCCCCGCTGGTGCGTTCCTCAACCGGCCTGGTCTCAAGGATCAGGAGCGTGACGAGCGTGACGACGACCGCGCCGTAGCAGGCCAGCACCCAGAACACTCCGCGCCAATCGAGGACGACGACCAACCACGAGCCGACCAGCGGGGCGATGATCGGTGCGAGCCCGGAGATCAGGGCGAGCCGGGACAGCATGACGACCAGCCGTCGTCCACCGAACAGGTCTCGCGCCATCGCCATCGCCACGACCGCACCGCCCGCGGCGGCGACGCCCTGGATCGTGCGCATGCCGGTCAGGAACCAGACGTTGGGCGCCAGCGCAACCAGGACCGAGGCCACCACGTGCAGAGCGGTCATCGCCACCAGCGGGCGCCTGCGGCCGAGGCGGTCACTCAGGGGCCCGACCAGCAACTGCCCGAGGGAGAAGCCGATGATGGTGGCCGACAGGGTCAGCTGAACCTGGGCGTCGGTGATCCCGAGGTCCAGCTTCAGGCTGGGGAACGACGGCAGGTACAGGTCGATGGTGAACGGGCCGAGTCCCGTCAGCAGGCCGAGGGTGACGATGGTGGCGATGCGGCGGCGACTGCTGAAACGGTCGCCGGGGTTCTCTTGCACGGTGCTCCAGGTGGGGTGTTGAAAAGAAACGACCCGCGCCCGGACATGCACGGGACGCGGGCTACGCTGCTTCGCAGATGCTACCGCACCGAGGGCACGGACCGACGCGCCGGCCACGTCCGGGAGGGGCGGCAGGGAGAGTTGGAGGGTGATCGATGAGCTTGGTCGTCGTGCTGGCAACAGGGGGCACCATCGCCTCCACACAGACTCCTTCGGGGGCGGTTTCCGGGCGGTCTGTCGGTGACCTGCTCGCTGGCGTCGATGGGCCGCCAGGGGTCAGGATCGAGGCCCACGACGTCTGGAACCTGGGGTCCTACCTCCTGACCCAGCACCACATGCGCGTCGTTGCGGAGCAGGTGGAACTGCACTGTTCGCGCCCCGAGGTCGATGGCGTGGTGGTGACGCATGGCACCGACACCATGACCGAGACCGCCTACCTGTGCGACCTCGTCCACACGGGGGACAAGCCCGTGGTCTTCACCGGTGCCCAGCGCGCCTCCGACAGCCCGGACACCGACGGCCCGGCCAACCTTGCCGATGCCATCATCCTGGCGGCGGGTCGGGCCTCCCGAGGCTGCGGGGTGCTGATCTGCTTCTCCGGGGTGGTCCTGCCCGCCGCCGGCACGCGGAAGGCCCACACCATCGCCCCTCAGCCATTCGCCGCGGCGGACGGGGGCCCGATCGGACGCGTCACCCTCGGCGAGTCCTTCATCCACGCCCGGCCGCTGCGCCCGGGACCGCTGCCGGTCCCGGGACCTGCCTTCGACCTCACCCGCGTCGACGTCGTGGTGAACCATCCGGGAGCCGACGAGGCGCTGCCGATGGCCGCCGTGGCGGCCGGGGCCCGGGGCGTGGTTCTGGCGGGCACGGGTGCGGGGAACGGCAACCACGCGCTGCTCGAGTGGGTACGTCGCGCCACGGCGAATGGCATCACGGTTGGATTGTCCACACGTGTGCCGGAGGGGCCTGTCGTGCCGCTCTACGGCAACGGCGGAGCGGTCAGCCTCGTCGCGGCGGGTGCGATCAACCTCGGCGGCATCCCCCTGTTCCACGCGCGGATGTTGCTGGCGCTGCTGCTGTCGCTGGGCTCAGGGGTGGACGACGAGGTGCTGGCACCGTACCGGTGATCCCGAGCCATCGGTGATCTCGAGCCCGACACGTGCCGACCATATGCTTGGGCCGTGAGTTACGACCTGTTCGGCAACCCGGAACCGACGCCTGCCCGGGCCGTGGGGTCACTGGGTGACGCGAGGGCCACCGGTGCACCGCTGGCCGTGCGGATGCGCCCCCGCACGCTGGAGGAAATTGTCGGCCAGCAGCACCTGCTCGGGCCGGGATCGCCGTTGCGACGTCTCGTGGACGGGCAGCCCATGAGCGTGTTCCTGTGGGGTCCCCCCGGGGTGGGGAAGACGACTCTGGCGTCGATAGTGTCACGGGCGTCCGGTGCCCGGTTCGTGGAGATCTCCGCGGTGAGTGCCGGGGTCAGGGAGCTCAGGGCTGAACTGGATGCGGCCCGACGCGAACTCGAACGTGGAACGTCCACCGTCTTGTTCATCGACGAGGTCCACCGGTTCTCCAAGACGCAGCAGGACGCCTTGCTGCCGGCGGTCGAGAACCGGCTCGTCACCCTCATCGCGGCCACGACGGAGAACCCCTCGTTCTCGGTGATCTCGCCCCTGCTTTCCAGGTCGCTCCTGCTCAGGCTGCAACCGCTCACCGACACCGACATCGGCGCGCTGGTCGACCGGGCGGTGACCGACGCCCGCGGGCTCGGCGGCAGCCCGACGCTGGCACCCGCCGCACGCTCCGACCTCGTCCGCATGGCGCAGGGCGACGCCCGACGGGCATTGACGTACCTGGAGGAGGCCGCCGCGGGGGCCGAGGCGCTCAGCTTGCCGGAGATAACGCCCGAGGTGCTCGCCAAGGCCGTCGACCGGGCGACCGTCCGCTACGACAGGGACGGCGACCAGCACTACGACGTCATCAGCGCGTTCATCAAGTCGGTCCGGGGCTCCGACGTGCAGGCAGCCCTGCACTACCTCGCCCGGATGCTGGAGGCGGGGGAAGACCCTCGCTTCATCGCGCGCCGCCTCATGATCTCGGCATCGGAGGACATCGGCATGGCGGCCCCGGGTGTGCTCCAGACGTGCGTCGCGGCCGCCCAGGCGGTGCAACTGCTCGGCATGCCGGAGGCGCGCATCACGCTCGCCCACGCCACCGTCGCCGCGGCCAGCGCACCCAAGTCGAACGCCGTCTACGTCGCGATCGACGAGGCGATCGCCGACGTGCGCGCAGGGAAGGGGACCGGCGTCCCGGCGCACCTCAGGGATGCCCACTATGCGGGGGCCGCGAAACTCGGCCACGGGCAGGGCTACAGGTACCCCCACGACTTTCCGCACGCACTGGTGGCGCAGCAGTACCTGCCCGACGACCTGATCGGCGCCACGTATTTCCGTCCAACCCGGCATGGGGCCGAGGCGACCGTCCTTGATCGTCTGGAGGCGATCGCGGAGGCGATGGGCCGTGTGCCCGGTTCGGATAGAGTTGCCGCGACACGTGACGAGGAGACCAAACCATGAACGTTGGAGAGTTCGCCGGACTGCTGGCCGCCGTGGCGCTGTGTGCGCTGGTGGCCTTCACGGCGGTGCCGTTGCTCAAGCTGGGGCGGGTCCTCGAGGAGTTGCGCCTCGCGGTGCGCGACGTCGGCCACAACTCGGTGCCGATCCTGGTCGAGCTCAAGAGCACGGTGGAGGCGACCAACGACGAGCTCGCCAAGCTGAGCCTCGTCACGGAGGACGTCGCGAAGGTGTCCGGACACGCCACCGTCGTCAGCGAGAACGCGGCCCAACTCTCGCAACTGTTCTCCGCGACCCTCGGAGGCCCGATCGTCAAGACCGCCGCGTTCACCTATGGGGTGCGCACCGCGATCAAGGGGCGGAGGAAGGGGAAGAGATGAGGAACTTCTTCTGGCTCGTGCTCGGGGCGGTCATCGCCGTCCTCGTCATCACGCGAGGCCGGGCCCTCATGCACAAGGTGACGCCCGCAGGCATCGCCGAGCAGGTGGAGCGCAAGGGCCAGGATGCCGCAGCCGACCTCGGTGAACTGTACGCCACCTTCAAGACCTCCATGGCCGCCAGGGAGGCCGAGCTCCGCGAGGAACTCGGCATGCCGGAACACGCCTGATCAACGACACACGCAAGGAACCACGACTCATATGAAGACCTCCGACATCCGGAGCCGTTTCATCGACTTCTTCGCGGCGCGCGGACACACCGTCGTCCCCAGCGCCTCACTGCTGTACAACGACCCGACGCTGCTGTTCGTGAACGCGGGCATGGTGCCGTTCAAGCCCTACTTCCTCGGCGACGAACCTGCGCCGTATCCGCGCGCCGTCTCGGCGCAGAAGTGCGTGCGCACCCTCGACATCGACGATGTGGGCGTCACGACCCGTCACGGCACCTTCTTCCAGATGCTCGGCAACTTCTCGTTCGGCGACTACTTCAAGGCCGGGGCCATCCACTTCGCGTGGGACCTCGTCACCGGCTCCGTCGAGCAGGGCGGCTGGGGTTTCGACCCCGAGAGGATCTGGGTGACCGCCCTGTATGGCGACCACGAGACCATCGAGCTGTGGCGTGAGGTGGGCATCCCGCGCGAACGGATCCAGGAACGCGGCCTGAAGGACAACTACTGGCACATGGGCGTCCCCGGCCCCGGCGGACCCTGTTCCGAGATCTACGTGGACCGTGGGTCGGCCTTCGGGCCTGACGGCGGCCCGGCCGTCGACGAGGACCGGTTCCTGGAGATCTGGAACCTCGTGTTCCAGACCGAGGAGTTGTCCGAGGTGCGCGCCAAGGACGACTTCGACGTCCTGCGCCCCCTCTCCAGCCAGAACATCGACACCGGAGCCGGCCTGGAGCGGGTCGCGCTGCTCAAGCAGGGCGTCGCCAACATGTACGAGACCGACGAGGTGTTCCCGGTGATCGCGAAGGCGTCGGAGCTCGCGGGGAAGCGGTACGGCGCGGACCACGCCGACGACGTGCGCTTCCGAGTGGTCGCCGACCACATCCGCAGCTCACTGATGCTGATGACCGACGGTGTGACCCCCGGAAACGAGGCACGCGGTTACGTGCTGCGCCGGCTGCTGAGGCGCAGCATCCGGGCGATGCGGCTTCTGGGTGTCAACGACCGGGTGCTGCCCGAACTGCTTCCGGTCAGCCGCGACGTCATGGGTGTCTCCTACCCGGAGATCCACGAGGCCTGGGGCCGGATCTCCCAGGTGGCCGCGGCAGAGGAGGATGCCTTCCGGCGCACGCTCAGCGCGGGTACTGCGATCTTCGACGTGGCCGTCGCGCGGGCGAAGGAGTCCAACCTCTCGACCCTGCCCGGCGATGAGGCGTTCCAGCTCCACGACACCTATGGCTTCCCGATCGACCTCACCCTCGAGATGGCTGCTGAGCAGGGCCTGAACGTGGACAGGGACCGCTTCCGGGCGCTCATGGCCGAGCAGAAGGAGCGTGCCAGGGCGGACGCGAAGGCGAAGAAGGGGCATGCGGCGGGCGTCGAAGCCTACCGGCAGTTGCGCGAGACCGGCGAGACGCCGTTCCTCGGATACACCGACCTCGACGTCGCGACGAGCGTGCTCGGGATCGTCGCCGACGGTGTCGTCGCGGACCGCGCCGGCGATGGGGACTTCGTCGACGTGGTGTTGTCCGAGACCCCGTTCTACGCCGAGGCCGGCGGCCAGGACGCGGACCGTGGCCGCATCATCGGCGACGGTTTCTCCCTCGATGTGATCGACGTGCAGCGCCCGGTGCCGGGTCTTGTCGTGCACCGCGTCCAGGTGCTCGGCGAGCTGTGGCGCGGTGCGCCTGCAAGGGCCGTCGTGGACGCCGTGAACCGACACGCCGCCTCGCAGGCCCACACGGCCACGCACATCGTCCATGCCGCACTGCGGGAACTCGTCGGGCAGACCGCGACGCAGGCGGGTTCCTTCAACAAGCCCGGCTACATGAGGTTCGATTTCCACTCCACGCACGCCCTGAGCGACGACTTGAAGCACGAGATCGAGGAACGGGCGAACCGGGCCATCCTGGAGTCGTTCGATGTCACCGCGCAGCAGATGAAGCTGGAGGATGCCAAGGCGCTCGGCGCCATGGCCATGTTCGGCGAGAAGTATCCGCCGATCGTGCGCATGGTCGAACTGGCCGGCCCGTGGTCCCGCGAGCTGTGCGGTGGCACCCACGTGCCCAACACCTCCCAGATCGGCGTGCTGAACCTGGTTGGGGAGCAGTCGATCGGTGCCGGTATCCGGCGTGTCGAGGCGCTCGTGGCGGCCGACGCGTTCGAACGGTTCGCGGCCGAGCGGGCGCTTGTCACGACGCTCACCGACACGCTCCGCGTTCAGCCGGACCAACTCGTCGGGCGCGTCGAGAAGCTCGTCGCGGACCTCAAGGACGCCGAGAAGAGGCTGGCGGCCATGCATGCCGCGCAGTTGCTCTCGCGTGCCGGGGACCTCGTCCACCGGGCAAGGGACGTCGGCGGCGTGCGGTTCCTCGGCGTCGAGGTGCCCGGGGTCGGGGGCGGTGACCTCCGCGCACTGGTAACCGACCTGCGGAACCGTCTGGGCACCGAACCCGCCGTCGTGGCACTGATCGGAGGCTCCGACGACAAGGCCGCGGCCATCGTCGCCACCAACGAGGCAGCTCGGGACCTGGGGCTTCGTGCCGGCGCCCTGATCGGCGTCGCCTGCAAGGCGCTCGGCGGCAGGGGCGGCGGCAAGGACGATCTGGCACAGGGCGGCGGCACCGATGTGTCGGCAGCCCCCGAGGCGCTTGCGGCAGTGGCGGAGGCCGTGGAGCGTCGTGTCTGAAGTCTCCGGCGGGAACCGGCTGGGCATCGATTGGGGCAAGGCACGGATCGGTGTGGCGGCCTGCAACCGGGGCACGACCATTGCGTACCCGGTGGAGACCGTGCCCGCCGGCCCGACGGCCATCGGTCGTCTCGTGGAACTGGTCGCCGAGTATGAACCCGGGATCGTCTACGTCGGCCTGCCGTTGACCCTGCAGGGCGAGCGCGGTCTCGCCGCGCAGCAGGTCCTGGAGCGGGTAGCCGAACTCCAGGTCAGGATCGCCCCGACGCGCATACGCCTCGTCGACGAGCGGATGAGCACCGTCCATGCCTCACGTAGTCTTGGGACGGCCGGTCGGAACACCAGGAGCCAGCGGAGCGTCATCGACCAAGCTGCAGCCGTCGAGATCCTGCAGCGTGCGATCGACCGGGAACTGGCGGACGGACGACCTGCAGGACTGGCAGCGGAGGGAGGTGCCTCGTGAGCCCCACGTTCACGGACAACGATGGTGGACTCGACTGGCGCAAGGTCGGCTACCACGCCCGGAGCGCCTTCGCGGTGCTGCTGTCACTCGTGGTGCTTGTGGGCGGCGGCTGGTTCGCCTACTCGAAGGTCAACGATGCCTGGATGGCGTGGCGCACGGCCGATGACTACATCGGCGAGGGGAAGGATCCCGTCCAGGTGCTCATCCCCATGGGAGCCTCGGTGACGCAGATCGGTGACATCCTCGTCGAGCACGAGGTCATCAAGTCCACCCGGACCTTCCGCCAGGCGGCGGCGGACAATCCGAACTCAAGCAAACTCCAGGCGGGCAGGTACAACCTGCGCACCCAGCTGCCCGCTGCGACGGCGCTGTCGATGCTGCTCGACCCGACGAACCTCGTCGTCATGAAGGTGACACTGCCCGAGGGCTGGACCCTTCAGCAGCAGTGGGCCCACATCACCGCGAAGCTCGGGATCCCAGCAGATGATCTGAAGGCGGCGCTCACGGTGGACCAGGTCAAGCTTCCCGACTGGTCGAACGGGCAGTTCGAGGGCTTCATGTTCCCCGACACGTACCGGGTGGCGGAGCCGGTGGCCGCACTGCCGCTCCTGCAGGACCAGGCCAAGCAGTTCACGAAGGTGGCGGACGAACTCGACATCGCCGGAAGGGCCCAGAGCGTCGGGCTGACACCGTTCCAGGTCATCACGGTTGCCTCCATCATCGAACGGGAGGTCTCGGACGCCCAGTACCGCCCGATGGTCGCCAGGGTGATCTACAACCGGCTTGCCAAGGGCATGAAGCTGCAGTTCGACTCCACCGTGCACTACGCGCTTGGCTCGTTCGACAAGGTGACGACGACCGCGGAGGACAGGGCCGTCAATTCCCCCTACAACACCTACCTGAATGCGGGGCTGCCCCCCGGCGCGATCAGCAATCCCGGCAAGGACGCAATCTCTGCGGCGCTCGAGCCCGCCGATGGCGATTGGCTTTTCTTCGTCACCGTGAACCTGGACACCGGGGAGACACTGTTCGCCAGCACCGAGGAGGAGCACCTCGCGAACGTTGCCAAGTTCCGGGAGTGGTGCCAGGCGAACACCGGGCGCTGCTGAGAATGCGTTGCGCCGTCATCGGTGACCCGGCCGGGCACTCGCTGTCGCCCGCCATCCACAGGGCGGGGTACGAGTCGACGGGCCTGGACTGGACATATGACGCGATCACCGTCGCGCCCGGTGAACTCGACGCCTTCGTCGCGGGGGTGTTGGCCGATCCGGCGTGGGCAGGCCTCAGCGTCACCGCACCACACAAGGAACGCATCCTGTCCTTCGGCGAGCCCGACGATGTCGCGACGCTGGTGGGCGGCGGCAACACCTTGGTGAAGCATTCCCAGGGCGTCACGATCCACAACACGGATGTCCCCGGTTTCGTCCGTGCGTGGCGGGCGCACGGGGCGCCGCCGTTGCATTCGGCGGCCATCGTCGGCAACGGGGCCACCGCCCGTTCGTTGCTGGTCGCAATGGCTGGGCTCGGCGTCCAGGAGCTGCTGGTGCTGGCCAGGCGCCCGGAGCGTGCCACCGCCCTCGTGGCGCTCGGCGTGGCACTGGGCGTGGCAACCCGGGTGGGCGATCTCTCCGAGCCGGTGGGCCGTGTCGACCTGCTGGCGAGCACCGTTCCTGCGGCGGCGACGCAGTCGCATGCCGAAGCCTGGGCGCAGGCCGCGAGCGTGCTCTTCGATGCCGTCTACGACCCGTGGCCAACGCCGTTGGCCGAGGCGGCCGACAAGGCCGGGCGCATGTCGCTGAGCGGCCTGGACCTGCTGGCCGGGCAGGCAGTGGACCAGTTCCACCTGTTGACGGGCCGCACGGTCACCTTCGAGGGATGCCGCAGGGCCGCCGAGGCGGAGCTGCTGCGTCGGGGTTGAGGCCCGGGCCGGACGGTCCGCGAGGCAGCACGCCTTGATGCCCATCCCGCAAAGGATGGAAGAATGGCCGGCATGCTTCGATACCTCACGGCCGGCGAATCGCACGGTCAGGCCCTGGTTGCGACGATGGAGGGGATCCCCGCCCACGTCACCCTCGACGTGACCGAGATCCAGCGCGAACTGGCCCGTCGCAGGCTCGGGGCGGGGCGCGGTGCCCGGATGAAGTTCGAGGCGGACGTCGTCACGCTTCTCGGGGGCTTCCGCCACGGCGAGACCCTCGGCTCGCCCGTCGCCATCATGATCGACAACACCGAGTGGCCCAAGTGGTCACAGGTGATGGCTCCGGGTCCGGTGGACGAACAGGTGCTCGGTGAACTGGCGCGGAACAACCCGCTCACGCGGCCCCGTCCCGGCCACGCCGACCTGGCCGGCATGCAGAAGTACGACTTCGCCGAGGCTCGCCCCATCCTCGAACGCGCCTCGGCGCGCGAGACGGCCGCCAGGGTCGCGCTCGGCACAGTCGCGAGGGCCTTCCTCGAGCAGGCGCTGGGGGTCACCGTCCTAAGCCACGTCGTCGAGCTGGGCCCGGTCCGGGCCCCGTCGGGTCAGCTGCCGACGATCTCCGACCTGCCAGCGATCGACGCCGATCCCGTGCGCTGCTTCGACCCTGAGTCCGCTGCCGCGATGCTCGCCGAGGTGGACGACTGCAGGAAGTCGGGGGACACGCTCGGCGGAGTGGTGGAGGTCGTGGTGTGGGGGCTGCCCCCGGGCCTCGGCTCCCACGTCCAGGGCGACCGACGGCTCGACGCCCGCCTGGCAGGGGCCCTGATGGGAATCCAGGCCATCAAGGGGGTCGAGGTGGGCGACGGGTTCGAACTGGCTCGCACCAGGGGCTCGGCCGCGCACGACGAGATCCTCCCGACCGAGGGCGGCGTCATCCGCGCAACCCATCGCGCGGGAGGCACCGAGGGCGGGATGAGCACCGGCGAGGTGCTGCGGGTGCGTGCCGCCATGAAGCCCATCTCGACGGTGCCACGAGCACTTCGCACCGTCGATACCGCCACCGGGCAGGCGGCGACCGCCCACCACCAGCGCAGCGACGTCTGCGCGGTGCCTGCAGCAGGTGTCGTCGCGGAGGCGATGGTGGCGTTGGTGCTGGCCGAGGCCGTGCTCGAGAAGTTCGGCGGTGATTCCGTCCCCGAGACCCGCCGGAATGCCGATGCGTACCTGGCACGGATCGCCGAGCGCGGCCTCAGGGTCGGCTGAGGTGAGTATCGTCCTGGTGGGCGCCCCCGGATCGGGCAAGTCCACGGTCGGCCGGATGCTGGCCGGAATGCTGGACCGGGAGTTCGTCGACGTCGACAGGCGCATCGAGGAGGTCATCGGCAAGCCCATCGCCGAGATCTTCGCAGACGACGGCGAGGAGTACTTCCGGGCCCTGGAGGAGGAGGCGACGCTGGAGTTGGTCCAGAGCGACGCCGTGGTCTCCCTCGGCGGCGGCGCTGTGCTGAGCCCGAGGGTGCGCGAGGCGTTGCGCCACCACGACGTCGTGTGGCTGGAGGTCTCGATCACCCAAGCCAGCCGCAGGGTGGGGATGAACACCGCACGCCCGCTGCTCCTCGGTAACGTCCGTGGACGGCTCATCGAACTGCTGCGGGAACGGACCCCGCTGTACGAGGAGGTGGCGACGTCGCGGATCGTCACGGACAACCTGACAGCCAAGGAGATCGCCACCCAGTTGGCGGAACGGAGACGGGCGTGACCATCCACGTCGACTCCGCCGGTCACCCCTACGACGTCCACGTCGCCGGCAATGCCCTGGATCTCCTCCCGGAGGCGCTGGGCGACGCCACCCGGGTGGCCCTGATCCACCCGACAACCCTCCGGGACATCGCCCACCGGGTGGCAGGCCTGGTGGAGGGACGACAGGTGCTGCGGATCGAGGTGCCCGACGCGGAGGCGGCCAAGGCGCCGGACGTGCTTGCGATGTGCTGGGACGAACTGGCCGGGGCGGGGTTCACGCGCAACGACCTCGTGATCGGCGTGGGCGGTGGCACCACCACCGACCTGGCCGGTTTCGTGGCTGCGACCTGGCTGCGGGGCGTCGCCTACATCGGGGTCCCGACGTCCGTGCTCGGCATGGTGGATGCCGCGGTCGGGGGCAAGACCGGGATCAATCTCGTCGCCGGCAAGAACCTGGTCGGGGCGTTCCACGAGCCCCGGGCCGTGTTCTGTGACCTGTCGCTCCTGGCGGGCCTCCCGCAGGCCGAGGTGGTCTCCGGTCTCGCGGAGGTTGTGAAGTGCGGCTTCATCTCCGATGCCCGGATCCTGGAACTCGCCGCCTCCGACCTGTCCGAGGCGGCCGACGTGACGTCGATCCGGTTCGCCGAATTGGTCCGCCGCGCCATCGCGGTCAAGGCCGAGGTCGTGGCCGCCGACCTCACCGAGCGCACCTCCGTGGGAGACGAGGTGGGGAGGGAGGCGCTGAACTACGGCCACACGCTCGGTCACGCGATCGAGGCCCGCGAGGCGTTCACCATGCGTCACGGCCCCGCGATCAGCATCGGCATGGTCTTCATGGCGGAGGTGTCGAGGCGCATGCTGGGGCTGGACGACGACTTCGTCGCCCTGCACCGTGAACTGCTCGGCGGCCTCGGGCTGCCACTGTCCTACGACCCGCAGGCGTGGCCGGAGCTTCGGGCGTTGATGAGTCTCGACAAGAAGTCGCGGGGCGCCCGGCTACGGCTCGTCGGCCTCAGGGCGCAGGGGCAGCCGGTGATCATCGCCGATCCAAGGGAGTCCGTGCTGGAGGCCGCCTACGCGGCTCTTCGGTGAGATTCGGGGCGCGCGGTCCCATCGGGTACAATGACTCGCCGGCCGGAACGGGCCGTTGAATGCGAGGAGAGGCGGAACTGTGGCGTCGACCAATGATCTGAAGAACGGGATGGTCCTGGACCTGGACGGACAGCTCTGGCAGGTGCTCTGGTTCCAGCATCACAAGCCCGGCAAGGGAAACACCATCGTGCGCTCCAAGCTGAAGCATGTGCTCACCGGCAAGATCATCGACAAGACGTTCAACTCCGACACCAAGGTGGACACCGCCACCGTCGACCGCCGCGAGATGCAGTACCTCTACCTCGACGGCGAGGACTACGTGTTCATGGACAACACCACCTACGACCAGGTCCATGTCAGCGCGGACGTGGTCGGCGATGCCAAGGACTACATGCTGGAGAACCAGGTCGCCACCGTCGCGCTGCACGAGGGCACCCCGCTGTTCATCGAGTTGCCGGCGAACGTCGAGTTGGAGATCACCTACACCGAACCCGGCCTGCAGGGCGACCGCTCCACCGGCGGCACCAAGCCCGCCACGCTCGAGACCGGCAAGGAGATCCAGGTCCCGTTGTTCATCACCACCGGCGAGAGGGTGAAGGTCGACACCCGCGACGGCTCCTACCAGGGCCGCGTCTGACGTGGGCGGAACCCCCCACTACGGCACCCAGACCAAGGCCCGCAAGGCCGCGCTGGATGTCCTGTTCGCCGCGGAACTCCGCGGCATCGGGTTCGTCGAGATGTTCGACGAGCGCCGCAACCTCGATGACGTGGTGTTCCGGGGGCTCACCACACGCATCGTCCTCGGGGTCGCCGAACACCAGGGCGAGATCGACGCCCGCTTGGCGGCCCTCGTCTCAGATTCGTGGTCGGTGCAGCGGATGCCCGCCGTGGACCGTAATCTGGCCCGGATGGCACTGTTCGAGTTGGACTACACCGACACGCCCGGACCCGTCGTGATCGCGGAGGCCGTACGCTTGGCCTCCGACCTGTCGACCGATGAGTCACCCTCGTTCCTCAATGGTCTGCTGGCCAAGGCGCTGACCACGAGGAAGCCACCCACCGACGCATGACACGAGCCACGAGGTACGCATGAGTTCTCAAACAGCAATTCTGGTTCTGGAGGACGGTCGCGTATTTCGTGGCCGATCCTTCGGCGCCTCGGGGGAGACCTTCGGGGAACTCGTGTTCTCCACCGGCATGTCCGGGTACCAGGAGCTCCTCACCGATCCCAGCTACCACCGCCAGGTCGTCGTGACCACCGCGCCGCACGTCGGCAACACGGGGTGGAACGACGAGGACGACGAGTCGAGCCGGATCTGGGTGTCGGGCTTCGTCGTCCGCGACCCCGCACCGAGGCCGTCCAACTGGCGCTCCAGCGGCAGCCTGGACGCCGAGCTGGCCCGGCAGGGCATCGTCGGTATCGCCGACATCGACACCCGCGCCCTGACGCGTCACATCCGTGAGGGTGGTGCGATGCGGGTGGGCATCTCCACGGACGAACTCGACGAGAAGGTTCTCCTGCACCGAGTGCTGCAACAGCCGAGGATGTCCGGCGCGAACCTGGCCGACGAGGTCACGGTGCCGGAGGCCTACGTGATCCCCGCCGCAGGCGAGGCCAAGTACAAGGTGGCGGTGCTGGACCTCGGCATCAAGTCGATGAGCCTCCACAGGCTTGCGGAGCGGGGCATCGAGCAGCACGTGCTGCCCGCCTCGGCCACGTGGGAGGACGTCGCAGCCATCGGCGTCGACGGCGTGTTCTTCTCGAACGGTCCGGGCGACCCGGCGGCCGCGACCGGCCCGACGGAACTCCTTGCCGAGGTGCTCGCGCACCGGATTCCGTACTTCGGGATCTGCTTCGGCAACCAACTGTTCGGGCGCGCGCTCGGGTTCGGCACCTACAAGCTCAAGTTCGGTCACCGGGGGCTGAACCAGCCCGTGAAGGAGTTGGCCACCGGGCATGTCGAGATCACCGCGCAGAACCACGGGTTCGCCGTCGACGCCCCCATAGGCGAGGACGTGCCCACCCCGTACGGGACCGCGCGCGTCAGCCACATCTGCCTGAACGACAACGTCGTCGAGGGGCTGGAACTGCGCAGGGACGGGCGGCTGGTCGCCTTCTCGGTCCAGTACCACCCGGAGGCCGCCGCCGGGCCTCACGACTCCGCCCACCTGTTCGACCGCTTCGTCGAGATCCTCGGCGGGAAGGAAGCCTGATGCCACGTCGCCATGACATCTCCTCGGTCCTCGTCATCGGATCGGGCCCGATCGTCATCGGGCAGGCCTGCGAGTTCGACTACTCAGGCACCCAGGCGTGTCGTGTGCTGCAGGAGGAGGGGTTCCGGGTTGTGCTCGTGAACTCCAACCCGGCCACGATCATGACCGACCCGGGCTTCGCCGATGCGACCTATGTGGAGCCCATCACAACGGAGTTCCTGGAGCGGGTCATCGCCAAGGAACGACCCGATGCCGTGCTCGCGACCCTGGGCGGGCAGACCGCCCTGAATGCCGCCATGACGTTGCACGAGCAGGGCATCCTCGAGCGGTACGGGGTCGAACTGATCGGTGCCTCGGTCGAGGCCATCCGGCGCGGAGAGAACCGTGAGGAGTTCAAGGAGATCTGCCTCGGCCTCGAGGGTGTGCCGGGCGGCGCGCCGGAGGTCGCCCGTTCGTTCATCTGCCACTCGATGGACGAGGTGCTCGACGCCGCGGGCGACCTCGGCTACCCCGTGGTCGTGCGCCCGAGCTTCACGATGGGTGGGCTCGGTTCCGGGTTCGCGAACGACGAGGCCGAGTTGCGGCAGCTTGCCGGCGCCGGCCTGTCCGCAAGCCCGACCACCGAGGTGCTGATCGAGGAGTCGATCCTCGGCTGGAAGGAGTTCGAGCTCGAGCTCATGCGCGACGGCAAGGACAACGTCGTGGTCATCTGCTCGATCGAGAACGTGGACCCGATGGGTGTCCACACCGGCGACTCCATCACGGTCGCCCCCGCCATGACACTGACCGACCGCGAGTACCAGCGGATGCGCGACGTCGGGATCGGGATCATCCGCGCCGTCGGTGTCGAGACCGGCGGCTGCAACATCCAGTTCGCGATCAACCCCGTAGACGGCCGCATGATCGTCATCGAGATGAACCCACGGGTCTCCCGCTCGTCGGCGCTCGCGTCCAAGGCGACGGGCTTCCCGATCGCCAAGATCGCGGCGAAGGTCGCCGTCGGCTACACCCTCGACGAGATCCCGAACGACATCACCCAGAAGACGCCGGCGAGCTTCGAGCCTGTGATCGACTACGTCATCGTCAAGGTGCCGCGGTTCGCGTTCGAGAAGTTCCCTGCCGCTGACGCCCGCCTCACGACGCACATGAAGTCCGTGGGCGAGGTCATGGCCATCGGCCGCAACTACACCGAGGCCCTCGGCAAGGCGCTGCGTTCCATGGAGGACCCGAAGGCCCCCTTCGACTTCGTGGCACCTGCGGACCGCTCGATCACCGAGCTGCTTGAGGAGGCGTCACAGCCCCACGACGGACGGCTGCGGCTGCTGATGCAGGCCCTGCAGCAGGGCGCCACGGCCCAGCAGGTGTTCGACGCCACCAAGATCGATCCATGGTTCATCAGCCAGATGGAGTTGCTGCGCGACCTCGCGGCAGAGGTGCGCGACGCGCCGGAGCTGACCGCCGACCTGCTGCGCAGGGCGAAGCGGCACGGCATGTCCGACACCCAGGTCGCGTCGCTGCGCAACCTGACCACGGACGTGATCCGCGGGGTGCGCTGGGCGCTCGGCATCCGGCCGGTGTTCAAGGCAGTCGACACCTGCGCCGCGGAGTTCGAGGCGTTCACGCCCTACATGTACTCCTCCTACGACGAGGAGACGGAGGTGCGGCCCCGCGAACGGCCCGCGGTGATCATCCTCGGCTCCGGCCCGAACCGGATCGGCCAGGGCATCGAGTTCGACTACTCGTGTGTGCACGCCACGATGGCGCTGCGGGAGGCCGGCTACGAGGCCATCATGGTCAACTGCAACCCCGAAACCGTCTCGACCGACTACGACACCTCCGACCGGCTCTACTTCGAGCCGCTCACGGCGGAGGACGTGCTTGAGATCTACCACGCGGAACTGGCTGCCGGGCCCGTCGTCGGCGTGATCTGCTCGCTCGGCGGTCAGACGCCTCTGAAGCTCGCCCAGAAGCTCAAGGACGCCGGCGTACCGATCCTCGGCACGAGCCCGGAGGCGATCAACCTGGCAGAGGAGCGCGGCGCGTTCGGGCGTCTGCTGGCCAGGGCCGGGCTGCCCGCGCCGAAGCATGGGATGGCCAGTTCGTTCGAGGAGGCCAGGGGGATCGCACGCGAGATCGGCTATCCGGTGCTGGTGCGCCCGAGCTATGTGCTCGGCGGCCGTGGCATGGAGATCGTGTACGACGACGCCTCGCTGGAGCGATACATCAACGGCGCCACCCTGATCACCGAGGACGCTCCGGTGCTGGTCGACCGGTTCCTGGACGACGCGGTGGAGATCGACGTCGACGCCCTGTACGACGGCCACGAACTGTTCCTCGGCGGCATCATGGAGCACATCGAGGAGGCGGGTGTCCACTCCGGCGACTCCGCATGCTCCCTGCCGCCGATCACGCTCGGTGACCAGGCACTGGAGGCGATCCGACGTTCCACGGAGCTGATCGCCGAGGGCGTGGGGGTGCGTGGCCTCATCAACATCCAGTTCGCACTGCACGGCGACACGCTGTACGTCCTTGAGGCCAACCCCAGGGCGTCCAGGACGGTGCCGTTCGTGAGCAAGGCCACCGACACGGCGCTTGCGAAGGCCGCTGCGCTGGTCATGCTGGGGCAGAGGATCGCGGACCTTCGTCTGGCCGGGGTGTTGCCAGCCTCGGGCGATGGCGGCCGGCTGCCGGCGGGCGCGCCCGTCGCCGTCAAGGAGGCCGTGATGCCCTTCAACCGCTTCCGGACCGCGGCCGGGGCCTTCGTCGACACCGTGCTCGGGCCCGAGATGAGGTCCACCGGTGAGGTGATGGGATTGGCGGACAACTTCGGCACGGCCTTCGCTAAGGCGCAGTCCGCTGCCGGAGGGAGGCTGCCCACCTCGGGCACCGTGTTCGTCTCGGTCGCGAACCGGCACAAGCGCCATGCCCTGTGGCCGATCAAGCGGCTGGCGGACCTAGGCTTCACGCTGCTGGCCACCAGCGGCACCGCGTCGGTGCTGCGGCGCAACGGCGTCGAGGTGACCGAGGTCAAGAAGTTGTCGGAGCGGGACGGCGACTCGGCGCAGCCCACCATCGTCGAGCTCATCACCGACGGGAGGATCGATCTCGTCTTCAACACGCCGCAGGGCAACAACGTCGACGGCGCCTCCCCTCGGGCCGATGGATACCTCATCCGGACCGCGGCCGTGCTCGCCGACGTGCCCTGCGTCACGACGGTCCCCGGCCTGGCGGCGGCGGTGCAGGGAATCGAGGCCTTGCGCAGGGGCGATGTCGACGTCCGTTCGTTGCAGGACTGGGCGGCCTCGAAGCGATGAGCGGGATCACCGCCTCAACCATGGCGTTGCGTGTCGCGTACCGCCGGTTGCTGCGGCCGTTGCTGTTCCGGTATGCGGGCGGCGACCCGGAGGCGGTCCACGAGGCCATGATCCACGGCCTCGCCCGGCTCCCCGCCACCTCGCGGGCGACGGTGTCGGACCCGGTGGTGGTCGCCGGGATCGGATTCCCGAACCGCGTCGGCATGGCGGCGGGCATGGACAAGGACGGCCTCGCAGCCGCCGCCTGGGCCCGCCTGGGCTTCGGGTTCGTCGAGCTGGGCACGGTCACGGGCCATGCCCAGCCGGGCAACGACCGGCCGCGGGTCTTCCGGCTGCGCCGGTCGCGGGCGATCATCAACCGGATGGGCTTCAACAACGCGGGCGCTGCCGCGCTTGCAGCCCGTCTGGAGGGCAGGGGGGTGCGGCGGGGGAACCTCGTGCTCGGCATCCCGCTCGGCATCTCGATTGGCAAGACCAAGGTGGTTCCGCTCGGCGCCGCCACGGACGACTACCTGACCTCTCTGCGGGTGCTTCACCCCTACGCCGACTACTTCGCGGTGAACGTGTCCAGCCCGAACACCCCGGGTCTCCGGTCGCTCCAGGCGGCAGGGGAACTCGCCGGATTGCTCGAAGCACTGGTCACGGAGGCGGCCGCACTGGATGTGAATCCCACCCCGGTGTTCGTGAAGCTGGCACCCGACCTCACCGAACCCGAGCTGCGCGAGACCCTGGCCGTGGTGAACCACTCCGGAGCGGCCGGGATCATCGCCACCAACACCACGTTGTCGCGCGACGGGCTGGACCCGGCAGACCGACACCTGGCCGGCGAGGCCGGGGGCCTCAGCGGCGCACCGCTGACCGCCCGCGCGCTCAGGTTCGTCGAGCGGGTCGCGGGCTCCACCAGCCTGCCGCTGATCGGTGTCGGGGGGATCATGAGCCCTCGCGACGCCATGCACATGTTCGATGCGGGCGCCCAACTCGTCCAGCTGTACACCGGCTTCATCTACGAGGGCATCGCCCTGCCACACGCCATCAACGAACTCAGGAGGGCATGACATGGGTACACGGGCCCCTTGGAAGCAGCGTCTCGATCAGCTGACCGCCGATCGGGGACGGCTCTCTGTCGGGATCGACCCGATGCCGCAGGTGCTGGCCGCCTGGGGGCTGCCCGCCACGGCCGGGGGTCTGGAGACCTGCGCCCGAGGGATCGTGGAGGTTCTCGGGGAGGAGGCTGCGGTGTTCAAGCCGCAGTCGGCGTTCTTCGAGGCATACGGTTCGGCCGGTATCGCGGTGCTTGAACGGGTTCTTGCCGACATCCGTGCGGCCGGTGCCCTGTCGCTCCTCGACGTCAAGCGGGGCGACATCGGAAGCTCGATGGCCGGGTACGCCGCCGCGTACCTGGACGACGACTCGCCCCTGGCAGCCGACGCCATCACGGTCAGCCCCTATCTGGGGGTCGGGGCGCTGGAGCCGGCCTTCAGCCGCGCCGTCGCCGGCGGCCGGGGGGTCTATGTGCTGGCCCGGACGTCGAACCAAGAGGGCCACGCGGTGCAGACGGCGCGTGTCGGGGCGGGCACCGTCGCGCAGCAAGTGGTGGATGAGGTTGCCTCGGGCAACCCCGCCCGCGACTTCGCCGTCGGCCTCGTCGTTGGGGCGACCCACGACGACCTCGGCTGCCAGGTGGCGGACTTCAACGGCTCGATCCTGGTGCCGGGCATCGGCGCCCAGGGGGGCACGGTCGACGACGTGCTGCGCGTCTTCGGGGAAGCAGCGAGGCACGTGCTGCCGACGGCGAGCCGGGAGGTCATCGGCGGCGGCAGGGGCGAACTGCAGCAGCGTTTCGCGGTGCTGCGGACGCAGACGGCCCAGCTGCCCTGACATTTTCCCGGGTTCGGACTCAAAGGGTGTCGGCTCGGCGGTAAGTTGCTGCCAGGACCTTCTCCCAGCACCCCGCCCCCGGGGCTTGTCGAAAGCGAAGTGTGATGGCAATTCCGCAGTTGAGCACCGAACAGCTGGAATCCGCCCGGTCTGCGGCCACGGCCGCCAGGCGCGCGAGGGCCGACCTCAAGGAGCGGGTGCGCACCGGGGAACTCACATTGTCGGCGGCCCTGGAGTTGGCAATGGCAGATGACAGCCTCTCCCGGATCCGTGTCGTGGACCTGCTCCGCACCTTGCCGCGGGTCGGCGTCACCCGCTCTCAGGAGATCATGGAGTCACTTGGCATCGCCCCGAACCGGCGCATCCGGGGCCTCGGTCGTCACCAGTTGAAGCGCCTGGAGGAGTTGTTCTCCTGAGGCTCCCTCTGGCGGGCGCGCCCGGGGCCGCCACGTCGTATGCTGTCCCGGGTGGACGAGCACCAGGCGGCAGTGTGGGTCATCTCCGGGCCGAGCGGGGTCGGCAAGGGCACCGTGTGCGAGTTGCTGCGGCAGCGTCACCCCGAGGCCTTCTACTCGGTCTCGATGACGACCAGGCCCCCCCGTCCCGGCGAGGTGGAGCGCGAGGCGTACCACTTCATCACCAACGAGCAGTTCCTCCGGCTCGTGGCCGACGGGCAGTTGCTTGAGCATGCCGTCGTACACGGCAGGCACCACTACGGGACTCCGCGGCAACCGGTCCTGGACGCACTGGCGGCCGGGCGAACGGTGGTCCTCGAGATCGACCTGCAGGGCGCGAGGCAGGTGAAACAGAACCTGCCGGAGGCACGCCTGGTGTTCCTGACGCCACCGTCCTGGGAGGCGCTGGTGGCCAGACTGAGGGGCAGGGGCACCGAGGACGAGCAGGCACAGCTCCGCCGGCTGGAGACGGCAAGGCGCGAACTGGAGGCCGCCGGCGAGGCGGATTACGTGGTGGAGAACGACGTTGTCTCGGACACGGTCGATGCTTTGGTAGACTTGATGAGCTTGTGATCGCACAGCGCACCCATTCCACACAGCAGAGGTTCACCTTGAGCATCCATCCCGAGGGCATCACAAACCCGCCGATCGACGAACTGCTTGAGTCCATCGACTCCAAGTACCGTCTGGTGATCTTCGCGGCCAAGCGTGCCAGGCAGATCAACGCGTACTACTCGCAGCTGGGTGAGGGTCTTCTGGAGAACGTCGGCCCGATGGTGCCCGCCGCCCCTCAGGAGAAGCCGCTGTCCATCGCGCTCCGCGAGATCCGGGAGGGGCTCCTGGAGTTCCACGAGATCGACCCAGAGGCCGAGGCCGCGGAGCGGGCTGCCGCGGAGGCCGACCCGGCGTTCGCGTTCGTGGACCCCTTCGCGGACATGCCCGGTGCCGCCGATTCCGATCCGGCATCCTGATTCCTGCCGGGGATGGCCCCGGTTGGTGGCTTGTTGCCACCCTCGAGAACGACGTGGCTTGTCGCCACACTAGGAGCTGGTCTACATGAGTCGTCTGTTCACGTCCGAGTCCGTCACGGAGGGGCACCCGGACAAGGTTGCCGACAGCATCTCCGACGCCGTGCTGGATGCCCTGTTGGAGCAGGATCCCGCAGCACGAGTCGCCGTCGAGACGCTCGTCACCACCGGGCTCGTGGTGGTTGCCGGTGAGGTGACGACAAACGGCTACGCCGACGTCGCCGCCATCGCGAGGCAGCGCATCCAGGACATCGGCTACACGTCCTCCCAGATGGGCTTCGACGGAGCCTCGTGCGGGGTTGCGGTGGCGCTGGGCTCCCAGTCGCCGGACATCGCCCAGGGCGTCAACGTCGCCTACGAGGCCCGCGTCGAGCACGACCCGGACCAGGCCAGCTCGCAGGGTGCGGGCGATCAGGGCCTGATGTTCGGTTATGCCTGCGATGAGACTCCGTCCCTCATGCCGCTCCCCATCGACGTCGCCCACAGGATGGCCGAGCGCCTGGCCGCGGTCAGGAAGAGCGGGCTCCTGGACTACCTGCGCCCCGACGGGAAGACGCAGGTCTCGGTCGTCTACGACGACTCGGGGCGGCCGGTGTCGGTCGAGACCGTCGTGGTGTCCTCGCAGCACGCCTCCGGCGTGTCGCTCGACGACAGGATCCGCCCCGACCTGGAGCGCCATGTCATCGGCCCGGTTCTGGAGCAGTTCGGGCTCGGCGAGGCGGCTCGCGTACTGGTGAATCCCACGGGCAAGTTCGTGATCGGGGGCCCCATGGGCGATGCGGGCGTCACGGGACGCAAGATCATCGTGGACACCTACGGCGGCATGGCTCGCCACGGCGGCGGCGCCTTCTCCGGCAAGGACCCGTCCAAGGTCGACCGCTCGGCCTCCTACGCGATGCGCTGGGTTGCCAAGAACGTGGTCGCCGCCGGGCTGGCGCGCCGCTGCGAGGTGCAGGTGGCCTATGCGATCGGCAAGGCACACCCCGTCGGCTTCTACCTCGACACGTTCGGTACCGAGAGCGTGCCTCGCGACCGGATCCGGGACGCAGTGCTCGCCACGTTCGACCTGAGGCCCGGCGCGATCATCCGGGACCTGGACCTGCTCCGTCCCGTCTACGCCAACTTCAGTGCGTACGGCCACTTCGGCCGCGACATCGAAGAGGCCACATGGGAACGCACCGACAGGGCGGAGGCGCTGGCCAGGATCGTCACCGGGTAGGCGGAGACCGTGTCGGAGGCAGGCCTGATCGAGCGACCCGTGCCTACCCGCGTGGCACGGGTCGCCGTGGATGTGTCCCTTGCACATCTCGACAGGCTCTTCGACTACTCGATCCCGGACGCGCTGGCGGAGCAGGTTCGACCGGGCGTCCGGGTGCGGGTGCGATTCTCCGGACGGCTGCTCGACGGCTGGGTCGTGTCGGTCGGTGACGCCGATCCCGATCCCGGGGTCCGGCTGGTGCCGTTGCGGGCGGTTGTCTCGACCGAACCGCTCCTCACCGGGCCCCTGTACGAACTGATTCGCTCCGTGGCCGATCACTATGCCGGTGCCTGGCCCGATGTCGCCCGCCTCGCGATACCGCCACGCCATGCCGCCACCGAGAAGGCGCCGCAACGGGCGTGGCCCCCACCGGCCACGCCGGGCGAGCCGACGGTGCTGCCACAGTTCGACGGCGGCGCGGGCTTCCTGGCGGCACTGGCTCGGGGTTCGAGCCCGAGGGCGTTCTGGCAGGTCCCATGTGTCTCGGGCGGGCCGGGGGACCTGATCGGAGGCGTAGTCGAGGCGGTGGGGGCCACGCTCGCCTCCGGACGTTCGGCCGTGGCCGTGTTCCCGACTGCGCGGGAACTCGGCTGGGCCCTGCCCCGTTTCCAGGCCGCCTTCGGGACCGGCGCCGTCGCAACCCTCAGTGCCGAGCTCGGCCGTTCCGCCCGGTACCGGAACTACCTCGCATGCGCACGGGGAGAGGCCAGGGTGGTGGTGGGCACGAGGAGTGCAGTCTTCGCCCCGCTGCGCGACCTCGGGCTGGTCGTCGTCGTCGACGACGGGCACGACGCACACTCGGAACTGCGCGCCCCGCACCCGCATGCCCGCACCGTCGCGATCCTGAGAACGGTCCAGGAGACGGCTGCGCTGCTTCTCGCCTCCCACGGGCGTTCCGCCGAGGCGCAGGACCTACTGGACAGGGACTGGCTGCGGGCCATCGCCCTCCCGCCCGCCCGGGCGAGACGGGTGAGCGCCCCGGTCCACATCGTCGGTGACGACCCGTCCAGGGAACCCACTGCGGCGAGACTGCGACTCCCGTCCGCTGCCTTCCGCTTCCTGAGGGAACACCTCCCGCTGGGCCCGGTGCTCGTACAGGTGCCCCGTGCCGGGCAGTTCGCGTCGCTGGCCTGCCGACGCTGCGGCACCCGTGCGACCTGCCCCGCCTGCACAGCACCCCTGCGCATGCCGGAGCCCGGAGTCATCACCTGCACCTTCTGTGGTAGGCGCATGCCCCGCTGGGAGTGTCCGACCTGCCACGACACGCACCTGCGGACCGGGATGGTCGGGGCAGCCAGGACCGCTGAGGAACTGGCCAGGGCGTTCCCCGGTACGCTCGCGGTCAACAGCTCGGGTTCTGTCATCCGGTCGACGGTCCCCGACACCTCTGCCATCGTCGTGGCAACACCCGGCGCGGAACCGGTGACACCCTCCGGATACGCGGGGGTGCTCCTCCTGGACACGCAGCAGATGCTTGCGAGGGCGGACCTGAGGGTGGAGGAGGAGTCGCTGCGCCGCTGGTCGAACGCGATGTCGATGTGCCGGCCGCCGGAGGCGGGAGGCACAGTCATGGCGGTCGGTGCCGCCGCCGAGCCTGCGCTGCAGGCGTTGGTGCGCGCCGACGCCGGTGGCTTCATGGAACGCGTGCTCTCCGACCGCGCATCGGCCGGACTGCCTCCCGCGGTGAAGGTGGTCCGGGTGGGAGGGGACCCGGGCGCACTGGCCGCGTACCTCGACAACGTCGCCTTCGACGGGGTCGACATCCTCGGCCCGGCCGAGGTCGGGGGCGGACCGGAGCCGGACTCGGCCGTGCTTCTGCGCGCACCGCTCAGCCGCGGTCGGGAACTCGTGGGGCTCGTCAAGCAGGCGGCGGCGATCCGTTCGGCGCGCAAGGAGGGTGGCAGGCTGTACATCCAGGTCGACCCCGAGGTGATGGAGTGAGCATGAGGCTGGTATTCGCAGGCACCCCCGAGGTGGCGGTGCCCTCGTTGGACGCGTTGGCGACTTCCGGGCATGACGTCGTCGCGGTGGTCACGCGTCCGGACGCGCCGGCCGGCAGGGGGAGACGGCTCCAGGCGTCACCGGTGGCGGCCCGTGCCGCGGAACTCGGTATCGAGGTGCTGAAGCCGGAGCGACCCTCGGACGAGGTCTTCAAGGCCCGCCTGCGCGAGTTGGCCCCTGACGTCTGCCCGGTGGTTGCCTACGGGGCGCTGCTGCCGCAGTCGGTCCTCGACATCCCGCGGCTGGGTTGGGTGAACCTGCACTTCTCGCTGCTTCCGAGGTGGCGTGGGGCCGCTCCGGTGCAGCGCGCCGTCATGGCCGGCGACGACCGGATCGGCACCGCGACCTTCCGCATCGTCAGGGAACTCGATGCCGGGGACGTCTACCGGACCGAGTCGATGCCGATGCCGGATGCAACCGCGGGTGAGCTGCTGAGGGCCCTCAGCCTCTCCGGTGCACGCCAGCTCGTCGAGACGGTGGATGCGATCGAGGCGGGGGAGCAACCCTCGCCGCAGCCGACGGAGGGCATCACCTACGCCTCCAAGGTGACCGTGGACGACGCCCGCCTCGACTTCACGCTCGGCGCCGAACGGCTGCGCGACCTGGTGATGGGGTGCTCGCCGGACCCGGGTGCCTGGTGCGAGTTGGACGGGCAGAGGTTCAAGGTCTACCGGGCCAGGCTCGCGGAGGCCGGCGTCGACATCCTGGGGCCGGGTGAGCTGCAGCTTCTCAGGGACAGGGTGCTCGTTGGTACCGGGGACGGAGTGCTCGAACTGCTGGAGGTCCAGGCGCAGGGCAAGCGGCGCATGGGGGCGGCCGACTGGGCGCGTGGCGGTCACGGCGGGGCGGTGCTCAGATGACGCCCTCCCCGCGGAGGGTTGCGTTCGACATCCTTCGCCAGGTCACCGGCGAGGACGCCTACGCCAACCTGGCGCTGGCGAAGAGGCTCACCGTCGCCGGGCTGGACGCACGCGATGCCGCCTTCGTGACCGAACTCGTGTCAGGCACGTGCCGGCTGCTCGGAACCTATGACCTCGTGATCGAGGCGGCGGGCGGCCGGCCCGTGGCCAAGCTGCAGCCCGCCGTCGTGGACCTGCTCCGGCTCGGGTCCCACCAGGCGCTCAGCATGGATGTCCCGGGGCGCGCTGCGGTCGCGACGACGGTTGACCTCGCACGTGAGACGGTCGGCCAGCGCGTGACCGGGCTGGTGAACGCGGTGCTCCGCAAGGTGGCTGCCAGGACGTTGCAGCAGTGGACGGAATCACTCGCAGAGGGCCGCTCCGGCATCGACAGGGCGGCAATCCTCGGGCATCATCCCGAGTGGATCACGCAAGCGTACGCGGACCTTCTGCCCGCCACCGAACTCGGGGCCGCGCTGGCGGCCAACAACGTCCCACCGGTGCCGACACTGGTTGTGCGGCCCGGCCTGGCGGAGCGCGACGAACTGGTCGCACTCGGGGCGGCGCCGACCCGATTCTCGCCGTTCGGGGCGTTCTTCGACGGTCAGCCCGCGCTTCTGGCACCCGTCAGAGAGGGCCGGGCAGGGGTCCAGGATGAGGGCTCACAGCTCATGGCCTGGGCGCTGGCGAGCACTCCCGCCCCGGAGGGCCCCTGGTTGGACCTGTGCGCGGGGCCGGGCGGCAAGGCCGCCCTGCTTGCCGGCCTTGCGAGGCGCTCAGGCGAGGTCCTGGTGGCCAACGAGGTGGCAGAGCACCGCGCGCGGCTCGTCACCCAGGCGCTGGCCGCCTACCCGGAGGGAACGGCGACGGTGGTCTGCTCCGATGGCAGGGACCCGGGGCAGCTCCGATCCGCCGGGCCGTTCGCACGCGTGATGGTGGATGCCCCCTGCACGGGGTTGGGGGCGCTGCGCCGCCGTCCGGAGTCGCGCTGGCGCAGGCAGCCATCCGATGTGGCAGAGCTCGCGGGGCTGCAGCGCGACCTGCTCACCTCCGCCATCGACCTCGCCATGCCCGGGGGAGTGGTGGCCTACGTGACCTGTTCGCCGCACCGCGCCGAGACGCGTGACGTCGTCGGTGACCTGCTCGCGCGGCGGGACGACGTGGAACTCCTGCACGCTGCCGACCACCTGCCTCCTGAACTGGATGCGGCCGACGGCGATTTCGTCCAACTCTGGCCCCACCGACACGGAACCGACGCCATGTTCCTTGCGCTGCTCCGCAGGGCGAAGGGTCTCGCTCAGACGGCAGCGGCCTCCAGTTCCAGCAGGTAGGACTTCGCGGACAGTCCGCCGCGGTATCCGCCGAGCGAGCCGTCGCTTCGAAGCACGCGATGGCAGGGCACGACGATGGGCAGGGGGTTGGTGGCGCAGGCCGAGCCGACGGCCCGCACCGCCCCGGGGTTGCCGAGCGCGGTCGCGAGGTCCTTGTAGGTGGCTGTCGCGCCGAACCCCACGGAGGGCAGCAGCTGTTGCACCGACCTCCTGAACCCGCTTGTCAGCGACCAGTCGAGGGGAACAGCGAAGCCGTGACGATGGCCGGCGAAGTACTCGTCGAGTTCGGAGGCAAGCGGGTCGAGTCGCGCAGGAGCACGGCGGACGCGTGGGCCTATCCGGTCGGCGAGGACGCCGAGCACCTCGTCGAACCCCTCCGTCTCGAAGGCGATGCGGACCACGCCGTGCGGGGTCGCGGCCAGCAGGAGACGGCCAACGGGGGAGTCGAGGGTGCGGTAGGCGAGATCCAGGGGAGCTGCCTCGTCGGCTCGCCGGACAGGGTCCGAGCGCAGTTGGTCGGAGTGTTCGGGTCTGGTCATGTCTCCTCCTTGCGGATGGCGTCGAATTGGCGACGAAGGGCCGCCCGCCCGTCTGCGGCGCACCTTGCCGCGCCGGTGCGGCCGCCGATCAGTTGACCAACCTCCTCGCACGGACCCCAGTTCAGTGACGGCAGGCCATGACCGCCAGTTCACGCAGCCGGTTGACCATTTCGTTCGGGTCGTCGGCGCCGTAGACGGCGGACCCGGCCACGAAGGTGTCGGCGCCCGCCTCGGCGCAGCGTTCGATCGTCTCGACCGAGACTCCGCCGTCCACCTGGATCCAGATCGGGCGATCCCCGACAAGCTCGCGCGTGCGACTGATCTTCGGCAGCACCAGATCGAGGAAGCCCTGGCCTCCGAAGCCGGGCTCCACCGTCATCAGCAGCACCATGTCGACCTCGTCGAGGATGCCTGCGTACTGGTCGATCCCCGTGGCGGGGTTGAGCGCCACCGACGCTCGGGCCCCGAGACGACGCAGCTCGCGGGCCAGCCGAATCGGCGCGCCGGCGGCCTCGACATGGAAGGTGACCGACCAGGCCCCGGCCTCGGCGAACGCCGGCGCCCAGCGATCCGGGTCGGCGATCATGAGGTGGATGTCGAGCATGGCGTCGGTGGCCCTGCGCAGGGACTCGACCACGGGCAGTCCGATTGTCAGGTTGGGGACGAAGTGGTTGTCCATGACGTCGACGTGGATGGCGTCCGCATCAGGGATGCGGGCCACCTCAGAGGCGAGATTCGCGAAGTCGGCGTTCAGGATGCTGGGCGTGATGCGCATGCCCCCAGCGTAGGGGGCTCCAGCCGGGGCGGTGGGTGGAATGCGGCCGAGACGTCTGGCCGCGACCGTCTTGTCCGGGTCAGCCGGCCGGGCCCTGGTGAGGTGCCGGGGGGTGAGGGCCGCCGCGGCCGCGCAGGTAGCGCTCGAACTCGGCGGCGATGGCGTCGCCTGTGGCCTCCTCGACGTCCGAGGCGTCCTTCGCCTCCTCCAGCTGCTCTATGTACTCGGCGACCTCCGGGTCCTCCTGGCTCAACTCGTCGACGGCGGCCGTCCACTTCTCGGCCTCGTCGGGGAGGTCGTCGAGATCGATGGCGATGCCGAGCACCTCCTGGAGCTGGACCAGGAGTGCCTGCTGGGCCTTCGGGTTCGGCGGCGTGGCCACGTAGTGCGGCACCGACACCCACAGGGAGACGGTGGGGATGTTGGCGGTGGTGAAGGCCTGGGTGGCAACGCCGGTCATCCCGGTGGGTCCCTCGTAGCTCGTGGCCTCGATGCCGAGCCGTTCCTGCAGTGCGGGCGACTGGCTGAACCCGGCAACGGGCAGGGGGCGTGAGTGCGGCGTGTCGCTCAGCATGGCGCCCAGGAGGACGACGATGCGCGGCCTGACCTCCGTGACGAGTTCCAGCAACTCTCTTGTGAAGGTTCGCCACAGGAGGCTGGGTTCCGGGCCGACCACCACGAGGATGTCGCGATCGGGGTGGTTCACGATCTGGAGCGTGGTGTGGGGCCACTGCAGCCACGGGCCGTCGGGGGACTTGCGCATGTTGGGGCGTGTCGCGAGGAAGTCGTAGAAGCGCTCGTCGTCGATGCGGCCGTATTCCTTGTTGGGATAGTGGTCGAGCAGGTAAAGGGCGCTGTCACTGGCGGCGTTGCCCGCGTCGTTCCACCCGCTGAAGGCGATGACGACGGCCGGGTCGCGGAGGTCTCGGCGCTCGAACTGCATCCCACAATCATATGGGCGTGCGACGAACGAGCGCCGTCTTCGCGCTCGGCTCGGCGCGAACAGGAAGGACACCACGTCTCACGTCCGACTACTCTTGGGCCTCGTGTCGATCCTTGAACAGTTGAAGTCCCGTGTCCTCGTGGCCGACGGAGCCATGGGCACGATGCTGCAGACACACGACGACCTGAGCGTCGCCGACGACTTCCAGGGGCTGGAGGGTTGCAACGAGATCCTGAACGTCACCCGCCCGGACATCGTGGCCGACATCCACCGCGCCTACCTTGCCGCGGGTGCGGACTGCATCGAGACGAACTCGTTCGGCACCAACCTGGCCGCGCTGGCCGAGTACGACATCGTCGACCGCCTTGAGGAGCTGGCGCTGGCGGCCGCACGCATCGCCAGGAAGGCTGCGGACGAGTTCTCGACCCCTGACAAGCCGCGCTACGTACTCGGCTCCGTCGGGCCGGGAACCAAGCTCCCGACGCTCGGGCACGTGGCGTTCGCCGAGGTCAGGGACGCCTACCAGCAGCAGGTGGAGGCGATGGTCGACGGCGGCATCGACGCCGTCCAGATCGAGACCTGCCAGGACCTGCTGCAGGCCAAGGCCGCGGTCATCGGCGCCAAGCGCGCCCGGGCAAGGCTGGGCGTGGATCTACCGATCTTCTGCAACGTCACAGTCGAGACGACCGGGACGATGCTGCTCGGCTCCGAGATCGGTGCGGCACTCACCACGCTCGAGGCGCTGGGCGTGGACGTCATCGGGCTCAACTGCGCGACCGGCCCGACCGAGATGAGCGAGCACCTGCGACACCTGTCGCGCCGGGCGGGGATCCCGATCGGGGTGATGCCCAACGCCGGCCTGCCCGAGCTGACCGCCGACGGTGCCCGCTACCCGCTGACTCCGCAGGGGCTCGCAGACGCGCTCGGCCAGTTCCTGGACGAGTACGGGGTCAACGTCATCGGCGGCTGCTGCGGCACCACGCCCGAGCACATCCGTCTGCTGGCCGAGCGCTTCAGCGGCCGGGCCGTCAAGCCGCGCAGCCCTGAGCCCGGCCGGTCCAGCTCCAGCCTCTACATCGAGGTGCCGTTCGACCAGGACGCCAGCTACCTGGGAATCGGCGAGCGCACCAACGCCAACGGCTCCAAGGCGTTCAGGGAGGCCATGCTGGCGGGCAACTGGGACGAATGCGTGGAGATCGCCAAGGCGCAGGCCCGCGACGGCGCCCACGTGCTTGACCTCTGTGTGGATTACGTCGGCCGCGACGGCGCCAAGGACATGGACACGCTGGCCTTCCGGCTCGCAACCGCGGTGACGCTGCCGATTGTGCTCGATTCGACCGAGCCGCCCGTCCTGCAGGCCGGCCTGGAGCGGCTTGCGGGACGGTCCATCGTCAACTCCGTCAACTACGAGGACGGCGATGGTCCCGAGTCGCGGTTCGCACGCGTGATGCCCATGGTCAAGGAACACGGCGCATGCGTCGTCGCGTTGACCATCGACGAGGAGGGGCAGGCCCGGACGGCCGAGTGGAAGGTGCGCGTCGCCTCACGGCTCATCGACGACCTTGTCGGCAACTGGGGCATGGACGTCGGCGACATCCTCGTCGACTGCCTGACCTTCCCGATCGCCACGGGTCAGGAGGAGACGCGCCGGGACGGGATCGAGACCATCGAGGCCATCAGGGAGCTCAAGCGACTCCATCCCGGGGTGCACACCACGCTAGGTGTCTCCAACGTCTCGTTCGGGCTCAACCCGGCCGCCCGGATCGTGCTGAACTCCGTGTTCCTCCACGAGTGCGTCGAGGCCGGCCTGGACTCGGCCATCGTGCACAGCGCCAAGATCCTCCCGATGGACCGCATCCCGGACGAGCAGCGCGAGGTGGCACTCGACCTGGTCTGGGACCGCCGAAGGGATGGCTACGACCCCCTGACAAGGTTCCTGGAGCTGTTCGAGGGCGTGACCGCTGCCGCGGTTCGCGCCTCCCGGGCGGCCGAGTTGGCGGCGTTGCCGCTGTCGGAGAGGCTCCAGCGAAGGATCATCGACGGCGAGGCCAAGGGGCTCGAGGCCGATCTCGACGAGGCCCTGGGCTCCAAGCCGGCTCTGGACATCATCAACGAGGACCTGCTGGCCGGCATGAAGACCGTCGGCGAGCTGTTCGGGTCCGGCAAGATGCAGTTGCCGTTCGTGCTGCAGTCCGCGGAGGTCATGAAGGCCGCCGTCGCCCACCTGGAGCCGCACATGGAGAAGGTGGAGGGTGCCGCGGGCAAGGGCACCCTGGTGCTGGCGACGGTGCGGGGCGACGTGCACGACATCGGGAAGAACCTGGTGGACATCATCGTGTCCAACAACGGCTACACGGTCATCAACATCGGCATCAAACAGCCGATCGGCGCGATCGTCGATGCTGCGGAACAGAACCGCGCGGACGCCATCGGCATGTCCGGCCTGCTGGTGAAGTCGACGCTGGTGATGAAGGACAACCTCGCCGAACTCAACCGTCTGGGGCTCGCCGACAAGTACCCGGTGCTGCTCGGTGGGGCCGCCCTGACGCGCGCATTCGTGGAGCACGACCTCGGCGACATGTTCGAGGGCGAGGTCCGCTACGCCAAGGACGCCTTCGAGGGTCTGGCGCTGATGGATGCGGTGATGGCGGTCAAGCAGGGCGTGCCGGGCGCGAGGCTGCCGGAGCCGAGGAAGCGACGCTACGCGCAGGTGGATGTCGCGGACGAGACCGACCAGGACGAACTGCCGAGGTCGGATGTCGCCCGCCGGATCGACGTCCCGACGCCACCGTTCTGGGGTTCCAGGGTGGTGAAGGGCATCGCGCTGGCCGACGTCGTCACGTGGCTGGACCACCGCGCCACGTTCATGGGCCGCTGGGGGCTGCGCGCGGAGAAGGAGGGACGCAGCTACGAGCAGGTGGAGGCCGAGGTGGCCATGCCGCGGCTCCGGATGTGGCTGGACCGGATCAAGACCGAGCAACTCGGCAACTTCGCGGTCGTGCACGGCTACTGGCCGGCCTGGAGCGACGGCCGGGAGCTGATCATCGGTGATCCTGACGATCCGACGCGCGAGATCACGCGATTCACCTTCCCGAGGCAGCGCCGCGACCGGCACCTCGCCATCCCGGACTTCTTCCGGGACCGCGCCGAGGCCGACGAGCTCGGTCCGGACGTGTTCGCGTGCCAGTTGGTCACGATGGGTTCAGAGGTGGCGGGCGCCACGCAGCGACTCTTCGAGGCCAACAACTATCGCGAGTACCTCGAACTGCACGGACTGTCGGTGCAGCTGACGGAGGCGCTGGCCGAGCTGTGGCACTTCCGCACCCGGGCAGACCTCGGCTTCGCGGCCGAGGAGGGCACGGTCGAGGAGGCCATCCGTGACCAGGCCTATCGAGGCTCCAGGTATTCGTTCGGATACCCCGCATGCCCGGACCTGGAGGATCGCGCGAAGCTCGTCATGTTGCTGGAGCCGGGCCGCATCGGTGTCGAACTGAGCGAGGAGCTCCAACTGCACCCCGAACAGTCGACCGATGCGTTCGTCCTGCACCACCCGGAGGCCAAGTACTTCAACGCCAAGTAGACTCCGCATCCGACCTACAAGATCCACAGGATGCGCATGAACCTCTCCGGCGTTCGGACCGGCCCCCTCCAGGTGGGCGACCGCGTGACACTCACCGACCCCAAGGGTCGGCGCAAGTCGCTCGTCCTCAGGGAGGGCGGCGTCTGGCACACAACCAAGGGAGCCGTTCGCCACGACGACCTGATCGGGCGCCCCGACGCCGTGACCGTCACCTCGGTCGGCGGCGTCGAGTACCTCGTCATGCGGCCGATACTCAGCGAGTTCATGGTGTCCATGCCGCGTGAGGCTGCAGTGGTCTACCCCAAGGACGCCGCGCAGATCCTCATGTGGGCGGACATCTACCCCGGCGCCCGCGTGCTGGAGGCGGGCGTCGGATCGGGCGCGCTCTCGCTCGCGCTGCTGCGAGCCATCGGCGCTGAGGGACGGCTGCACTCCTACGAGCGCCGTGAGCAGTTCGCCGATGTCGCACGCAGGAACGTGGAGACCTTCCTCGGCGGCCCGCACCCGGCCTGGGAACTCACTGTGGGAGATCTGGCCGAGGTCATCGCAGACGAGCCGGTCGACCGGGTCATCCTCGACATGCTGGCCCCCTGGGAGTGCATCGACGCCGTCGCCCGGCACATGACGCCCGGCGGTGTGATCTGCTGCTACGTGGCGACCTCGACGCAACTCGGGCGCGTCGCGGACACACTCCGGGTGCACGGGGGCTTCACGGAGCCGCACATGACGGAGACGACGGTGCGTGACTGGCACGCGGAGGGTCTGGCCATCCGCCCCGGCCATGGCACGAGCGGCCACACCGGATTCCTCGCGATCGCACGCAGGATGGCACCCGGGGTACGCGCCCCCATCCGAAAGCGCCGTCCCGCCCCCGGCGCCTACGGGCCCGACTACCACGGGCCCAGGCCGGACTGGGTCAGCTGACCTTCTGCGCCGTGCGGCGACCCATCAGCCACCACACCAGGCGCCAGCCACCGAAGGAGACCCCGAGGAAGGTGGCGGCCACAAGGACGAACGGTCCCGCCGCACCGCCGCCGGCGAGGATCCGTAGTCCCATGCCGCCCACAAGGGTCACGAGCCAGACGATCAGGGCCGCCCTCGCGCCACGGCCGTGGTCGTGCAGCAGCCCGAGGGCCAACCATGCGAACCCGCAGGCGACCAGGAACGGCCAGGCGGTCTCCAACCCGCCAAGCAGCGTCACTCCCTCGGAGTGGGAGGCCCTGCCCACGGCCGCGAACACGAGCACGAGCAGCAGGTCGATGACCGTGGGGACCAGGCGGTTCATGGGGACAAACCTACCCAAGCCGCGCGACGTCGAACGGCTAGGATCATGGGAACAAGCCCACGAGAAAGGCCGGATGTGATGCCAGAGGGCAACCCTGCCTCGTTCGCCGACTACGTCGCGCGGGTCGCCCCGGGGACCCTGCCCGGCGCCCGTGGTGTCCTCGGCGGCGCCGTCCACGGGACGACCATCGTCGCGGCCGCCTTCGACGGCGGTGTGCTGATGGCCGGCGATCGCCGGGCGACCCTCGGCTCCACCATCGCGATGCGGGACATCGAGAAGGTTTTCGGGGCCGATCGGCACTCGGTGATCGGCGTCGCCGGGGTGGCCGGGATGGCGATGGACCTCGTGCGGCTGTTCCAGGTGGAGTTGGAGCACTACGAGAAGGTCGAGTTCGCAGAACTCAGCCTGGACGGCAAGGCCAATCGTCTGGGTGCGCTGCTGCGCGGCAACATGGACCAGGCGCTGGAGGGGCTGATCGTGGTGCCCATCTTCGTCGGCTGGGACGCACCCGCCGGCCGCGGTCGCATGTTCTCCTACGACGCCACAGGCGGCCGCTACGAGGAGCAGAGCTTCGCCACCGTCGGCTCCGGGTCCGTGTTCGCGCGAGGGGCGCTGAAGAAGATGCACGACCCACGGGCAGGGGAGAGGGAAGCCGCACTCGCACTGCTGCAGTCCCTGTACGACGCCGCCGACGACGACTCCGCGACCTCGGGCCTCGACCTGACCCGCGGCATCCTTCCGCTGGTGATGAGCGTGACGGCCGCTGGTGTGCGCCGCTTCGACGCGGAGGAACTGCGCCCGCTCGCAGAGGAGATCCTCGCGGCCCGCATCCACCGACCCGACGGTCCCCGAGCAGGAGCCCTGTGATGAGCGTCCCGTTCTACGTATCCCCCGAGCAGCTGATGCAGGACCGCGCCGACTTCGCGCGCAAGGGCATCCTCAGGGGGCGTGCCGTCGTCGCCCTCAGCTGCCCCGCAGGGATGGTCCTGGTGGCCGAGAACCGGGCGC
The DNA here is from genome assembly GCA_039811745.1 of Arachnia sp. Taxonomy (GTDB): domain Bacteria; phylum Actinomycetota; class Actinomycetes; order Propionibacteriales; family Propionibacteriaceae; genus Arachnia. The sequence goes on from JBDHZH010000001.1 coordinate 83,867, forward strand.
CGAGCCTCCACAAGGTGTCCGAGATCTACGACCGCATCGGTTTCGTCGCCGTCGGGCGCTACAACGAGTTCGAGGCCCTCCGCATCGCAGGCATCCGTCAGGCCGACCTGCGTGGCTACTCCTATGACCGCCGCGACGTCACCGCCCGCAGCCTTGCAGGGTTCTACTCGCAACTCCTCGGTGCCGCCTTCGCGGGTGCCGACAAGCCCTACGAGGTCGAGCTGGTCGTCGCGGAGTTGGGTGCGGAACACACCGGCGATGTGTTCTTCCACGTCTCCTACGACGGCACCATCGGTGAGCATTCGTCCTTCGCCGTCCTCGGACGTGATTCCGAGGACATCGCGGCCAGGCTGCGGAAGGGGCTCGTCGAGACCACCGTTCCGCTGGACCTCCCCGCGGCCGTCCGGCTCGCGCGCGGAGCGCTGACCGAGGACGGACCCCTCACGGCGGAGACGCTGGAGGTGGCGGTGCTGGATCGGGCTGCCTCGACGAGGCGCGCATTCCGGCGGATCTCCGGGACAGTGCTGACGGATTGGCTGGCAGGCAGATGACCTCGGTCCTCATCGTCGGCGCCGGGCTCGTCGGCACGTCCCTCGGGCTCGCCCTGACGCGGGCGGGCATGGATGTCTTCCTGGAGGACAAGAAGTCCTCGCATGCCAGGGTGGCGGCCAGCTTGGGCGCGGGGCGCGTGGCACCGCTCGGCCCGGCGGACATCGATGTGGTCGTGGTCGCGGCTCCGCCCGGTGCCATCGCGAGGATCGTCTGCAGGGCACTCGCCAGATTCCCCTCGGCGGTTGTGACGGATGTCGGCTCGGTCAAGGTTCCGATCATCGCCAAGGTGATCGAGGGCAGTCCGGAACATGCCCGCTACGTGCCCTCGCACCCGATGGCGGGCTCGCAGTTCACCGGCCCGCTGACCGCTTCGGCCGAGTTGTTCCGCGACCGAACGTGGGTCATCACGCCCCTCGCGGACAATCTCCCGGAACATGTGGAGTCGGTGCGTGAGCTGGCGCGGACCGTGGGCTCCCGGATCGTGGAGCTGGACGCCGCCGCCCACGACGAGGCCGTGGCCCAGGTGAGCCACGTTCCGCACCTGATGAGCATCCTCACGGCCAGCCACCTGCGCGAGGTGCCGAGGAACCATCTGCAGCTGGCGGGCCAGGGCATCCGGGACGTCACGCGCATCGCTGGTTCCGACACCGACCTTTGGCGGCAGATCATCACGGCCAACGCAGCAGCCGTCCGCGAGGAGCTGCAGGAGGTGGCGGGCGACCTGGCACACCTCATCTCCGTCCTCGACAAGCCGGACGAACTGGAGGAGTGCCTCCTGATCGGGCAGAGCGGCGCCCGTTCCCTGACCGGCAAGCACGGACGTGCCCCGCTCGACCTGGTAGTCGTGACGGTGGAGATCCCCGACGAGCCGCGCGCACTTGCACGGCTCTTCGGGGACGTCGGCGACCTCGGATTCAACGTCGAGGACTTCGAGTTGACCCACGACGCCGTGCGCGAGGTCGGCTACCTGTCGATCTCGGTGGCCAAGGACGCCGGTGAGCAGCTCTCTGGCGATCTGGTAGCGCGTGGTTGGGTGGCCTGGTCCAATCAGATGGAGGCACGGATGCGGTCCGGACCGTTGGTGATCGCCATTGACGGGCCCAGCGGGTCCGGAAAGTCCACCACGGCAAGGCTGCTGGCCAGCCGACTTGGCCTCGCCTACCTGGACACCGGTGCGATGTACCGGGCGATCGCATGGAAGTTCCTGCGCTCCGGCCTGGGACCGCAGGAGACGACCGCGATCATCGACCTGGCCGAGCACAGCGACCTGCGCCTGTCCACGGACCCCGACGAGCCGAGGATCACCGTCGACGGCGAGGTGGTGACGGATGCCATCCGGGAACCGGAGATCTCGGCCTGCGTGTCCGTGATCGCGACCATCCCCGAGGTGCGCGACCACCTCACGCGCCGCATGCGGGAGATCATCGCGGCCAACGGGCAGCGGATCGTCGTCGAGGGCAGGGACATCACCACGGTCGTTGCCCCCGATGCGGATGTGCGGGTGCTGCTGGTGGCCGATCCGCAGGCCAGGGTGGCGAGGCGCTCCGCTGAACTCGGTCAGCGCGTCGATCACGATTCGGTCACCGACCAGGTGCTCCGTCGTGACCGGGACGACTCGACCGTCTCCAACTTCACCGAGGCCGCAGCAGGCGTCGTCGTCATCGACTCGACGTTCATCGGTCCCGACGAGGTCGTCGACCAGATCCTGCGGCTGGCCGGCGTCTCCGGGGCGTGACGTGACAACCCCGGACCATCATGGCCGGCTGGGTGGTACGTTGTGGGCATGGATACCACCTTCAGTGTGGGAATGGGAGATCGCGGGCGGATCGTCGTACCTGCCGACCTCCGGATCCGCCAGCATTGGGAACGGGGCACGCCCCTGCTGCTCATCGAGACATCCGTCGGAGTCCTGATCACCACGAGGGAACAGGCCAAGGCGTTGCTCCGCTCACAGCTGGGGGGCACCGATCTCGTCGGTCAACTGCTGAGTGAGCGGCGTGCGGCCGCCGCCGCGGAGGATGCGGCGTGACGGTACTCGACGCATCGGCAGTCCTCGCATTTCTGTTGGGTGAGCCCGGAGCCGAACGCGTCGAGGCCGCGCTCGACGGGGGTTTCATCGGCGCCGCCAACTGGGCCGAGGTGGCGCAGAAGGTGCGCTCAGCCCCCGCGGACTGGGGGATGGCGCGAGCGCTGCTTCTCAGCTACTCGCTCGCAGTCGAGCCGGTCACGTCCGCCGACGCGGAGACGGCCGCTGCACTCTGGAGGCGAGGCTCGGGTCTCTCGCTGGGAGACCGGTTGTGCCTGGCACTGGCCGAACGGCTTGATGCGACGGTTCTGACCGCCGATCGGGCATGGGGTGAGTCGCAACGGGTGAAGCAGATTCGCTGACCGCAGCTGGCGCCGGAGTGACCGCCCGGTCAGGCGATAGGATGGGCGGCGCCGATCGTGGCAGCGGATGTAGGAGCGACGTGAGCGAAGAACCAACCCTGATCAAGCCGGTGGTGGCTGTTGTCGGCCGGCCGAACGTCGGGAAGTCGTCGCTGGTCAACCGCATCCTGGGGCGCCGTGAGGCCGTCGTCCAGGACACGCCGGGCGTCACGCGTGACCGGGTGTCCTACGACGCCAACTGGAACGGTCGTGAGTTCGTGCTCGTGGACACCGGCGGCTGGATGTCGGACGCCAAGGGCATGTCGCAGCAGATCGCCGAGCAGGCCGAGCTGGCCATCTCGCTGGCGGACGCCGTGCTGTTCGTGGTCGACGCCACCGTGGGCACCCTCGATGAGGACGAGGCAGTGGTGCGGATCCTGCGCCGCTCGAAGAAGCCGGTCGTGCTCGCGGCGAACAAGGTGGACGACCAACGCCACGAAGCGCAGGCCGCTTCCATGTGGAACCTTGGCCTTGGTGAACCGCATCCTGTCTCTGCGCTGCACGGCCGGGGCTCCGGCGACCTGCTGGATGCGCTGCTGGCGGTGCTGCCGGAGGCGCCGGAGGCGACCTTCGTCGAGGAGGCGGGGCCGCGCCGCGTGGCCATCGTCGGCAAACCCAACGTCGGCAAATCGTCGTTGCTGAACAAGCTCGCCGATCAGCAGCGCGTCGTGGTGTCCGACATCGCCGGCACCACCGTCGACCCCGTCGACGAACTTGTCGAGGTGGGCGGCAGGATCTACAACCTGATCGACACCGCCGGCATCCGGCGCCGCGTGAAGGAGGCGTCCGGGCACGAGTTCTACGCCTCCCTGCGGACGCAGACGGCCATCGAGCGCGCCCAGGTGTGTGTCGCCGTGGTGGACGCCTCCGAGCCGCTGACCGAGCAGGACCTGCGCATCCTGTCCAACGTCGAGGAGACCGGACGAGCCCTGGTCATCGCGTTCAACAAGTGGGATCTGACCGACGAGGAGCGCCGCCGCTACCTGGAGCGGGAGATCGAACGCGACCTCGTGGCGTTCACCTGGGCGCCGCGGGTCAACATCTCGGCGCTGACCGGCAGGAACGTCGACAAGCTCGCCAAGGCCATCGAGGAGGCGGCCGAGAGTTGGGAGACCCGTATCTCCACCGGCAAGCTCAATGCCTTCCTCGGCAGGCTGGCGGCCTCCCACCCGCACCCGGTGCGCAGCGGCAAGCAGCCCCGGATCCTGTTCGGGACCCAGGCCCAGAACTGCCCGCCCACGTTCGCGCTGTTCACCAGCGGCATGCTCGACCCCACCTACGTCCGGTTCATCGAGCGGCGCCTCCGCGAGGAGTTCGGCTTCGTCGGTACGCCCATCCACATCGAGATCCGTGCCAGAGAGAAGCACAAGGACCGCAAGTAGCACCGGGCAGCGCATGCGCGACACGCACGACCGGCGCGGTCCGGTTGGACCACCTGCCCAAATGTCGGGTAAGGTTCATTCGCGGATCGGAAACGATCCATCGGGGTGTGGCGCAGTTTGGTAGCGCACCGGTCTGGGGGACCGGGGGTCGCAGGTTCAAGTCCTGTCACCCCGACGTTGTTG
>JBDHZH010000002.1:0-85999 GCA_039811745.1 Arachnia sp.
TACGGCATGACTGCCAGCTACGACGAGCAGGGCAACTACATCTACCCCGAGGGCTTCGATCCGGAGACCAACGAGTGGAAGGAAGGCTACGACGAGCAGCGCATCGCGTGGGAGCGGCAGTACGCCGAGGCCCAGGCTCGTTGGGAGGCCCACAAGCGTCAGGTGGAGGAGGCCGAGTCCGCGGATCGCGACGCGGCCGTCGTCGCGGGCACCGGATACGCATCGACAGTCCACGAGGAGCCCACCGCCGGTTCGCTGGCCTCCGACGAGGCACTGCAGGCGCTGCGCGACAAGCTCAGCGGCAACAGCTGATCCATTCCATCGTCGTTGAGGGGGCACACCCTATGCTGGGTGCATGCTCCGGATCGCTCTTACAGGCGGGATCGCCTCGGGCAAGACGCTGGTCTCCGACACGTTGAAGGACCTGGGTGCCACCGTGATCGACGCCGACATCCTTGCCCGTGAGGTGGTCGAGCCGGGAACGCCCGGCCTGCGTGCAGTGGTGCGCCGGTTCGGGCAGGGCATCCTGCACCACGACGGCTCGCTTGACCGGGCTGCTCTCGCCGAGATCGTCTACGCCGACGACGGCGCCCGCGATGACCTCAACGCGATCGTGCACCCGCTGGTCCGGGAACGCGCACGGCGGCTGGAGGCCGCTGCCCCTTCCGACGCGGTCGTCATCCACGTGATCCCCCTGCTGGTGGAGACCGGACAGCGTGACCACTTCGATGCCGTGATCGTCGTCGACGTGCCGACGACGGTGCAGGTGTCTCGGCTGATGCACAGGAGCGGGCTCACGACCGATGAGGCATGGGCGAGGCTCCATGCCCAGGCGCCGCGCACGGACAGGCTGGATGCCGCAACGTGGGTCATCGACAACTCGGGTTCACCCGCTGACACGATCCAGCAGGTGACGGCGCTGTGGGAGGGTCCGTTGGCTGCGCTGGCGGGCGTCCGGAGGCCGTGACCGGCCGTCGATAACGATTCGGCCACGATGTCCAGCCGGGCTTGCCCGGTGTCTTGACATGGCTTGGCCAGGGTGGTTCACTGACGGGGTGTTACCCGGGTAACGCGAGCGGTGAGGCTCGACCCCGGCACAGAGTCGAAGACTGCAAGTTCACGAGGAGGTGGGCCGTGGTTCGTCGTGTCGACGTTGCCCGCCTCGCGGGTGTCACCCCGGCCGTCGTCTCCTACGTGACAAACGATTCGCATCCCGTGTCGCCGGCGACGAGGCGCCGGGTCCTCGCCGCCATCGACGAGCTCGGCTATCGCCCCAACGCCGTCGCGCGCGCATTGGCCACGGCGAGGACGCAGACGGTCGGGCTGATCGTGCCCAATGTCGTGAACCCGTTCTTCGCCCAGCTGGCGTTTGCGCTGGAAGCCTCTGCATTCCGCGCCGGCTACACCGTTCTGGTGGGGAACGCCTGGGAGGAGGACCGGCACGCCCTTGAGTATGTGCGCGTGTTCGCCGACCACCAGGTCGACGGGCTCGTGATCGCGCCGATCACGGGGAACCGCGACGACATCCTGAAGGCGGCCGCAGGGCACCGCATCCCGGTCGTCTTCACCGATCGCGTCACCGGTGACGGAGTCGCGGCGGTACTCACCGACAACGTGGCGGGGGCGCGGGCGGCAGCGCTGCACCTCGTTCGGCACGGCCGGAGAACCCACGCCTGCATCACCGGGCCACGCACGGCTGCACCTGCCGTGGACAGGGTCCGTGGCTGGAAGGAGGGCCTCGAGGCCTCCGGCCTTGCCCACGAACCCGAACTGGTCGAGTACTGCGCCTTCACACCCGAGGCCGGTTACGGCGCCACGCGCCGCCTCATGGCCCAGCGGCCCGATGTCGACGCCATCCTGGTTGGTTCGGACCTGCAGGCCACCGGTGTCCTGCGCGCCCTCCTCGATCTCGGGCTGCTGCCGGGCTCCGACGTTGCCGTCGTCGCCTACGACGGGACGCTCGGTGCCGAGTACACCTACCCAAGACTCACCACGATCAGTCAGCCGATCGACCTGATGGCGGCGACGATCATCGAGCTTCTCGTGGGACTCATCGAGCCCCGTGAGCAAGGTGCCGAGACGGGCACCGTCCGGATGCTGCCAACGGAGTTGACCATCCGGGAATCCTGCGGATGCCCTCCGCAAGTCCATCTGCGCCACGGCCTCTCCGCCGAGGACGCATCGTCCATCCCACAAGAAGGAGTGAGATGAGAATTCGCACGAGAAGGGTCCTCGCGGTCCTTGTCACCTCAGTGCTTGCCCTCACGGCATGCGGCGGGGGCGGTACCTCCAGCCCGACAGACACCGCAGCCAGCGGCGGCGGTGAGAAACTGCTTTCGGTCGCCAACATCGTCAACGGCACCCTGGGCGACCAGGGCTTCTTCGATGACGCCGAGCGTGGCATCCAGGAACTCGCGAAGGCCGGGCACAAGACCACCACCCTGCAGGCGGATGCCAACAACCCGAGCCAGTGGAAGGCCAACCTCGAGTCGGTCTCCGGCGGGCAGTGGGACCTGGTCGTCCTCGGGTCGGCCCAGATGACCGACTTCCTGAAGGAGGCGGTCCAGAAGTTCCCGAAGCAGAAGTACATCTTCTATGACAACGTCTTCGAGAACCCGAACGTGGCCAGCCTCGTCTACAAGCAGAACGAGGGTTCGTTCCTCGCAGGGGTCCTCGCCGGTCTCGTGACCACGAGCAAGACCGACTTCCCGCTCTCGGGTGGCAGCAAGAAGGTCGGCGCCGTCGGCGGCATGGACATCCCCGTCATCAACGACTTCATGGCCGGCTACAAGGCGGGCATCCAGGCGGTTGACCCGAGCATCGAGGTGCTCGTCACCTACGTCGGCAACTTCGCGGATGCACAGAAGGGCTACGACCAGGCCAAGGCCATGTTCGACCAGGGCGCGGACGTCGTGTTCCAGGTCGCAGGTGGCGCAGGCATCGGCGTGCTGCAGGCCGCCAAGGATGCGAACAAGTACGGCATCGGCGTCGACCAGAACCAGAACGCGCTCCAGCCGGGCCACGTGCTTGCCTCGATGCTGAAGAACATCGCGCCGTCGCTGGTGCAGGCCGTGAATGCTGCCCAGAAGGGTGAACTGAAGTTCGGTGAGACGACGGCGTTCGGTCTTGCGAACGATGGTGTCGGACTCGACTTCGCGAACAACAAGGACATCGTCCCCAAGGACGTGATCGACAAGATCGACGGCTTCAAGAAGCAGGTCGTCGACGGCAAGATCACCGTCCCGACCGTCCAGGGCTGACGCCTCGGGTGGTGGGGCCCACAGGGCCCCACCACCCATTCCCGCCACTTCTCATTCGCCGTTAGGAATCCCGAATGGACCAGCCGATCCTTGAGCTGCGGAACATCACCAAGACCTTCGGTACGAAGGTCGCCAATGACAACATCTCCCTGACCATCTACCCGGGCGAGGTCCATGCCCTCGTCGGAGAGAACGGTGCAGGCAAGACGACCCTGATGAACATGGTCTCGGGCAACATGCAGCCGGACTCGGGGGAGATCCACTTCGACGGCGCCGCCGTCGTCATGAGCGACCCGAGGAAGGCCGATGCCCTCGGCATCGGAATGGTCCATCAGCACTTCAAGCTGGTGGGCAGTCTCACCGTCGCGGCCAACGTGTTCCTCGGCAAGGAGGTCACGAAGGGCGGCCGATTGGACGCCGACCAGATGGCGCACCGCGTTCGTGAACTCTCGGACCGGTTCGGCCTCCCGGTGAATCCCGATGACATCATCGATGAGCTGTCTGTGGGTGAACGTCAGCGCGTCGAGGTGTTGAAGGCGCTCTCGCACGACACACGCGTGCTCATCCTCGACGAACCCACCGCGGTCCTCACTCCGGCTGAGACAGATGAGATGTTCGTCGTCATCCGTCAGCTCGCGAAGCAGGGCTGCGCAGTGCTGTTCATCTCCCACAAGCTGGGGGAGGTGCTGTCCATCGCCGACACCATCTCCGTGATCCGCGACGGCAAGGTCGTCGGCACGAGGCCGGCGCAGGGTCTGTCACAGTCCGACATCGCAGCCATGATGGTGGGCCGGGAGGTGCTGCTGCGGATCAAGCACACGCCGCCGCGGCCCACGGACGAGATCCTCGCCGTCGACGATCTGTATGCGGTCGACAAGCGTGGCGCGATTGCCGTGAATGGGCTTGGTCTGCGTGTCCGGCGCGGAGAGATCGTTGGTATTGCCGGCGTTGAGGGCAACGGCCAGTCGGAGCTCGCTGCCGCAATCGCAGGGATGTATCGCGCCCCGCGCGGCCGAGTGACCCTCGCGGGCGAGGATGTGACGGATGCAAGCGTTGCCAGGCGGCGCAGCCTGGGCCTTGCCTACATCCCCGAGGACCGCCACCACGAGGGCAGCGGACCCAAGCTCACCGTGGCGGAGAACATCGCCGCCACCCACCTGAAGCCGCCCATCGCGAAGGGCGGCTGGATCTCCTTGTCCAGGATGAAGGCGTATGCCGCCTCCCTGATCGCGAGGTTCGATGTGCGCGGCTCCACCCCCGACACGGCGATCGGCACCCTGTCCGGCGGCAACATGCAGAAGGTCATCATCGCGCGCGAGTTCACGGCGGGCCCGCAGTTCCTGATGATCTCGCAGCCGACCCGCGGCGTCGACGTCGGCGCCATGGAGTTCGTCCACAACTCCATCGTTCAGGCACGCGACGCCGGTGCCGGTGTGCTGTTGTTCTCGGCCGACCTGAACGAGGTCATGAGCCTCTCCGACCGGTTGCTCGTGATGTTCCGCGGGCAGATCATCGCGGAGTTCACCCAGGGCAACATGAGCGAGACGGCCGTCGGCCTCGCGATGGCGGGGGTGAAACCAACCCCGGAGAGCCTGGCGGAGGCGGAGGCCGAACACAACAGGATGCAGGCCGAGATCGCGGCCCTTGAGGGGGCAGTCCCATCGTCGAGGGGCCCGAGTGCCGAGATCGCAGAGGTGGACGACTACGAATCCGTCGAGTCGCCATTGACGGTGGAGGAGAGGTCCCAGATCCCCGGTCTGACCCGGCCACCGTTGTCCCGGATGGCGGGCGAGGCGCTGAAGAAGGTGTTCACAAGCGGTGTCCAGCCGGTGATCGCCATCGGGATCGCCCTCGTCCTCGGAGCCATCATCATCCTCGCCATCGGCCAGAACCCGTTGAGCGCCTACTGGGCACTGTTCGTGTCGGGCTGGACCACGCCGTTCGGCGTCGCCTCCATCGTCGCCGCCTTCGTGCCGCTCTCGATCCTGGCGGGCGCCACGATCATCAGCTTCCGGGCAGGGTTCTTCAACATCGGCGGCGAGGGCCAGATGTACCTCGGCGCATTCTTCGGGGCCTTCGCCGGATTCACCTTCCAGAACCTGCCGGCAGTGGTGCTGATCCCTCTCGTGCTGATCTTCGGCATGATCGCCGGCGGATTGTGGGGTCTGCTCCCCGGCGCGCTGCTCGCCTACTGGCGGGTCGACATCATCGTCACAACGCTGCTGCTCTCGGACGTCGCCAAGCTCATCACCCAGTACTTCGTCACCGGGCCGTTCCAGGACCCCACGGCCGGCATTGCAGGCTCCAAGCAGATTGCAGAGCAGGCTCGCCTGACGATGTTCAATCCTCAGTACGGCATCGGCCCCGACCTCGTCATCGCCATCGTCGTTGCCATCGTCCTCGCGCTGATCTTCGACCGGACCACATGGGGCCTGAAGGTGCGGCAACTCGGCGAGATGAACGACTTCGCCGAGTACACCGGCGTGTCCGCGAAGAGGATGAGCATGCAGGTCATGGCCGTCTCCGGTGCAGTCGCGGGCTTCGCCGGGGCGCTGTTCGTCATCGGTCCCACCGGCGGCCGGTTCCTGCAGCAGTTCTCGCCCGGCTTCGGCTTCATGGCGATCACCGTCGCCCTCCTCGCCAGGCTCAACCCGTGGGCATCGCTGGTGGCGGCACTGTTCTACGCCACCATGATCGGCGGTTCGACCGGCCTCCAGGCCGTCGGCGTGCCCTTCCCGCTCGTCAGCGTCCTCCAGGGCCTGATCATCGTCATGATCACCGCAACCTTCACCTGGAACTGGCTGAAGCGCAGGAAGACCGGCGCGGCTGCCACCACCCCCGCAACCGAAGGAGCATCCAAGTGAACGAGATCCTCGCACAGGTCCTCACCGTGGCGACGCTCGCCGTGGTGCTCGCGAAGTTGACGCCCCTGTTGCTGGCCGCCATCGGCGGCGCGTTCACGCAGATGGGCAACATCCTCAACATCGGTCTCGAAGGCATGATGCTGATGGGCGCCTTCACGGGCGTCGTAGTCGGGTCGGCGCTCGGCAACCCCTTCCTCGGGGTACTGGCGGCAATGCTCGCAGGACTGTTGCTCGCGGTCGTCTTCGCCGTGGCCTCGTTGTGGCTGAAGGCCGACTTCATCGTCGTCGGTATCGGCGTCAACTTCCTTGCGCTCGGCTCGACCATTCTCATGCTGCAGGTCTTCTTCGGCAATCCGGGAGTCACGCCGGGCAACGTGAAGTCCAATCTTCCGAGGATCGGCCTTGGGCCCGTCGGGGACATCCCCGTGATCGGGCCGATGCTGAACAACCAGACGATCCTGGTGTGGTTCGCGCTGCTGCTCGTTCCCATCTACGCGTTCATCCTCTACCGCACCCGCTTCGGGGTCCATCTTCGCGCCGTTGGCGAGGACGAGCCTGCCGCCGTTGCCGCAGGCATCGACGTCACCAGGGTGAAGTTCATCTCGATCCTCATCTCCGGGGCGCTTTCCGGGCTCGCAGGTGCCCAGCTGTCCATGGCGACGCTTGGCTCCTTCACATCGAACATGACGAGTTCCCGCGGCTTCATCGCGGTCGCTGCGCTGACGTTCGGGCTTGCCCGGCCCTACCGGACGTTCATCGCCTGCCTTATCTTCGGCGCAGCCGACGCGGTGGCCGACCGGTTGGGGCTCGCAGGCGTCAACTCGTCGTTGGCCCTGATGACGCCCTACGTGATCACGATCGTCGCCCTGATCTTCGCCTCCCTGCGGGTGCGTTCGGCACTGGCGACGCGCTCGAAGAAGGCGCTCGACAGCGTCACCGCACCGGCCACCGCCTGACGGTGCCTTCAACCCACTTCCGCCCACATCGAACCACCGAGGAGAGGCCTTGCCCGAGAAGATCATCATCGACTGCGACCCGGGTCACGACGACGCCATCGCCATCATGCTTGCCGCGGGCAACCCGAACATCGAGTTGCTCGGGATCACGACCGTGGCCGGGAACCAGACACTGCCCAAGGTGACGCACAATGCGCTGTCCGTGTGTGCCGCGGCCGGGATCCGGGTCCCGGTGGCGGCGGGCGCCTCCAGGCCTTTCGTCACCGCCCAGGTGGTGGCCGAGAACATCCATGGTTCGACCGGTCTCGACGGCCCGGTGCTGCCCGAGCCCACCTTCGAACTCGACCCGAGGCACGCAGTCGACTTCATCATCGAGACGGTCATGGCGGAGGAACCGGGAACCGTCCACCTCGTCCCGGTCGGCCCACTGACCAACATCGCCCTCGCAATGCGCAAGGAACCCGCGATCATCGACCGGGTCAAGTCCGTGGTGCTGATGGGAGGCTCCTACACGCGCGGCAACTCGACGCCGTGCGCCGAGTTCAACATCTATGTCGACCCGGAGGCGGCCGAGGCAGTGTTCCGGGGTGCTTGGGACGTGACCATGGTTGGCCTCGACCTGACGCATCAGGCGCTTGCCTCCAGGGAACTGCAGGACAGGGTCCGTGCGATCGGTGGCGACCTTGCCCAGTTCGTCCTCGACATCTGGGGATTCGTGGGTGGCGCCTACAAGGAGTTCTACGAGTTCGACTACCCGCCGGTCCACGACGCCGTCTGCGTGGCAGCGATAGCCGACCCGGAGGTCTTCACCACCGCGAAGGCCTTCGTGACCGTCGAACTGCACGGCAAATGGACGAAGGGGATGACGGTCACCAACTTCGCTTCGGTTCCCGGGATGCATCATGGGGCGAGCGAGGGCATGCCGATGGGGGAGGCGAGCACCAATGTGGCCCTGAAGCTCGACTGGAACCGCTTCGCCGACCTGGTCGTCGATTCGATCTCCGCCCTTGCCGCCGCCAAGGCCGGGTGAGCAGGGAAGGCCACCGCCGCTCTCCCATCACCGCCCCGACCATCGACACACCAGGAGCAAGATGCCAACCAACATCATCATCGACACCGACCCGGGCATCGACGACGCGCTCGCGATCATGCTCGCGGCCGCGTCGCCCGAGGTGAACCTGCTCGGCCTCACCGCGGTCGCAGGCAACACGGGCCTGCACCACACCGCCCCCAATGCGGCCGCCCTCGCCGACCTGCTTCGCCTCGACATCCCCGTCGGACGGGGCGCCGAGGCGCCGCTCTGGCGCCGTGACACCATCCCCGACGGCGATGTCCATGGCTCCAACGGGTTCGGCGGCTACGAGTTGCCGCCCTCGTCCCGGACTCTCGAACCTGCCGTGCCGCTGCTCGCGCGGCTGGTGGAGGAGTCAGCCGAGCCGGTCGTCCTGGTGGCCATCGGACCGCTCACCAACGTCGCGATGTTCATGAATCTCCACCCCGACAGTGCGCGCAAGCTCGAACGCATCGTGCTGATGGGGGGCGGAACCCTGGATGTGCTCGGCAACGCCACGGCGGCAGCCGAGTTCAACATCTACTACGACCCCGATGCCGCCGCCAAGGTGTTCGACTTCGGTGTCCCGCTGACGATGGTGGGGTTGAACGTCACGCACAGGGCCACCGTCGGGCCCGTCGACTTCGCCCCCCTTGCCGCCTCCGGTGGCCCCATCGCGGACATGGTGGGACACATCCTCGGTCACTACGGCGAGCACGCCTACTCGGGCTCCGAGGGGGCGGCCGCCCAACACGACTCCCTCGCGCTCGCAGCCGCCTTCGCGCCGGACATCATCACGACGAGCCACCTGTACGTGGACGTGGAGAACACCGGTCGCCTGACGGCGGGGATGACGGTCGTCGATTTCCGCAAGCGTCCCGGCCACCCGGCCAACTGCGACGTGGCGATCGATGTCGACGCGGCCAGGTTCCGCGACCTGCTGGTGGCCAGGCTCACCGAACTGGACGGTCGACTCAAGAGCTCTGCCTGATGGTCTCCAGGCTTCTTCTCGACTGCGACACGGGCGTGGACGACACGATGGCCATCCTCTACGCCGCACTGCACCCGGCCATCGAGCTCGTCGGGGTCGGGACGGTGTGGGGGAATGTGGACGTGCCCACCGCCACCCGCAACACCCTGCACACCCTCGAGATGGTCGGCATGGGGCACGTCCCCGTCGCGCAGGGTGCCGCTGGGCCCCTGACGGGCAGGCCCGCGGAGTACGCCTACTTCGTACACGGAGATGACGGCCAGGGCAACGTCGGCCGAACCCATCCCAGGGGTGCTGCTGTCCCCGGGACCGCAGCCGAGCAGATCGTCGAGCTGGCCCGACGTCAACCGGGCGAGATCACCCTCGTGCCGGTTGGGCCCCTGACCAACGTTGCGACCGCGCTCGCCCTCGAGCCGGAACTGCCGAGCCTTGTCAAGGGCGTCTCCCTGATGGGCGGAGCGGCGCTGGTCCCGGGGAATGTGTCGGCGGTGGCCGAGGCCAACATCGCCCACGACGCCGAGGCGGCTGCCGCCGTGTTCCGTGCGCCGTGGCCGATCACGATGGTGGGACTGGACGTGACGATGCGCACCCTCATCACCCCCGAGCGTCGTGCTGTGCTGGATGGTGGCGGGTCACTCGGAGGCTACGTGTCCCGCATCCTGCAGTTCTACGGCGAGTACATCGGTCGCGACTTCGGGGGTTGGTTCGCCACGATGCACGACACGATGGCCGTTGCTGCAGCGGCAGGCACACTCGGCATCCGGTTGGGCCCTGTCGTCAACGTGGAGATCGACACCTCGGGCGGCCCCTCGCACGGCCAGACCCTGTGCGACCTGCGCGGGATGTATCGGGGGTACCCCCGCCAGGACGGTGCCCACTGCAGGGTCCTGCTGGAGACGGATGACGCGATCGCGGATGAACTCGTCCGACTCATCGCGGACTTCGGTGACGCACTGATCCCGGTCTGATCAACGAGAAGTCTCTGCCGACCGCGCGGTGGTGGAGGAGTCCCTCGCCTTGCGGGCCTCAGGACCCCTCAGGGATCGGGTCAGGTCCATGAGCACGTCGAGCACCCTCGGCGCGGCCGGGTGCCGGTTCCAGACGACCTCGAGGGAGATGCTCGCCGGAGGGTCCAGCGGCAGCGAAACGAGTTCGCCCCGCGCCTCCCGCTGGGCGAAGTCCGCCGGTACCAGGGTGAAGGCGCGGGCGTCCTGAAGGAAGTAGGACCATGATCCGCCGATCCGTGATGTTCCCGACAAGACGAGTGGCTCGAGCCCGTGCGACCGGCACGTCTGGACGATCAGGTCGTAGTAGTCGGGGCTGTCCTCGCGCGGCCACAGCAGCAGTGGCACGTTCGTCAGCCGCGTGAGGTCTGCGGCCCCTCCCGCGGGTGCCAGGGCCCGGTGCATCAGCACTCGCAGTTCGTCGCCGCCCAGCCTTCGTTTGCGCGTCGTCCCGGGTTCGCCGAGGACATGGCCGATCCCCAAGTCCGCCCGGCCATCCTCGACGGCACGCAGCACGCCCCCGGTGTCGACCTCAAGGACCTTGATCGACAACCCGTCGTCGGCGTCGTCGATGACGCGCAGCAATTCCGGGAGCAGCCGATTCACGACGCTTGGCGAGGCGGCGACCCGCACCTTCAGGAGCGAGTCGTGCCTGAGAAGGACCGCAGTGTCGCTGAGCCGCTGCATCTGGTCGAGGACTGCCGCGATCCTGGGACGAAGCCGCTCCCCGTCCCGGGTGAGCTCGGTCCCGCCTGCGCTGCGGTGGAACAGGGTCAGGCCGAGGTTGTCCTCGAGGCGGCGGATCTCCTTGCTGAGGGTGGGCTGGGCGATGCTTAGGGACGCTGCGGCCCGGCCGAAGTGACGTTCCCTCGCGAGTGCGTCGAATGCCCGCAGCTGACTCAGCGTCGGATTCATAGCCAAAGACTATCGCCTCATGCCGATTTCATGCACTCGACGGGTGTGTCGACCTCATGTCGTGCATAGTTGGAGCAACCAAGCAAAGGAAGGCAGCACATGTCCGAAACGTCCCTCCGAATCGGTGCCCACGTCGCAGAGGCGCTCGCCAACCACGTCCCAGTGGTCGCGCTCGAGTCCACGATCTTCACGCACGGGCTGCCCCGTCCGCGCAACGTCGAGGTGGCCATGCGGGGCGAGGAGATCGTGCGGGAGAAGGGGGCGGTCGCCGCCACCATCGGCGTCGTCCATGGCCAGCCCGTGGTCGGCCTGACGGCGGAGGAGATCAACGAACTCGCCTACGACGACAACGCCGCAAAGGCCTCCATCCGCGACCTGCCCTACGCGGCCGTGACCCGCAAGAACGCAGGCACCACCATTGCTGCCACCGCGTTCCTCGCACACGCGGCCGGGATCGACGTCTTCGCGACCGGTGGCCTCGGTGGCGTGCACCACGGCGCCAGCAAGACCTTTGACGAGTCGGCCGACATGACCGCTCTCTCCCGTGTCCCGATCGTCCTGGTGAGCTCCGGCGCCAAGGCCATCCTCGACATCCCCGCCACGCTGGAGAGGTTCGAGACCCTCAGCGTCCCGGTCGTCGGCTACCGGACCATGCGGTACCCCGGGTTCTACGTCGTCGACTCGGGCTACGACCTGACCGCCCGTGTGGACAGCCCGGCGGACATCGCCACCATGGTTGCGGCGCGTGGCGATCTCGGGATCGACAGCGCGGTGCTGGTCGCCAACCCTGTCCCGGCGGACGAACAACTGGACCCGAAGGAACTGGAGGAAGTCCTCAAGCGGGCATGGCAGGCCGCCGAGGAGCAGCACATCGGGGGTCAGGCCTCGACGCCGTTCCTCCTCGACTTCATCCGTGTCGCCACGGAGGGCCGCAGCCTGGACGCGAACGTCGCCCTCTACTACAACAACGCACGCCTCGCAGCCGAGATCGCCTCAGAGCTGGTGAACGGGCGCGCCTGATGCTCGGAGTCATCGGGGACATCGTCCAGGACGTCGTCGTCTGGCAGTTGGAGCCGATGCGTCACGCATCCGACACCAGATCCGAGATCCGGACCACGCGGGGTGGCTCGGCGGCAAACGTTGCCGCCTTCGCCGCCCCGCGGTACCCGACGCGCTTCATCGGATGCGTCGGCGACGATCTTGCGGGCGTGGGCCTCACCCGTGAGCTCGAGTCCAGGGGCGCCGACGTCAGGATGCAGGTGCGCGGCACCACCGGCATGATCGTGCTGCTCATCGACGAGGGTGGCGAACGCCTGATGTTCCCGAGCCGCGGCGCCTGCATGATGCTTGAGGCCGTCGATCCCGGATGGCTCGACGGACTCGAGCTCCTGCACGTCACCGCCTACTCCTTCGAGGGCGGGAGCACCGCAGACGCCGTGCGCAATGCGGTGCACGAGCACCGACGCCGGGGAGGCCGGGTGTCGCTGGATGTGTCGTCTGTCGGCACGATCGAGATGATCGGGGTCGAGGCGTTCCTCGATCTGATGTCCGAGCTCGCGCCGGACATCATCTCCGCCAACGAGGACGAGTCACGACACCTCGGGCTCACCCGGGGCGACGCTCCCGGCCCGAGTCTGGCACGATTCCCCGACGCGATCCTGTTGGCGCGTCGGGGCAAGTCGGCGACCAGCATCTTCCAGGACGGGCGATTCGTGGCGTCGGTTCCCGTGGCGCCTGTGGCGAACGTGCGGGACCTGACCGGTGCGGGAGACGCGTTCAATGCAGGCTTCCTGACCAGCTATCTCCTCACCGGAGGGGATCTGGTGGCCGGCTGCCTGGCCGGCCACGCACTGGCCGCGCGGGTCCTCGGCTCGCCGGGCGCCACCGAACCCGGCGACCAGGAGGTTGCGACGCGGAACCGCTGACGCGTGGAGCCACGCGTCAGCGGTTCGCCTCCACCATGCCGCGCAACTCCTTCTTGAGGTCGGCGATCTCGTCACGGTGACGAGCCGCGAGCTCGAACTGCAGCGCCGCGGCGGCTTGGTGCATCTGCGCGGTCAGGTCGCCGATCAGGTCCTGCAACTCCTTGGTGGCCATGCCGGCCACATCCAGACGGCCACCCCGGCGCGTTCCGGACCCCCTGCCCTCCGCCAAGAGTTGCTCGGTGTCGGCGTCCTCGCGCTCAAGCATGTCGGTGATGTCTGCGATCTTCTTGCGGAGCGGCTGCGGGTCGATGCCGTGCGCCTTGTTGTATGCGATCTGTACGGCCCGGCGGCGGTTCGTCTCGTCGATTGCCGCCGCCATCGAGGGTGTGATCCTGTCGGCATACATGTGAACCTGGCCCGCGACGTTCCGGGCCGCCCGGCCGATGGTCTGGATCAGTGAACGCTCCGATCGGAGGAAGCCCTCCTTGTCGGCGTCGAGGATTCCGACCAGCGAGACCTCGGGCAGGTCGAGGCCCTCCCGCAGAAGGTTGATCCCCACCAGGACGTCGAACTCGCCCAGCCGCAGGTCCCGCAGCAACTCGATGCGGCGCAGCGTCTCGATCTCCGAGTGCAGGTACCTGGTGCGGATGCCGGCCGCCATCAGGTAGTCGGTCAGGTCCTCCGACATCTTCTTGGTGAGGGTGGTGACCAGCACCCGCTCGTTGCGTTCCACCCGCAGGCGGATCTCGGCCATCAGGTCGTCGATCTGGCCCTTCGTCGGCTTCAGTATCACCTCGGGGTCGACGAGGCCGGTTGGGCGGATGATCTGCTGCACGTGGCCTTTGGACCGGTCCATCTCGTAGGGGCCGGGGGTGGCGGACAGGTACACGGTCTGGCCGATGCGTTCCACGAACTCGTCGAAGCGCAGGGGCCGGTTGTCCAGCGCGCTGGGCAGCCTGAAACCGTGCTCGACCAACGTCCGCTTCCTGGAGGCGTCCCCCTCGTACATTCCACCGATCTGCGGGACGGTGACGTGAGACTCGTCGATGACGAGCAGGAAGTCCTCGGGGAAGTAGTCGAGCAGGCAGGAGGGTGCCGACCCGGCCTCGCGGCCGTCGATGTGGCGGGAGTAGTTCTCGATGCCGGAACAGGTGCCGATCTGGCGCATCATCTCGATGTCGTAGTGCGTGCGCATCCGCAGCCGCTGGGCCTCCAACAGCTTGCCCTGACCCTCCAACACCGCCAACCGCTCCACGAGCTCCTGCTCGATGCCCGCGATGGCCCTCTCCATGCGTTCTGCCCCCGCGGAATAGTGGGTGGCGGGGAAGATGTAGATCTCATCCTCCTCGTGCAGAACCTCTCCCGTCAGGGAGCGCATGGTGGAGATGCGTTCGATCTCGTCGCCGAAGAACTCGATGCGGACGGCGTTCTCCTCGTACATGGGGAACACCTCGACGGTGTCGCCGCGCACCCGGAACGTGCCGCGCGTGCCCGCGAGGTCGTTGCGGGCGTACTGGATGTCCACCAGGTGACGCAGCAACTCCGTGCGGTCCTGCTCCTCGCCGACGCGCAGCGTGACCCGCTGTTCCAGGTACTCCTCAGGGGTGCCCAGCCCGTAGATCGCCGAGACCGTCGCGACGACGATCACGTCCCGCCTGGTCAGCAGCGAACTGGTGGCGGAGTGCCGCAGCCGCTCCACCTCCTCGTTCAGGGATGAGTCCTTCTCGATGTAGGTGTCGGTCTGCGGGACATAGGCCTCGGGCTGGTAGTAGTCGTAGTAGGAGACGAAGTACTCCACCGCGTTCTCCGGGAAGAATTGCCGCAACTCATTGGCGAACTGCGCGGCCAGGGTCTTGTTGGGCTGCATCACGAGCACCGGACGCTGCAGCCGCTCCGCCAGCCAGGCCACGGTGGCCGTCTTGCCGGTGCCGGTTGCGCCAAGGAGGACGACATCCTTCTCGCCGCCCGAGATGCGGCGCTCCAGCTCGGCGATCGCCTCCGGCTGGTCACCGGACGGCTCGAAGTCGGCATGCACGTGCATGGGAGCCACCTGGCGCTGCAGCTCCTCGATCGGTCTCATGGCACCAACTGTAGGTGGGGCCACTGACAGCGCAGCCGACGCGTTGGGGTCAGTGCGGGTGGGGGATCTCCACCGCCCCGGCCACCGCCCCCGTCACGATGCCCCTGGCCAGCCACAGCAGCAGGTCCGCGGCAGGGCCCATCACCGCGACCCGGTCACCGTCGGGCCCCAACTCGGCGGTCGGGCCCTCGTCCGCCATCAGAAGCAGGCTCGGGAGGCCGGGGAACCTTGACAGCCTGTCGATCCGGAACGTGAGCAGCCACGTCGCGATCGTTTCATCGACGTTCAGGTGTTCCGCGGTCGGGTCCAGGTCGAAGGCGTGCATAACGATCTCGTAGAGGCGCGAGATCGGGACCCTCGACCACTCGGGGAGCCCGGCCATCGCGACATCGAGCTCGCCGGCCGAGGTGTCGAGCGCGATCTGAAGGCTGAGCCCGTCCGCCAGCGCATCCACATCGAGGGCGTGGGGGTCGGGAGGTGGCTCGACCCAGGGTTCGCCGGCCTCCTCCGCCAGGCAGCGGGTCACGAGGGACAGCGCGCCCTGGACGAGATGGGCCGCCACGTGCGACCGCGTCCACCCGGGCAGGCGTGTCGGGGCCGCCCATTCGTCGGCGGTGAAGGCTATGGTGCGGCCGAGCAGCAGATGCGTCTGGTCGCGCACCGCAGCGATGATGGCATCGTTGCTGGCGCCGTCAGCTCTGGGGTCGCTCGGCATGTGTGTCACACTATCAACCCCGCCTTCGCCCAGCGCCACGGGAGCGCGGTTGATGCGGTCCCGATCGCCGTTCGATTGCACGGCGTGTCCGTTCGAATCAGGTTGACAGTGTGCGTAACATGGCACGGGTGAGCGATCGACTGACCGTCCGTGGCGCCCGGATGCACAACCTCAAGAACATCTCGCTCGAGCTACCGCGGGACGCCCTGATCGTGTTCACCGGGCTGAGCGGATCCGGCAAGTCGTCGCTGGCGTTCGACACCATCTTCGCGGAGGGGCAGCGACGCTACGTCGAGTCGTTGTCCTCGTACGCCCGCCAGTTCCTCGGGCAGATGGACAAACCCGACTGCGACTTCATCGAGGGCCTTTCACCTGCGGTGTCGATCGACCAGAAGTCCACGAGCCGCAACCCGCGCTCAACCGTGGGCACGGTCACGGAGGTGTACGACTACCTTCGCCTCCTCTTTGCCCGGATCGGCGTCCCGCACTGCTTGGTCTGCGGGTCACCGATCGGCAGGCAGACGCCGCAGCAGATCGTCGACCGCCTGATGGGGCTGGAGGAGGGGACGAGGTTCCAGATCCTCGCGCCGGTCGTCCGCGGCCGCAAGGGGGAGTACGCCGAGTTGTTCCGCCAGCTCAGCGCGGACGGGTTCAGCCGAGTCCGGGTCGACGGCGCGGTCCACCCGCTGACCGACGTGCCGGAGCTCAACAAGAAGCTGAAGCACGACGTCGACGTGATCGTCGACCGCGTCGTGGTCAAGCCGTCGGCCCAGCAACGCATCACGGAGTCGGTCGAGGCGGCGCTCGGGTTGGCCCAGGGGGTTGTCGGTGTCGAGTTCGTCGACATGGCCCCCGACGACCCCGAGCGGGAGAAGCGGTTCTCGGAGGCGATGGGCTGCCCGAACGACCACGAGGTGGCGATAGACGAACTGGAGCCGAGGCAGTTCTCCTTCAACGGCCCATGGGGTGCCTGCCCCACCTGCTCCGGGCTCGGAACCACACTGGAGGTCGATCCGGAGCTGGTCATCCCGGACGACGGCCTGAGCCTGTTCGACGGGGCGATCGCGCCCTGGAACACGCCCCACCTGAAGGGCCACTACGAGCACGTGCTGGCCTCGCTCGCGGCGGAGCACGGCTTTCGGATCGACGTGCCGTGGCGCGACCTGTCCGCCCGGCATCGGAGCTTCCTGCTGAACGGCGTCGCGAACCCGGTGGTCGTCACCTACCGGAACCGGTTCGGACGCACGCGCAGCTACTCGCAGAAGTACGAGGGCATCCTGCCGTTCGTCCGGCGCCGCCACGACGAGGCGGAGACGGACTCGGCACGGGAACGCTGGGGTGGGTACATGCGTGAGATCGCCTGCTCCGCCTGCAACGGTGCGAGGCTGAAGCCCAGCACACTGGCGGTCACGGTGGCGGACGTCAACATCGCTGCGCTGGTGGACATGTCCATCACAGAGGCGAACGCCTTCCTGCGCGATCTCCAGCTCTGCGAACGCGACGCCCAGATAGCGGCCCGAGTCGTGAAGGAGATCCAGACGAGGCTGCGTTTCCTGATCGACGTCGGCCTCGACTACCTGACGCTGTCCCGTGCGGCGGCCACGCTGTCGGGTGGGGAGGCGCAGCGCACCCGGCTCGCCACCCAGATCGGCTCCGGCCTGGTCGGCGTGCTGTACGTCCTTGACGAGCCGAGCATCGGACTGCATCAGCGGGACAACATGCGGCTCATCCAGACGCTGAAGCGGCTTCGTGATCTCGGCAACACCCTCATCGTCGTGGAACACGACGAGGACACGATCAGGGCGGCGGACTGGGTGGTCGACATCGGCCCCGGGGCGGGGGAGTTCGGCGGGACCATCGTGGTCGAGGGCGCGGTCGAGGACCTGCTCGCGTGCCGTGAGTCGATCACCGGCGGCTACCTGTCTGGCAGGTTCGAGGTCCCGACGCCCGCCGTACGTCGCACCGGCAACGGGCAGCGGGTGTCGGTGCTGGGGGCCCGTGAGCACAACCTCAAGGACATCGACGTCTCCTTCCCGCTCGGATGCCTCATCGCGGTCACCGGGGTGAGCGGGTCCGGCAAGTCGTCGCTGGTCAACGCCATCCTGTACCCGGCCGCGGCGAAGCGCATCTACGGCGCCAAGGCCGTCCCCGGCAGGCACAGGTCGCTGAGGGGCCTTGAGCATCTCGACAAGGTCATCCAGGTCGACCAGTCGCCGATCGGGCGCACGCCCCGATCCAACCCGGCCACGTACACCGGCGTGTTCGACAAGATCCGTGCCCTGTTCGCCCAGACGCCCGAGGCGAAGGTCCGCGGCTACCTGCCCGGACGGTTCTCCTTCAACGTCAAGGGTGGCCGGTGCGAGAACTGCGCAGGCGACGGCACCATCAGGATCGAGATGAACTTCCTGCCCGACGTCTACGTCCCGTGCGAGGTGTGCCACGGCGCCCGCTACAACCGGGAGACGCTCGAGGTGCACTACAAGGGCAGGTCGATCTCCGACGTGCTGGCCATGTCGATCAGCGACGGTGCGGAGTTCTTCGCCGCCATCCCCTCGATCGCGCGGCATCTGCGCACCCTGACCGAGGTGGGCCTGGGGTACGTGCGGCTCGGCCAGGCGGCCACCACGCTCTCGGGAGGCGAGGCGCAGCGCGTGAAGCTGGCCGCGGAGTTGCAGAAGCGCTCCACGGGGCGCACCCTGTACGTCCTCGACGAGCCGACCACGGGCCTGCACTTCGAGGACGTCCGGAAGCTGCTCGCCGTCCTGCAGCGTCTCGTGGACGGCGGTAATACCGTCGTCGTCATCGAGCACAACCTCGACGTCATCAAGTCCGCGGACTGGGTCATCGATCTCGGCCCGGAGGGGGGTGACCGCGGAGGCGAGGTGGTGGCAGCAGGGACCCCGGAGGACGTCTCGGTGGTCGAGGGTTCTGCCACGGGTGAGTTCCTCCGTCCACTGCTGGCCGGCCTGCTGACGACCGCGGGCTGACGGCGCCGATAGCCTTCATCCGATCTATCATCGCTGCCATGGCCGACCCGTCGACTTACCGACCCAGCCCCGGCTCCATCCCCCTGGACCCGGGTGTGTACCGGTTCTTCGACGCCTTCGGCAACGTGATCTACGTCGGGAAGGCCAAGAGCCTGAGGCAGCGGCTCAACTCCTACTTCGCGGACCCGGCCTCGCTTCACTTCCGCACGCAGACGATGGTGCGCACGGCCGCGCGCGTGGACTGGACGGTGGTCGCGAACGAGTTGGAGGCGCTCCAACTCGAGTACACGTGGATCCAGGAGTTCGATCCCCGGTTCAACGTGAAGTACCGCGACGACAAGTCGTACCCCTGGTTGGCGGTGACGGTGGCGGAGGAGTACCCGCGGGTGTTCGTCGGCCGTGGCCAGAAGCGGCCGGGGGTGCGGTACTTCGGACCGTTCGGGCAGGCGTGGGCCATCCGCGACACGCTCGACATGCTGCTTCGGGTGTTCCCGATGCGTTCGTGCACTGCCGGGGTCTTCAGGAACGCCCGCGCCGCCGGTCGGCCCTGCCTGCTGGGATTCATCGGCAAGTGTGTCGCCCCCTGCGTCGACCGGGTCACGGCCGAGGAGCACCGCGTCATCGTCGACGAGTTCTGCTCCTTCATGGCAGGCAACTCATCGGCCGTGATCGGCAGGCTGGAGCGGGAGATGCTGGAGGCGTCCGCGGACCTGAACTTCGAGCGGGCGGCCGTGCTCCGGGACTCGCTTGCGGCGCTGCAGAAGGTGAAGGAACGCAACACCGTCGTGCTGCCGGAATCGACGACCGCCGATGTCGTCGGATTCGCGGACGACGGGGGTCAGGTCGCGGTGCAGGTCTTCCACGTCCAGTCGGGCAGGATCACGGGGGAGCGCGGCTGGATTGCGGACAGGTCGGACGACCGGGACCTGACCGGCCTTCTGGAGCCGTTCCTCCTGCAGCTCTACGAGCACGCCGACTCCGAGATCCCGCCGCTGGTCCTCAGCTCGGTGGAGGCGGACGCTTCGCTGGTCGAGCTGCTGGCGGCAAGACGCGGCGCGAAGGTCGACATCAGGGTGCCCCTGCGCGGGGACAAGCGCCTGTTGCTGGACACCGTCGTCAGGAACGCCGAACTCGCACTGCAGCAGTACCAGACCAGGCGCGCGACGGACCTGACCACGCGGAATGCGGCGCTCGATGAGGTCGCCGATGCGCTCGGCCTGGCGGAGCCGCCGCTCCGGATCGAGTGCTATGACATCTCGCACACCATGGGCCAGGAGGTGGTCGGGTCCATGGTCACGTTCGAGGACGGGATGCCGAAGAAGTCCGAGTACCGGCGTTTCGTCATCAAGTCGTTCGAGGGCTCCAACGACGTCGCCGCCATGGATGAGGTGCTTCGTCGCCGGCTGGGTCGGCTGCTCGACGAGCGTGGGAGGGAGACCGACGAGGACGGGCCGCTGCTCGTCGATCCCACCACCGGGGCACCGAGGAGGTTCGCGTATGCACCGGCGCTGATCGTCGTCGACGGCGGGCAGCCGCAGGTCAACGCCGCGGCGAGGGTCCTGGAGGACCTGGGACTGGCCGGCGAGATCGCACTCTGCGGACTGGCGAAGCGGTTGGAGGAGGTGTGGGTGCCCGGTGAGGAGTATCCGGTGATCCTCCCGCGCGCCAGCGAAGGCCTCTACCTCCTGCAACGCCTGCGCGACGAGGCGCACCGGTTCGCGATCACCCATCACCGGTCACGCCGTGCGAAGACGATGGTCTCCTCCGTGCTCGACGGCGTTCCCGGGCTGGGGGAGATGCGCAGGAAGGCGCTGCTCACGTACTTCGGCAGCGTGCGCAAGCTCCGGGCGGCCACGCCGGAGGAGATCGCGCAGGTGCCGGGGTTCGGGCCGACGCTGGCAGCTGCGGTCCACGCCGCAGTCATCGGTGCGGGCGGCGAGGCGGTCAACCTCGCCACCGGCGAGGTGGTGGAGACGTGATCCGCCTCCGACTTGAACACTGTTCAGGAGGTGGTGTTGAATGACGCCCATGACCACCACCACAGCCGGGCGCTCCAAGCCGTTCGCGGCCACCGACATCGCCCACGTCGCGGTCTTCGCGGCCCTGCTGGCAGCGCTCTCACTGCTGCCGGCCATCCCCGTCGGCTCCGCGGGTGTCCCCATCACGCTCCAGACGCTCGGGGTGGCGTTGTGTGGCCTGTGCCTCGGGCCCGTCCGCGGCTTCGCCTCGACGCTGCTGTACGTCGTGGCCGGCCTCGCCGGGCTGCCTGTCCTCGCTGGAGGAGCGGCGGGCCTCGCGGTGCTGGCCGGCCCGACCGCGGGGTACCTGCTCTCGTTCCCGCTGGTGGCGCTGGCATGCGGGTTCGTCGCGTCCCGGACGATCCGGGGAGGCATCGGCAGGGCGACCGTGCTGTGGCTGTTCCTTGGGGTCGTCGCGACCCGCTTCCTCATCACGCTGCCCCTCGGGCTGCTCGGCCTCATGCGGGCGCTCGGGATGACGGCAGGGCAGGCGCTGGTGATCGACATGGCCTACTGGCCGGGTGACCTCATCAAGTCCGCGGTGGCGGCGGTGCTCGCCGTCGGCGTCCACAGGGCGTTCCCGAGGCTGCTTCGTCGATGATCCGTCTCGAGGGGGTTGGGGTCGTCGTCCCGGCGGTGCGCCGCGGGGAACCCGACCGCACCCTCCTCGCGGACATCGATCTGACCCTGGCGGAGCGGCGCCTCTGCCTGATCGGCGCGAACGGCTCCGGGAAATCGACGCTGCTCAGGCTTCTGAACGGCCTGCGGCTCCCCTCGTCAGGGACGGTGCGGGTGGACGGGTTCAGCACGGCAACCGATGCGCGCAGGGTGCGTACCCTGGTCGGGTTCATCTTCACGGACCCCCTGGCGCAGTTGCTGATGTCCACACCCTCGGAGGACGTCGAACTCAGCCTGAAGGCGACCGTGCGGAACAGGGCGGAGCGTGCCCGGCGCGCCGGGGCGCTGCTCGACGACGCGGGCCTCGGCCACCTGGCCCATCAGAGCGTCTACGACCTCTCCGGCGGGGAGCGCCAGCTCGTGGCGCTCGTGAGTGTCCTCGCGGTCTCGCCCTCGATAATCGTCGCCGATGAGCCCACGACGCTGCTGGACCTGCGCAACCGGCACATGCTCCGTAACCGGCTCGCCGAGCTGCCGCAGCAACTCATCTATTCCACCCACGACATGGACTTCGCCTCCGACGCGGATCGCGTCCTGGTCATCGACGGCGGGCGCGTCGTGGCGGACGGCTCACCCGCCGAGACCATCGCCTTCTACGAGGCATCCATGGGGGTCGCCAGGTGAACGCGCACGCCAGCCTGCTCGGCTTCCACCAGCCCGGCGACGGGTGGCTGTTCCGGTTGCCGGTCGGGTGGAAGTACGCACTGGTCCTCGCGGTCTCGGTGCCGCCGCTGGTGCTGCTGACGTGGTGGGCGACGCTCGGTTTCCTGGTCGTGATCCTCCTGCTGGCGGCCACCTCGGGGCTCGGCCCGCGCACGATGCTGGCCATCGGCTGGATGATGTGGGCGCTCCTGGCGGGCCTCGTGGCCTTCCAGATCGCGACGCTCAACCCGGTGGCCGCGTTGGTCCGCCCCGGGAACATCCTCGCTGCGGTACTCGCTGCACGCCTCCTGACACTGACGACACCGACGCCCGTCCTCATGGACGCCCTGGCCACCGCGTTCGTCCCGCTGCGGCTCATCCGGATCGACCCGGAGCAGGCCGCCCTCGCCGTGGCGCTCATGATCCGTTCCATCCCGTACCTGCTGGGCTCGGTCGACGACGCGCGCGACGGCGCCCGCGCCCGAGGGCTCGACCGGAACCCCGCCAGGCTGCTGACGCCCGTCGTCCTCGGGGCGGTGGGCTATGCGGAACGGACCGCGGAGGCACTGCAGGCGCGAGGCATCGGCGAGGACAGGGCCTGACGTCAGCCGTTGCGCGGTTCCGGCAGCCGAGCCATGGCCTCGGGTGTGAGGACGCCGACGAGGAGGTGGGCGTCTGCTGGGAGGCCCACCACGAGCTCGTCCGTGAACCGGCAGCCACTAGGCTGGGCGCATGCAGTCCGTCGCCGATCCAGCCGCCGCGCAGCAGTTCGTCATCGTGACGGGCATGTCCGGGGCGGGCCGCAAGACTGCGGCCCACCAGATGGAGGACCTCGGCTGGTACGTCGTCGACAACCTGCCTCCGGTGATGCTCCCTGCGCTCGCCGAACAGCTGAGAGGGCTCGGCCACATGCGGGCGGCAGTCGTGCTGGACGTGCGCTCCCGGCGCCAGTTCGAGGAGATCCCGGTGGCGCTCCAGAAGCTGCGTGCGGCAGGGGTCGAGATCACGGTGCTGTTCCTGGAGGCGACCGACGACATCATCGTCCAGCGACAGGAGTCCGCGCGGCGCCCGCTCCCCATGCAGGGAGACGGGAGGCTGCTCGACGGCATCTCCCGCGAGCGTCGCCTGATCGCCGACCTGCGTGCCGCAGCCGACATCGTGGTGGACACGTCGAACCTGAACTCACGTCAGCTGGCCCAGCGCATCGCCAACCACTTCGGCGACGATGCCACCGACAACCTCCGGGTGGCGTTGATCACGTTCGGCTTCAAGAACGGCCTGCCCATGGATGCCGACATCGTCTTCGACGTCCGGTTCCTGCCGAACCCGTTCTGGGTGCCGGAGCTGCGCCCGAAGACCGGCCTGTCGCCGGATGTCGCCGACTACGTGCTCTCGCAGGATGCGGCGCAGCGGTTCCAGGAGGACATGGTCCGTCTCATCGCCGACGTCGCCCCGGGCTACCTGAACGAGGGCAAGCGCCAGGTCACGGTGGCGATCGGCTGCACGGGTGGCAAGCACCGCTCCACGAGCATGGGTGAGGAACTCGGGCGACGGCTGCGGGAACGCGGCTTCGGCGTCAGCGTGCTCCACCGCGATCTTGGGAAGGAGTGAGCACCATCGCATACCAACTCGAACGGATGCCGAGGGTCGTGGCCTTCGGTGGTGGCCACGGGCTCGCAGCCTCGCTGACGGCGTTGCGGCGGCTCACGGACAACCTGACAGCCGTGGTGACGGTGGCGGACGACGGCGGGTCCTCCGGTCGGCTGCGGGCGGAGCTTGGTTGCCTCCCGCCGGGGGACCTGAGGATGGCGTTGGCCGCACTCTGCAGCGATGACCAGATCGGCCGTACCTGGGCGCGCGTCCTGCAGTCGAGGTTCGGTGGCTCCGGGCCGCTGGCAGGTCACGCCATCGGCAACCTGCTGATCGTGGGCCTGTGGCAGCAGTTGGAGGACCCGGTTGCGGGTCTGGACATGGTCGGAGGACTGCTGCGCACGCGCGGGCGAGTGCTCCCCATGTCGTCGGTGCCGCTGGAGATCGAGGCGGACGTCATCGGGCTGGACAGCGACACCCCTGACGAGGTCTGCACCCTGTGCGGCCAGGCCACCGTCGCGGCGACGCGGGCCACGGTGCAGACCGTGCGGCTCCGGCCCGAGAGACCGCCGGCCCGCCCCGAGGCGGTGCAGGCCGTGCTCGAGGCGGACAGTCTGGTGCTCGGCCCGGGTTCCTGGTTCACCTCGGTGATCCCGCATCTCCTGGTGCCCGACCTTGCCGAGGCGATCATCAACTCGACAGCCCAGCGCGTCCTGGTCCTGAACATCGCCCCCGCAGACGAGACGGACGGGTTCTCGGCGTCGCGGCACATCGAATTGCTGGCCGAGCATGCGCCGGGCCTGCGCCTGGACGTGGTGGTGGCGGACCAGCGGTTCGCCGACTCGGATCCGCACCTTGCAAGCTACGCGGCCTCGCTGGGGGCGACGCTGTTCAGTGCCGACATCGCGATGAGGGACCATTCGGCCAGGCACGATCCGAACCGACTTGCGGCCGTGCTGTCCGAGGTGATCCGGCGACCCGGTGATCGCCCGGGCGTGCAAGGATGATCAGATGGCGTTGACGCAGAAGGTGAAGTCGGAGCTGTCGGTTGTGCCGACGGCGCACCCGAACTCGCGCCGCGCCGAGACGGTCACCATGCTCCGGTTCGGGGGCAGCCTGCATCTCGTCGGTGGACGCATCGTCGTGGAGGCCGAACTCGACACCGGTGCGGCTGCGCGACGCCTTCGCACCTTCATCTCGGAGCTGTACGGGCTTGAGAGTGAACTGCTCGTGATCCAGCCGACCGGGCTGCGCCGCACCACGCGCTACTCGGTACGGGTTGTCAGGGACGGTGAGGCGCTCGCCCGGCTGAGCGGACTAGTCGACCAGCGCCGTCGTCCGGTGAGGGGCCTGCCGCCGGCGGTGGTCGGCGGGTCGGTCGCCGACGCGGTGGCGGTTTGGCGCGGTGCCTTCCTGGCGAGGGGTTCCCTGACGGAGCCCGGCCGTTCCATGGCTCTCGAGGTGACCTGCCCCGGCGGGGAGGCGGCGCTTGCGCTGGTCGGCGCAGCGAGACGCCTCGAAATCCCCGCCAAGTCGCGGGAGATCCGCGGCGCCGAGCGGGTCGTGCTCCGGGACGGGGACGACATCGCGGCCCTGCTCACGCGAATGGGTGCCCAGGAGGCGAGACTGGTCTGGGAGGAGCGCCGGCTGCGCAGGGAGGTTCGTGCACAGGTGAACCGCCTTGCCAACTTCGACGACGCCAACCTCCGGCGCTCCACACGCGCTGCGGTGGCTGCTGGCGCACGGGTCCAGCGAGCCCTTGAGATCCTGGGCGACGACGTCCCCGAGCACCTGCTCGCGGCGGGCACGCTGCGCGTCGCGCATCAGCAGCTGAGCCTCGAGGAACTGGGTCAGCTCCACGACCCGCCGCTCACCAAGGACGCCATCGCCGGCCGGATCCGGCGGCTGCTCTCCACCGCCGACAGGGCTGCCGAGGCCATGGGCATCCCCGGGACGGATGCGGGCCTGCCGCCGGACCTCGCGGATCCGTACTGACGC
Source organism: Arachnia sp. (assembly GCA_039811745.1). Lineage (GTDB taxonomy): Bacteria > Actinomycetota > Actinomycetes > Propionibacteriales > Propionibacteriaceae > Arachnia. The sequence continues at coordinate 25,675 of JBDHZH010000002.1, forward strand.
CCTGCCCAGCCGGGACGCGTTTCGTCGTACCCGGGTATTCCGACCGGATCACTCGTGACTAGGATGGTCCACGTCCGTATGGCGCACCGGCCCCGCAGGGATCTCCGCGGGTGCGAAGGCGTCAGGTATCTCTCGAAGGAGACATATCCAATATGACCGTCAAGGTTGGAATCAACGGCTTCGGCCGCATCGGCCGCAACTTCTTCCGCGCGCTTCTGGCATCCGGCGCGGATCTCGAGGTCGTCGCAGTCAATGACCTCACCGACAACAAGACGCTGGCCCACCTGCTGAAGTACGACTCGATCCTCGGTCGTCTGGATCGCGAGGTCTCCTTCAACGACGAGGCCATCGTCGTGGGCGGCCAGGAGATCAAGGCATTCGCGGAGAAGGATCCGGCGAACCTTCCCTGGGGCGACCTCGGTGTCGACATCGTCGTGGAGTCCACGGGCTTCTTCACGGACGCCACCAAGGCCAAGGCACACCTGGATGCGGGCGCCAAGAAGGTCATCATCTCGGCCCCGGCCAAGAACGAGGACATCACCATCGTCATGGGTGTCAACGACAACCTGTACGACCCGGCCGCGCACAACATCGTGTCCAACGCCTCCTGCACCACCAACTGCCTGGCCCCGATGGCCAAGGCGCTGAACGACGGCATTGGCATCGTCAAGGGCCTGATGACCACGATCCACGCCTACACGCAGGATCAGAACCTGCAGGACGGCCCCCACAAGGACCTGCGTCGCTCCCGCGCCGCGGCCCTCAACATGGTTCCCACCACCACCGGTGCCGCCAAGGCCGTGTCCCTCGTGCTCCCCGAACTCAAGGGCAAGCTGGACGGCTACGCGATGCGCGTTCCCACCCCGACCGGCTCCGCCACCGACCTCACCTTCGAGGCCGCCCGCGAGACCACCGTCGAGGAGATCAACGAGATCGTCAAGAACGCAGCCGACGGCAGGATCCTCGTCTACACCGAGGACGAGATCGTGTCCAAGGACATCGAGACCGACCCGGCCTCCTGCGTCTTCGACGCCAAGCTGACCAAGGTCATCGGCAACCAGGTCAAGGTCCTCGGCTGGTACGACAACGAGTGGGGTTACTCCAACCGCCTCGTCGACCTCGCCGTCCTCATGGGCTCCAAGCTCTGACCAACTGACAACAGTCACCTTCTGAAAGGGGAGGCCCAGTAGTGAAGTCGATCGACGAACTCGGCGACCTGTCGGGCAAGCGGGTCCTGATCCGCTGCGATTTCAACGTCCCGCTCGACGGGGATGTCATCACCGACGACGGACGCATCCGTGCCGCACTGCCCACACTGCGCAAGCTGCGCGAGCAGGGTGCCCGGATCGTCATCATGGCTCACCTGGGCCGACCCAAGGGTGAGGTCAACCCGAAGTACTCGCTGGCCCCGGTGGCCGTGCGGCTCGGCGAGCTGCTCGGCACCGAGGTGAAGCTGGCCGCGGACGTGGTGGGGGACTCCGCCGCGGCCACGGTCGACTCCCTGGGTGACGGCGACGTCGCCCTGCTGGAGAACGTCCGCTACGAGCCGGCCGAGGAGTCCAAGGACGAGGCGGCCCGCGCCGAGCTGGCGGCCAAGTACGCGGCCTTCGGCGACATCTTCGTCTCCGACGGCTTCGGCGTCGTCCACCGCAAGCAGGCATCGGTCTACGACGTCGCCAAGCTGCTGCCGAACGCGGCGGGCTACCTGGTGGCAAAGGAGGTCGACGTCCTCGACCGCCTCGTCGCCAATCCCGCGCGCCCCTACGTGGTGGTGCTGGGCGGCGCGAAGGTCGCCGACAAGCTGCTGGTCATCGACAACCTGCTGAAGGTCGCGGACACCCTGATCATCGGCGGCGGCATGCTGTACACGTTCCTGAAGGCGCAGGGGCACGCCATCGGGTCCTCCCTGCTCGACGAGGCGAACATCGACACCTGCCGGGACTACCTGGCCAGGGCCGAGGCCACCGGCAAGCAGATCCTGCTCCCGGTCGACGTCCGGGTCGCCGAAGGCATGGACTTCGCGGCGCGGACGGTCACCGGCGAGGTCGAGGTGGTGCCCGCCGACGCCATGCCGGAGGGCAAGATGGGCCTGGACATCGGTCCTGAGAGCGAGAAGTTGTTCGCCGCCGCGATCGAAGCAGCGAAGACGGTCTTCTGGAACGGCCCCATGGGCGTGTTCGAGATCGCGGAGCTCGCACAGGGCACCGCTGCGGTGGCGAAGGCTCTGACGAAGGTCGACGGCCTGTCGGTCGTGGGCGGCGGCGACTCGGCCGCGGCCGTGCGGGTGCTCGGTCACGCCGACGACGAGTTCGGCCACATCTCGACCGGCGGCGGCGCGTCGCTGGAGTTCCTGGAGGGCAAGGAACTGCCCGGCATCGCAGTCCTCGAAGAAGGAGACAACTGATGACCCGCAAGCCCATCATGGCCGGCAACTGGAAGATGAACCTGAACCACGTCGAGGCCACCGGCATGGTGCAGAAGCTGGCCTGGACCTTGGCCGACAAGGAATACGACGGCAGCAAGTCCGACTGCGTCGTGGTGCCCCCGTTCACCGACCTGCGCACCGTCCAGACGCTCATCGAGGGCGACCGCATGCCCATCAAGCTGGCGGCACAGAACGTGTCCGAGCACGACTCGGGCGCCTACACGGGTGAGATCTCGGCCGACATGCTTGCGAAGCTCAAGGTGGCCTATGTGGTGATCGGTCACTCCGAGCGCCGCGAGTACCACGGCGAGACCGATGCCCTCATCAACGCCAAGGCGAAGAAGGTGCTTGCCGCGGGCATGACGCCGATCATCTGCGTTGGCGAGGGCCTCGACATCCGCAAGGCCGGAACCCACGTCGAGTACACGCTCACCCAGGTGCGCGGATGCCTCGCAGACCTCTCCGCCGAACAGGTGGCGGGCCTGGTCATCGCCTACGAACCCGTTTGGGCCATCGGCACCGGCGAGGTGGCCACGCCGGACGATGCGCAGGAGGTGTGTGGTGCGATCCGCGCCGAGGTCGCGAAGCTGTACGACCAGCCGACGGCCGACGCCGTGCGCATCCAGTACGGCGGCTCGGTGAAGTCCGGCAACGTGGCCCAGATCATGGCCCAGCCCGACGTCGACGGAGCCCTTGTCGGCGGCGCCAGCCTCGATCCTGCAGAGTTCGCAGCGATCGTCCGGTTCTACGACCTGCCCGCCTGATACCAATAGCGCGACCCACAGCGGATGGGAGCCCCCTTGGGGGCTCCCATCCGCTGTCTGGTGGGTAGGGCGCCCCTGTCCGGTGCCCTGCGTCCGGCGTGCTCAGACGGGTTTTCGCGGACTTCGGTGGAGTTCTCGATCGGCCCGCGCTTGGGCACTTTCCGATGTGGAGAATCGGGGAGCGTCGGGTAGACTCCAGTCCCGTGATCGTCCCCTTGCTCAGTTGGCCAATAACAACGCTGTCGGTCATCCTGATCATCCTCAGTCTCCTGCTGATCGCATCTGTCCTGGTGCACAAGAGCAGTGGCGGTGGCATGTCGGACCTGTTCGGTGGAGGCATGTCCTCCTCGATGGGCGGCGTGTCCACCGCGGAGCGCCGACTTGACCGGTTGACGGTCATCCTGACCACCGTCTGGGTTCTCACGATCGTGGCCCTGCTGGTGCTCTACCGCATCGGCGCGTGACGGCGACGACGATCATCATGAACAACACGAAGTAGTGGAAGTAGTGGAGGAGTAGCTGTGGCAGGAGGCAACGCCATACGCGGTAGCCGCGTGGGTGCAGGCCCCATGGGGGAAGCTGAGCGAGGGGACGCCGCGCCGAGGCTGCACGTCTCGTACTACTGCGCGAGTGGGCATGAGACCAGGCCGGCGTTCGCGATCGATGCGGCCGTCCCGGAGTCCTGGGACTGCCCGCGTTGCGGGCTGCCCGCGAACACCGACGCAACCAATCCGCCGCCGCCTCCGCGTATCACGCCCTACAAGACGCACCTCGCCTATGTGAAGGAGCGCCGCACGGAGGCCGAGGCCAAGCAGATCCTTGCGGAGGCCATCGCTGCCCTGCGCGAGCGCCGGGCAGCAGGCGAGATCATCTACTGAAGCCGGGTCGGCCTTGCGGCAGCGGTCGCGGTGAGCGATCCCGCCCTCGGAGGGCGACGCCCGTGAGGGTTCTGTGCCGGTCAGAGGTCGCAGTGATATGGCTCGGCCAGGCCTCCGGCGGCAGCGTCGTCGATGAACCAGTAGGTGGCCGTCACCCCGCGGACATGCGAGGCGGGGAGTGACGGATCGCGTTCGAGCGACCGAGCTATCGCATCGGCCTTGCCGGCCCCGCTCGCGAGGAACCAGACCTCGTCGGACCGGTTGAAGGTCGGGATGGTCAGGGTGATCCGCTCCGGCGGTGGCTTCGGGGAGTCGGCGACGCCGATCACGGACTTCGTGGTCGGCTCGAAACTGGGATGGCCGGGGAAGATGGAACCGATGTGGCCGTCCCTGCCGATCCCGAGCAGGGTGATGTCGAAGCGGGTGCTGCCGAGTTCCGCCTCGTACTCGGCAGCGCACTGATCGGCATCGAGGCGGCCGTCGGCGGCGGGCATCATGTGGATGTCGGCGGTCTTGATCGGCACGGTCCGGGCGAGCCTGGCAACGGCCTGTAGGGAGTTCCTGTCGGGATCCGTTGCCGGGACGAAACGCTCGTCGCCCCACCACAGCTGCAGCAGGCTGGTGTCGAGCGCGGTCTGCGGCGCGAGTTCGGCGAACCTCTCATACATCAGGTTCGCGGCATCGCCGCCGGTCAGGCACACGTGAACCACACCCTTGCTGGCCTGCAGCTCCACGAGGCGGTCGAGCAGCCTTGTGGCGACGATGTCCGCAACTTCCGACGCGTCCGTGAGCCGGGCGACACGCTCGAAGCTCATCTTCCGACCTCCTCCAGGATGCGGCGAACCGCGGCCTCGAATGTCTCATCGGCGTCGAGTCGCTGCAACTCCTCTGTCAGCAGTTCCGTCAGGGGACGCCGCTTGAGGGCAACCTTGCGTTCGGGCTGTCCCGGGACGTTGTAGAGGGCGATGCTGTCGGACGAGGCGCGGTTGATCACGATGTCCCCGTCGGCGGTGACGAGACGGACCTCACTGACCCCGGGCAGGTGATGGTTCGTCCGAGTCACGGGCACCCCGAGGCGGTTCTCCAGCCAGGCGGTCAGAAGCAGCGCAGGGGCGTTGTCGGGCGCCGAGAGAATCCTGGCTGCGGTCACCTCGTGGGGGTACTGGTCGAGCGCCGCCGCGAGCAGTGCCCGCCAACGTGTCAGCCGGGTCCAGGTGAGATCGGTGTCGCCCGGGGTGTGGTTGCGCGCCCGGGTGATCAGTGCCGCGATCGGGTCGGGACTGCCGGCGGCATCGGTGATGCGTCGGGTGGCAAGCGTGCCCACAGGATCCGAGGCCGGGCTGGCCGGTGCCTCGTGCGGCCACCACACGACCGTGGGGGAGTCAGGGAGCAGCAGCGGGAGGAGCACGGAGTCGGCGTGTTTCCGCAGTTCCTCGCCGCGGATGTGGAGGGCGATGAAGTCCCCGGGCACACCCTCCCCGACCTGGATCTCGGCGTCCAGCCGGGGAGCCCCCCCGTCGGAGTACACGACGACGATCACACGCGACGGGTGCGCCCGTGCGGACGCCTGCGCAGCCGCCAGTACGTCGTCGCGGTGGCGGTCCTCCGCGACGATGACGAGAGTCAGGACCATGCCGCTGGTCCCGCCTGCGTCCTGGCGGCACCGCAGCAGTTCCGCGGAGATCTCCTTGGTCGAGGTGTCGTTCAGCTCGATGATCATCTTCTTGTCCTTACGGGCGTCGCCAGATGAAGCCGTCGGCGGCGAGCATGTCTCGGCCGGACCGGGGGCCCCATGTGCCTGAGGTGTACGGTTCCGGCTGTTCGGGGAGGGCGGCCCAGTAGTCGAGCACCGGGTCGAGGATCTGCCAGGAGAGTTCGACCTCCTGGTGTTGCGGGAAGAGCGGGGGATCGCCCAGCAGGACGTCCAGGATCAGCCGTTCGTAGGCCTCGGGGGAGGTCTCGGTGAACGAGCCCCCGTATCCGAAGTCCATCGACACCTCACGGATCTCCATCTGCGTGCCCGGCACCTTCGCCCCGAACCGCAGAGTCACACCCTCATCGGGCTGGATGCGCATGACCAGCGCGTTGGTGCCGAGTTCGGCCGTGTCCGACTGGCTGAACGGCAGGTGCGGTGCGGTCTTGAAGCTGAGCGCGACCTCCGTCACCCGCCGGGGCATCCGCTTGGCGGCGCGGAGGTAGAAGGGCACACCGGCCCAGCGGCGGTTGTCGACGTCCACCCGGATGGCCGCATAGGTCTCGGTCCTGGAGGCCGGGTCGACGCCGGCCTCCTCCAGGTAGCCGGTGACGGGCCTGCCGCCCTGCCAGCCGGCCGCGTACTGCCCGCGTGCCGTGTGCCGCGCGTAGTCGCTGGGGACCCTCGCCGCGGCCAGCACCTTCTGCTTCTCCGCGCGCAGCTGCGAGGCCTCGAACGACGTCGGCTCCTCCATCGCGGTCAGCGCGAGCAACTGCAGGAGGTGGTTCTGGATGACGTCCCGGGCGGCGCCGATGCCGTCGTAATACCCGGCACGGCCCTCGATGCCGATGTCCTCGGCCATGGTGATCTGGACGTGGTCGACGTAGTGGTTGTTCCAGATCGGCTCGAACATCTGGTTGGCGAACCGCAGCGCCAGCATGTTCTGGACCGTCTCCTTGCCCAGATAGTGGTCGATGCGGAACACGTCGTGTGCGTCGAACAGCGAGGACAGGACATTGTTGAGTTCCCGCGCGGATGCAAGGTCGTGGCCGAACGGCTTCTCGATGACCACGCGGTTCCAGTTGTTGGAGGCCCGGTCCGTCAGGCCGTGACGCTTCAGTTGGCCGACGACCTGCTCGAAGTTGGACGGTGGGATGGACAGGTAGAACGCATGGTTGCCCCCGGTGCCCTGCGCTGTGTCCAGTTCGCGGATGGTCTCGCGCAGTCTGACGAAGGAATCATCGGAGTCGAACGTGCCGGACACGAAGCGGATGCCCTCCAGCAGTTGCTCCCAGACCTCCTCGCGAAACTGGGTACGGGCATGCTCCTTGACGGCGTCGTGCACGACCTGTGCGAAGTCACGGTTCTCCCAGTCGCGGCGGGCGAAACCCACGAGCCCGAAGCCCGGTGGCAGCATGCCCCGGTTCGCGAGGTCGTACACGGCCGGCATCAGCTTCTTGCGTGACAGGTCGCCGGTCACGCCGAAGAGGACCAGTACGCACGGGCCCGCAATGAAGGGCAGTCTGCGGTCCTCCGGGTCACGAAGGGGGTTTGTGCTCATGCTCGGCTTTCGTCTCCTGCTACGTGGTTTGCACCTGATCACGCTGGTGGCGGGCGCCGCGCCAACTCGACGGCATGGGGAACCGAGGCATGGTCGGGCGCCGGCCACCTCATTCACCTTAGTCCGAATCCTCCGGCGTGCGTCGCCGTATCCGTGGGACGGTACCCGGCGTTGGGGACGCCGCGTTGCCAATCATTGGGACACCCAGTCGTTGGGGGGTAGACTCGCCATCGGTTCATCGGGTGGCCGGGAGGGCTGATCGCGTGGTGTCAGGTGCGGTGGAGGCGACGCATGTCGCGGGTGTCGGCTTCGGCGACGTCGTCAGGGCATATGTGGCGCTCACCAAGCCGCGCATCATCGAGTTGCTGCTGGTGACGACGCTGCCCGCCATGTTCCTGGCCGCCGGTGGCCTGCCGCCCTGGCGCCTTGTCCTCTGGACGCTGCTCGGGGGCTTGTTCGCGGCTGCCAGCGCCAACACCTTCAACTGCGTGTGGGACCGGGACATCGATGAGGTCATGCGGCGGACCAGGCGCCGTCCGATGCCCCGCCACCAGGTCGCGACGATCCCTGCGGTGGTCTTCGGTGTCGTGCTCGGCGTCCTGGCCACTCTCGTGCTCGGATTCGGGGCCAATTGGCTGTCCGCCATCCTCGCGCTGGTCGCCAACGCGTTCTACGTGTTCGTGTACACCATGTGGCTCAAGCGGCGCACCTGGCAGAACATCGTGTGGGGCGGGATCGCCGGCTGCTTCCCGCCTCTGATCGGCTGGACCGCGGTCACCGGCTCCGTCGACTGGGCGCCTTTCGTGCTGTTCGCCGTCGTGTTCCTCTGGACCCCGCCGCATACCTGGGCGCTGGCGTTCCGGTACAAGGACGACTACGCCGCCGCGGAGGTGCCGATGCTGCCGGTCGTGCGTCCCGCCCCGCAGGTGGCGGTCCAGATCCTCGTGTATACCGTCGCCACGGTGCTGGTGTCGTTGCTGCTGTGGCCGGTGGCGCCCACGGGCTGGTTCTACCCGCTCGTCGCCGCGGTCGTCGGGGCGGTGTTCATCGTCGAGGCCGTGAGGCTGCTCGGCCGTGCGCGCGGGGGTGCCGATGGTGCCCAGTTGAAGGCGATGCGCCTGTTCCACTGGTCGAACAGCTACTTGGCGCTGCTGTTCCTGGCCATCGCGATCGACCCGTTCGTCCCCACCTTCTGGTGATCGCGCCGAGGCCCGGGATCGGGTCGCCCAGCGGTCCGCCCGAACGAGCATGACGTCGTCGCCCGCCCACCACAGGAAGCCCCGGAGGATGGGATCGTCGGTTCAGGGGCCAAGACCGAAGAAGCGCTCGAAGAAGGCGGCCGGTTCTCGGGTCAGGCGGCCGCCGGTGCCTCGGCGCGGGTGGCGAACAGCAGCCACGCTGCGGCGGCGTTCACCAGCGTCAGTCCCACCAGGTGCAGGATGACGACCCCGATGGGCAGGCCGAGGAAGTACTGCACGTAGCCGATGATCCCCTGGAACAGGAGCGCGCCCACCAGCACGAGGGCGACCCTCAACGCGTACTTCGTCCCGGACCGCCGGAACCACCACAGGCTCACCAGGGTCAGGAAGCCCGTTGCCCATGCCGAGAGGGAATGGAGGCGCGTGATCGAGGTGATCTCCAGGCCGTTGCGGACGGCGTTGGCGTCCCCGGCATGCGGTCCGGCGCCGGTGACGACAGTGCCGAGCCAGATTGCGAGCATCGCGAAGGCGAATGTCGCGATCGCCAACCAGCGGCCGGTGCGGCCGACTGGTTCGGGTGCGACGTCGAACCCGAGGACGACGGACCAGACGCACAGCACCACCAGCGTCACGGACAGGAGCAGGTGGAGTGCGACGACCCACGGGTTGAGCTGGGCCAGCACGGTGATGCCGCCGATGACCCCCTGGAACGGGATGCCGAGGCCGATGCCGAGCGTCAGCCACCACAGCTTGGACCTGGCGCCACGGTTGCGCCAGACCGAGATGAACGCGCCGAGTGCCGCGACGATCAGCACGAACGTCAGCAGGCGGTTCCCGAACTCGATGTAGCCGTGGATTCCGGACTCGCCGTGGGGCACGTAGGAACCCTCGTGGCATTCGGGCCAGGTGGAGCAGCCGAGACCCGAGCCGGTCACACGCACCACCGCCCCGGTGATGATGATCCCCATGTTGCAGACCAGCGACGCGATGAGCCAGCCGCGCATCGAGCGAACCCCGTCGATCAGCGGTATCCGAACCGTCCTGGCGGGGGTCATGACGTCCATGAGAACACCTTTCTGGCGAGCAGGAGGCCGGCGATGCACCAGACCCCAAGTACGAGGAGGGACAGTGTCGTCCCGGCTCGCAGCGCCTCGCCGAGCGCGGCGGTCGGCAGGGCGCCGATGAGTTGCCGGGACCAGCCCGGGAACCGGTCCACGGGGGTCAGGATGCCCGCGGCCATGCCAAGCAGGTAGATCAGGTTGGCCGCCCCAAGCGTGGTCTCTGCCCGCGTGCTGCCTGCCAGCGACAGCCCGAGCGCGGCGAACGCCGCCATCGCCAGCAGCGACGCGGCGACCGCCACCAACACGTGGCCTGCGACCGGTTGTGGCCGCCATCCGATGGCGAAGGCAACGGCCGCGAGCACAGCGAGTTGGCCCGCGGTGATCATGGCGAATCCGAGCGTCTTGCCGAGCAGGATGCCGGACGTGCCGAGGGGGGTGGCAGCCAGCCGTTCGAGTACGTTGTAGCGCCGCTCGAAGGCAGTGGTGATGGCAAGCGAGGTGAAGCAGGTGGACCACATGGCAAGACCGAGCACCGACACGGCGACCTCGTCGAACGACAGGCCGAGCGGGGCGGCGAACCACCGTCCCGCCACCAGGATGCCGATCGGGATCACCAGGGCGAGCAGAAGTTGCTCCCCGTTGCGGAGCAGGAGCATCGCCTCCGTGACGGCATGGGCGCGGATCTGGCGCCGGCGGGGGGCGGCGACGGCAGCCGGGGTCAGGTCGAGGCTCATGGCGCATCCCCTGACGTATTGGCGAGGAAGACGTCTTCTAGTGACGCCTCGCGCGTCAACTCCGCCACGGTACCCCGGGCGGTAATCCGGCCGCGGTCGATGATGGCGACGTCGTCGCTCAGCGCCGCAGCCTCGTCCATGTCGTGAGTGGTGAGCAGGACCGCGACGCCGGAGTCCCTGGCCTCGCGCACCAGATCCCACGTCCGGCGCCGGGCCCTGACGTCCAGCCCCGCGGTCGGTTCGTCGAGGAAGACCAGCTCGGGGCGTCCGACGAGCGCCCCGGCGAGGTTGACCGCCTGCTGCTGGCCGCCCGACAGGCGACGGTAGGGGGTCTGGGCGAAGTCGTCGATCGCCAGCGCCTGCATCAGGTCGGTGACCGGCTGGGGGTTGGCGTACAGCGAGGCGAGGTACACAAGGAGTCGTTTGGGCGTGATGGCAGACCAGGCGCCCGTGCTCTGCGGCATGAAGCCGATCCGTGAACGGGCGGACGCCTCGCCGGGCTCCGCACCGAGGACCGAGAGGGTGCCTCCGGCGGGGCGCACGAGGCCGGTGCAGCAGCGGAGGAATGTGGTCTTCCCGGCGCCGTTGGGGCCGAGCAGTGCGGTGACCCGGCCGGGCTCGACGCTCAGATCGACGCCTTGGAGGGCTCGACGATCCCCGAACGTCACCGTGAGACCGGCGGCTACCAGCGACGGGACTTGAGGCACGCACTCAGCATAGAGGCCCGGCCGATGTGCATCGACACCCTCGGCGTCCGCGGCCGTTGTGTGGCGAACGGGGCAGGTATACCGTCCTCGGCGGTGGAACGGCATTTGAAATACGCACGCGTTTAGGAAACCCTAGTGTAGGTTTAATGGGGCTTGGAAGGAGGAGACGTGACTGAACCGGAGCCGCAACGAGAGCCGGACGTGGAGGTGTCGACGCGCCAGCGCGTCGTCCACACCATCCTCGACCAGGGCCCGGCCACCGCCCGCCAACTGGCCGACCAACTCGACCTGACGCCGGCCGCGATCCGACGGCACCTCACGTCGTTGCTGGAGGACGGCACGCTGGAGTCCTACGAGCAGCGGGTGTATGGCCCGAGAGGCCGCGGGCGCCCCTCCAAGGTCTTCGCCCTGACGGATGCGGGAAGGTCGGAGTTCCGTCAGGCGTACGACGAGTTGGCGATCGCCGCCATCAGGAAGCTGATCGCCGCACTCGGCCCACATTCGGTGCGTGAGCTCGCCGTGCAGCGGGTGGAGCCGATCGAGCGTCGCTTCGGCGAGCTGCGCGAGGCCCAACCCGAACGCCCCACCCTCGACGTCCTCGTCGAGGTCCTCGGCGTCGACGGCTACGCGCCGTCCGTGAGGCCGGTGCGCTCCGGGGAGCAACTGCTGCAACACCACTGCCCGGTGGCCCACGTCGCCAGGGAGTTCCCGATCCTGTGCGAGGTGGAGACCCAGCTGTTCTCGCGGCTGCTCGGCAGCCATGTCCAGCGGCTGGCGACGATCGCCCACGGCGACGGCGTCTGCACCACGCACATCCCGGCTCCGCTGCCGACCCCACTGACCCTCTCCACCAGGAAGTGATCATCGAATGACACAGACGACCCAGCAGGCCCCGGGCCTCGGAGCCACCCAGGACGAGCACCTGGAGGCTCTGTCCGGTTACAGGTTCGGGTGGCACGACTCCGACGCCGCCGGCGCCTCCGCCAGGCGCGGTCTCAGCGAGGCCGTCGTCAGCAACATCTCCGACCTCAAGGACGAGCCGCAGTGGATGCGCGACCTGCGCCTGAAGTCGCTGCGGTTGTTCGAGCGCAAGCCGCTGCCCACCTGGGGTGCCGACCTCGGCGAGATCGACTTCGACAACATCAAGTACTTCGTTCGCTCCACCGAGAAGCAGGCACAGACCTGGGATGACCTGCCGGAGGACATCAAGAACACCTACGACCGCCTCGGCATCCCGGAGGCGGAGAAGGCGCGCCTCGTGGCCGGCGTCGCGGCTCAGTACGAGTCCGAGGTCGTCTACCACAAGATCAACGAGGAACTGGAACGCCAGGGCGTCATCTTCGTCGACACGGACACCGCCCTGAAGGAGTACCCGGAGCTGTTCCGGGAGTACTTCGCCACCGTGATCCCGGTCGGAGACAACAAGTTCGCAGCCCTCAACTCAGCCGTGTGGTCGGGCGGCTCGTTCATCTACGTCCCGAAGGGCGTGCACGTCGAGATCCCGCTGCAGGCCTACTTCCGTATCAACACCGAGAACATGGGCCAGTTCGAGCGGACGCTGATCATCGTCGACGAGGGCGCCTACGTGCACTACGTCGAGGGCTGCACGGCCCCGATCTACTCGTCGGACTCGCTGCACTCGGCGGTGGTGGAGATCATCGTCAAGAAGAACGCCCGGTGCCGCTACACGACCATCCAGAACTGGTCGAACAACGTCTACAACCTCGTCACCAAGCGCGCCACGTGCGAGGAGGGGGCGACGATGGAGTGGATCGACGGCAACATCGGGTCGAAGATCACCATGAAGTACCCGGCCGTCTACCTGATGGGGGAGCATGCCCGTGGGGAGACGCTGTCCATCGCTTTCGCGGGTGAGGGCCAGCATCAGGACGCGGGCTCCAAGATGGTCCACTGCGCCCCGCACACGTCGAGTTCCATCGTGAGCAAGTCGGTGGCCCGCAGCGGCGGCAGGTCCTCCTATCGCGGGCTCGTCAAGGTGGAGGCCGGTGCGCACCACTCCAAGTCGTCGGTGATGTGCGACGCGCTGCTCGTCGACCAGATCTCCCGATCGGACACGTACCCCTACGTCGACGTGCGCGAGGACGACGTGGCCATGGCGCACGAGGCCACGGTGTCGAAGGTCTCGGCGGACCAGTTGTTCTACCTCATGAGCCGCGGCATGCCCGAGTCGGAGGCGATGGCCATGATCGTCCGCGGCTTCGTGGAGCCGATCGCCCGCGAACTCCCGATGGAGTACGCGCTCGAGCTCAACCGCCTCATCGAGCTCCAGATGGAGGGTGCGGTCGGCTGACGTTTCGCACCCACCCCGGACAAGCACCCACCGCAGCACAGAAAGCAAGTCATTGACCACCATCACCGATGTACCCAACGTGGCCGAGGCCATCGAGACGGTCGAATCCCACCTGCACCCGGTCCCGTCCTGGGACCTGGAGGATCATCCGGTGCCGACCGGCCGCGAGGAGATCTGGCGGTTCACGCCCGTCAGGAAGCTGAAGAAGCTGTTCGCCTCGGAGGCCACCGGTTCGCACCTGGCCTGGGACGCCGACCTCCCGGCCGCGGTCACCATGCGCAACATCCCCATCGAGGAGGCACGCGCGCTCTCCGTCGAGGCCCCGGTTGACAGGGTCTCCGCCCTGGCCCACGCCAACTCCGGGGGCGCCACCCTCGTCGACGTGCCCGACGAGTTCGTCTCGGCCGAGCCCATCATCATCCGGCTGACCGGCGATGGCGCCCTCGTCCACGGGCATGTCATCATCCGGGTCGGGCGGTTCTCCGAGGTGACGCTGGTGCTCCGGCACGAGGGGTCGGGCACCTACGCGGAGAAGACCGACGTCATCGTCGGCGACGGCTCCAGACTCAACTTCGTGACCGTCCAGGACTGGTCGGACGGCACCGTCCACGGTGGACAGCGCTCGATCCACATCGGGCGCGACGCGCACGTCAAGTCCGTCACCGCCTCGATGGGCGGGTCCCTGATCCGGCTGCAGGAGAACTCCTCCTTCGACGGCCCGGGAGGCGCGATCGAGGCCTACGGACTCTACTTCGTGGACGGCGATCGTCACGTCCAGCACCGGCTGTTCGTGGACCACAACCAGCCGCACACGAAGTCCGACGTCGACTACCGCGGCGCGCTCCAGGGTGAGGGTGCGCACGCCGTGTGGATCGGTGACGTGCTGATCCGCAAGGTGGCCGAGGGCATCGAGACCTACGAGTCGAACAAGAACCTGGTGCTCACCGACGGTTGTCGGGCCGACTCGGTCCCGAACCTGGAGATCGAGACCGGCGAGATCGCGGGCGCCGGACACTCGTCCACCACGGGCCGCTTCGACGACCTGCAGCTGTTCTACCTGCGCAGCCGCGGCATCCCCGAGGAGGAGGCCCGCAGGCTCGTCGTCCACGGCTTCTTCCTCGACATCATCCGCCGCATCGGAGTGCCAGTCGTGGAGGAGCGGATGATGGCCCAGGTCGAGAAGGAACTGGCCGTGGTGCAGTCGCAGGAAGCGGCCGCGCAGTGACGTTCCAGGCAGTGGCGGACGTCGACGAGGTCTCGGCCGACCGTCCGCTGGCCGTCGACATCGACGACGAACTGGCAGTGGCGATCGTCCTGCACAACGGTGAGTATTTCGCCATCACCGACGAGTGCTCGCACGGCCACGTCGCGCTCAGCGAGGGCGAGGTGGTCGACGAGACCATCGAGTGCTACCTGCACGGTTCGGTGTTCTCCCTGCGCACCGGCCGCCCGCTGTGCCTGCCGGCCACCGAACCGGTCCGGGTCTTCCCGTGCCGCGTCGAGGGCAACAGCATCGAGGTCGACATCGACAACCCCATCAACCCAGACCAGATCAACCAGGAGTCCTGAACAACATGTCCAAGCTCGTCATCTCCGACCTGCACGTCGACGTCCTCACCGAGGAGGGTCCCAAGCAGATCCTCAAGGGCGTCAACCTGACCGTCAACCCCGGCGAGGTCCACGCCATCATGGGGCCGAACGGGTCGGGCAAGTCCACGCTGGCCTACTCGATCGCCGGACACCCCAAGTACGTGATCACCAGCGGGTCGGTGACGCTCGACGGCGTCGAGCTCACGGAGCTGACCGTTGACGAACGCGCGCGTGCCGGGCTCTTCCTCGCCATGCAGTACCCCGTCGAGGTTCCGGGAGTGTCGGTCTCGAACTTCCTGAGGACGGCCAAGACTGCCCTGGACGGACAGGCACCGAAGCTTCGCACCTGGGTCAAGGACGTCAAGGCCGCTCTTGAGAACATGCAGATGGACCCCGACTTCGCATCCCGCTCCGTGAACGAGGGCTTCTCCGGCGGCGAGAAGAAGCGCCACGAGATCGCCCAGCTGGAGTTGCTCAACCCGAAGGCGGCGATCCTGGACGAGACGGATTCCGGCCTCGACATCGACGCACTTCGGATCGTGTCGGAGGGGATCAACCGCTTCAGCGCACAGGGCGACCGTGCCGTGCTCCTGATCACGCACTACACCCGCATCCTTCGCTACATCACGCCCACCTTCGTGCACGTGTTCGTCGACGGCCGCATCGTCGACGAGGGTGGACGGGAACTCGCCGACAAGCTCGAGGCCGAGGGGTACGAGGCATACCTGCGTGCGACCGTTTGAGACCGACCGGCCCCGGCCGGGCCGCATGGTAGGGGTCCGGGGCAGGGCTGATGGGAACAGGAGCGTGGGTGAAGGGATGAGGAGGCTGGGACATGGCCGCGTTTGACGTCGAGGCGATTCGCAGTGACTTCCCGATCCTGAAGCGCACGGTGGGGGAGCATCCGCTGGTGTACCTGGACTCCGGGAACACGTCGCAAAAGCCGCAGTCCGTCATCGACGCGGTCTCCGACCACTACGCGCACCACAACGCGAACGTGGCCCGGGCCATGCACATGCTCGGGGCGGAGGCGACCGAGGCGTATGAGGGAGCGAGGGGTGCAGTCGCACGCTTCATCGGGGCCGCACGCCCCGAGGAGGTCGTGTTCACCAAGAATGCTTCAGAAGCGCTGAACCTCGCTGCCCAGACTCTCGGTGCAGGGCTGGGGCCGGGCGACGAGGTGGTCATCTCCGTCATGGAGCACCATTCGAACATCGTCCCCTGGCAGCTCACATGCCAGCGCACGGGTGCCACGCTGCGCTGGTTCGAGGTCACCGACGAGGGACGCCTCGACCTCGAGGCCGCGGAGCGCGAACACCTGATCAACGAGCGCACGAAGGTGGTGTCGCTGACCTGGGTGTCGAACGTGGTCGGCACCCGCAACCCGATCGCCTCGATCGCAGCGCAGGCGCATGCGGTTGGGGCCGTCATGGTGGTGGACGGTTCCCAGGCCGTCCCGCACCAGGCCACCGACGTGGCTGCGCTCGGGGTGGATCTGCTGGCGTTCACCGGCCACAAGATGCTCGGCCCGACCGGCATCGGCGTCCTGTGGGGGCGCCACGACCTGCTCGCCGAGCTGCCACCGTTCCTCGGGGGCGGCGAGATGATCGAGGTCGTGGAGATGGAGCGGTCCACCTACGCCGCTCCTCCCTACCGGTTCGAGGCCGGCACGCCACCCATCGCCCAGGCCGTCGGCCTTGGCGCCGCCATCGCATACCTGGAGGGCGTGGGCATGGATGCCATCGAGGCGCACGACCGGGAGATTACCGCCCATGCCCTGGCGAAACTCGGCGACATCCGGGGCGTGACCATCCTCGGGCCGACCGAGGCCGTGGAGCGTGGCAGTGCGATCTCGTTCAACTTGGATGGCGTCCATCCGCACGACGTGATGCAGCTGCTGGATGCCCGCGGCGTCGCGATCCGGGGCGGCCACCACTGCGCCCGTCCGCTGCACAAGCGGCTCGGTCACCAGTCGTCGACCAGGGCCTCGTCCTTCCTGTACACGACACACGGTGAGATCGACGCCCTGGCCGACGCGCTCGTGCACACCCGCAACTACTTCGCACCGCGACTCGGGGGCAGATCGTGAACGTTGACGAGCTCTACCAGACCATCATCCTCGACCACTACCGCGAGAAGCACCACAGCGGACTCCGGGAGCCCTACGACGTCGAGGTCCACCACGTGAACCCCTCCTGCGGCGACGAGTTGACGCTGCGTCTGCGACTCGACGGCGACCGGATCGCCGACGTGTCCTACTTCGGGGAGGGTTGCTCCATCTCGCAGGCGTCCACATCGGTCATGACCGATCTCGTGATCGGGACGCAGGCCGCACATGCGATGGGTCTGTACGAGGATTTCCTTGAGATGATGCAGTCACGGGGGCGCATCACCCCCGACGAGGACCGCTTCGAGGACGCCGTCGCGTTCGCAGGCGTCTCCAAGTTCCCCGCAAGGGTCAAGTGCGCACTGCTCGCCTGGGCGGCCCTGCGCGACGCCGTGAACCGCGCCACAACCAAGGAGGCATCCTGATGATGTACGAATCCACGACCCGTCCAAGCGACCTTGTCAGGGACGAGCTCCCCGACGTGCGCCTCGGCGACGGCGGAGGCCCCGTGCCGCCGACGGAGGAGGAGGTCTTCGAGGCGATGCGCGACGTCGTCGACCCGGAGTTGATGGTCAATGTGGTCGACCTCGGGCTGGTCTACGGGGCGATCATCGATGACGAGGGCAACGTCACGCTGGACATGACCCTGACATCGCCGACGTGTCCCCTCACCGACAAGATTGAGTACGACACGAAGTACGTGCTGAGCGATCTCGCGAACTCCGTGACCATCAACTGGGTGTGGCTGCCGCCGTGGAGCCTGGAGATGATCACGGAGGAGGGACGGGAACAGTTGCGGGCCGTGGGCTACAACCTCTGACCTGCGCCGTCGCCGAATCGTGTCGGACACGGGCGAGGGCGGGCTGATCATCGATCAGCCCGCCCTCGTCACGTCCGGACCTTCGGAGGGGACAGCCTCGCGGCCCGGGGCCCTTGGGGGATCGGCCACGGTGCTTCTGCGTCTCCGGGGGGGATCCGGGTTGACGCGGCACGGGGGCCGGTCGGCTGTCCTTGTTGAGTTCCTGAAGTGTCCTCGCAGCTATTCAAACGCACTCAGCACCCGGCAGGCATCACTGGGACGCCGGGTTGTATCCGAAGGTTGATCAAGGTGTCACCCAATGGCGGAGCGTCGTGGAGCGTCACCGGCCAGTGTCTCGTTGCCAAGCGGCAGCAGAATCTCCATGAGCCACCAGCCGTCCTTCTCGCCGAAGGAGCAACTCCCGTTCAGCAGGTTGGCCCGCTCCCGGATGCCGATCAGCCCGAGGCCCCTCGAGGAGGCCTGCTGCCTCTGCACCGGGTTGCGGAACTCGGCCGCCAACCTGTCCGGGTTGGAGTGGATGGAGAGCTCGCACGTACTGGAGGGTGTGGCGTGCTTGAGCATGTTGTTCACGACCTCGACGACGATCATGGACATCGCACTGGCCCTGGAGGCGCGGACGGGTGCCGTCAACTCGACGTGGGACTCGACGGTGAATCCGGCCTGGCGGAGTCTGTCGGTCTGTTCCTCCACGACTCTCTTCAGCGACTGGGCGTCGGCCAGCGGACCGGTGCTGCTCGTGGAGGTGCCGTCCAGGTCCCTGAGTGCCGCAAGGAGTTGCCGTAGGTCCTGCGCGGCGGTGCTGCAGTCGGTCGCAATGTGCTCCAGTTCGAGCCGCAGGGTAGGTGTGATGTAGGGGTCCAGGCCCGCCATGTGCGCACGCATCGCGGCGTTCGAGATGGTGTGCGCCACGGTGTCGTGGAGATCCCTGGCCAGGCCGCGACGAAGCTGCAGCACCTGTTCCTCGGCAGCCGCCTTGGCTTTGGCGACTCGTTGCTCGCCGACCCGCCAGAGCAGGCCTCCACCGACGGATATGGCAAGCAGGACGGCCAAGACCACAAGGGACGAGACGGTATCCGAGGCGGAGTGCGAGAAGTGCACGACCATGACCCAGTACACGACTGCCAGCAACCACCCGATGAGCCACAGCCACCCTCGTGGTTGTCGGCGGGTCAGGGCGAAGATGTTGACGAAGACCGCTATGCCGACCGAGGTCATCGAACTGGCAGGCAGGGACAGGAAGCCCAGCAGAGAGACACCTGTAACGAACGCTGCGGCACGAGGCATGAACCCTGCCAACGCTGCGCCGCCGCACACAAGGAATGACAAGGCCCACTGGATGGGGCCCCGGGGCCCCTCGGACAGCGCGATGATCGTGAGAACGAGCACGGCCAAGGCGGGTTCAAGCCAAGGCGACGGTCGACTCGGCCGAACTTCAGCAGTCACAGGAGCCAGCCTAGACCTTGCGTGACCTGGTGGTGGTCGCGCCGTGGATGGAGCCTACCTGCAGCTCCAGGGCAGCAGGAAGCACGCCCAACCGGAGAGCCCGGGGAAGATCCTGAAGAGCAGGCCGCGGACGAAGCGGCTCTGGAGCAGCGCGACGGACAGAAGCGGGACGATGTGGGGGAGAAGCTCGGTCATGATGTTTCCCTTGCGACTAGGAGTTACCTCGAAGGTACGCCACGCGGTGCCGCAGGGCACAGGCCAGAGGGCAGTTTAGGGGCCAAGGATACTAAACTGTATCCGAAAGCTGACCAAAGACGTCAACTTTCGGATACACTCAGTTTCCCTTCGGCTTCTTCGAAGGATCCATCAGGCCCCATTCGTAGGCCAGAGTGGCAAGTGCGGCCCGGTTGGGCCTGTCCAGTCGGGCCAGCAGGCGGCTGACGTAGGTCTTGACGGTGCTCGGGGCGAGGATGAGCTTCTCGGCGATCTCCGCGTTGTTGAACCCCCGCCCGATCAGGACCAGCAGTTCCCGCTCGGTCTCCGACAGGTGTCTCGGCGGTTCGATGCGGCGCACACTGTTCGCGAGTACGGTCGCGATGAGTTTCGGCGAGACCAGGGCCTCCCCGCTGAAGGCCGTGCGGACCCCGTGCAGCACGAGTCCGGGGCTGTCGGTCTTGAGCAGGAATCCCGAGGCGCCCGCGTGGATCGCGTCCAGCATGACGTTGTCGTCGCCCAGCGCGGTGAAGCAGACCACCTTGATCCGTGACGGAGGTTGCGTCAGCCGGCGCGTCACCTCGATGCCGTCGACCTTCGGCATGTGGATGTCGATGATGGCCACATCCGGGTCGGTGGTGGCGGCCAGCTCGAGGGCACTCTGGCCGTCGGAGGCGATGCCGATCAACTCCATGTCGTTGGCGTGCGACAGATACGTCTCGATGGCCTGCTGGGCCAGAGGATCATCCTCGGCGACCATGACTCTGATGACGGGGCCGTTGGGATTCGGGGCTCTCATGCGCCAACCATATTCCCCGGTCACGCCGCTAGGCTGGTGGAAGTCGAGCCCAAGGAGGCAAAGATGCCAAGCCTCGTCACCTCTGGCGACGCACCTGTCACGTTGCACTACACCGACACCGGCGGCACGGGCCGCCCGATCGTACTCGTGCACGGCTGGCCGCTCAGCGGCGAGTCGTTCCGCGCCAACGAACAAGCCCTCACGGATGCCGGGCTGCGGGTGGTGACGTACGACCGGCGCGGGTTCGGTCGATCGGACAAGCCCGCGGTCGGCTACCACTACGACACGCTCGCATCCGACCTCGATGACCTCATGACGCACCTCGACCTCCGCGACACCGTGCTGCTCGGGTATTCGATGGGGGGCGGGGAGGTCGCAAGGTATTGCTCGACCTACGGTACGGGCAGGCTGGCAGGAGTGGTGCTCGCCAGCTCCATCTGTCCTGCACTGTGCCAGTCCGGCGACAACCCCGCCGGCGCCATGCCGCTGTCCGGGTTCCAGGAACTGGCCGCCGCCTGTGCCGCGGACTTCCCCGGCTTCGTCGCCGGGTTCGTCGAGAACTTCTACAGCAACGCCGACGGGCTGGCGATCACGCGGGACGAGTTGGGCGAGGCCCTGACGGTTGCCCATCAGAGCGACCCGGCGGCGGCATCCGAGTGCATCCTGCTGTGGGCCACCGATCTGCGCGACGACTGCGCCCGGATCGACGTCCCCGCACTCCTCATCCACGGCGACGGAGACCGGAACGTACCGCTCGCCGCCTCCAGCGCCCGCGCGGTCGAGATCATCCCTGACGCCCACCTGCATGTGATCAGGGGCGGACCCCACGGGGCCAACCTGTCCCACCGAGTCGAGTGGGAGGCCTCCGTCCTGGAGTTCGTCTCCGGCCTGTGAGGCGGTTCGGGGGTAGAATCGCCCCTCGTGCTGCAGGTGAGAGACGTGGAGGTGCGGGCCGGGGCCCGGCTGCTGTTGTCCCCGGTGTCCTTCCAGGTGACAGCCGGTGACCGGATCGGGCTGGTCGGGCGCAACGGTGCGGGCAAGACCACATTGACGCGCATCCTTGCCGGCGAGGGACAACCGGCCGGCGGCAGCATCACCCGGTCCGGCCAACTGGGCTACCTGCCTCAGGATCCCCGTTCCGGGGAACCCGAGCAGATCTCGCGCGACCGCATCCTGGGCGCGCGCGGCCTCGACGTCGTCATCCGCCGGCTCCGCCGGGCGGAGGAGGACATGGCCTTGACCGAGGGCGCCGAAAGAGAGGCGGCCATGGCCGCCTACACGCGCGCGGAGAACGCCCTGCATGCCGCCGGCGGCTACGGCGCAGAGGCGGAGGCCTCCCGGATCGCGGCCAACCTGGGCCTGCCCGACCGGGTGCTCGCCCAGCCGCTCAAGACCCTGTCCGGTGGCCAGCGCCGTCGCATCGAGTTGGCCCGCATCCTGTTCTCGGACGCCGACACGCTTCTGCTGGACGAACCGACAAACCACCTCGATGCCGATTCCATCGTGTGGCTCCGGAGCTACCTGCAGGCGTTCGCCGGCGGGCTCGTCATCATCAGCCACGACACCGGCCTGCTGGACGCCGTCGTCAACAAGGTGTTCCACCTGGACGCGAACAGGGCGGAACTGGACGTGTACTCGATGGACTGGAAGCGCTACCTGTTGCAGCGTGAGACCGACGAGAAGCGACGCAAGCGCGAGCGGTTGAACGCCGAGCGAAAGGCCACTCAGCTGATGGCCCAGGCGGACAAGATGCGTGCCAAGGCCACCAAGGCAGTGGCTGCCCAGAACATGGCCAAGCGGGCGGAGAAGCTGATGGCCGGCATCGAGGGGGAGCGGGCGAACGACCAGGTAGCGAAGATCCGGTTCCCGGAGCCGGCACAGTGCGGGAAGACCCCGCTCACTGCCGAGGACCTGAGCAAGGCCTACGGTTCGCTCGAGGTGTTCACGGCAGTGGATCTGGCGATCGACAAGGGCTCCAAGGTGGTGGTGCTCGGCCTGAACGGTGCCGGGAAGACCACGATGCTGCGCATCCTGGCGGGGATCGAGCAGCCGGACACCGGCCGGCGTGTCCTCGGGCACGGAGCCAAGCTCGGCTACTACGCACAGGAACACGAGACGCTGGACGTCGAGCGGAGCGTCCTGGACAACATGGTCTCCGCCTCCCCGAATCTCAACGACACCGAGGTGCGAAAGGTGCTCGGCTCGTTCCTGTTCGTGGGCGACGACGTCGAGAAGCCCGCGAAGGTGCTGTCCGGCGGCGAGAAGACCCGCCTCGCGCTGGCGATGCTGGTTGTGTCCGCCGCGAACGTGCTGCTGCTCGACGAGCCCACCAACAACCTCGACCCGGCCTCGCGGGCAGAGGTGCTGAACGCGATCCGCACCTATGCGGGCGCAGTCGTGCTCGTCACGCACGACCCCGGTGCCGTGGCGGCACTCGAACCGGATCGCGTGCTGGTGCTTCCCGACGGCGTCGAGGATCTGTGGAGCGACGACTACGCCGAACTGGTCGATCTGGCCTGAGGCCGGTCGGAGGCGGGCTGCAATGCGCAGTCGGGCTGTCCACTGGTCGGCGCATCGCGGGCTCGGTCACTAGTCTGGAGTCTCCGACACCTTCCAGGAGATTCCATGGCGCGCATCAAGTTCGGTACCGGCGGCTGGCGAGCGATCATCGGCGATGAGTTCACAAGGGCGAATGTCCGCCTCCTCGCCGCGGCACTGGCCCAGCGGATCAAGGACGAGGGGGTCGCCGACCGTGGCCTTGTCATCGGCTACGACCGTCGGTTCCTGTCGGACGTCGCGGCACACTGGGCGGCGGAGGTGTTCGCCGGCGAGGGCGTCGCATGCCGGGTGATCAAGATGGAGCAGGCGCCGACGCCGATGATCATGTGGAGCGTCAAGGATCAGGGATTGCCGTACGGGATGGCGATCACGGCGTCGCACAACCCGGCCCTGTACAACGGCATAAAGGTCTTCACCGAGGGCGGCAAGGACGCCGACGAGACGGTCACCGACGACATCGAACGCAGGATGGAGTCGCTGGAGAGGGAAGGGGAGGCAGGCATCGGATTGCTGCCGTACGAGCGGGCCGTGGCGCAGGGGAAGGTTTCCGAGATCAAGCCGTTCAACGGCTACATCGACTCGATCATCTCCCAGGTGAACATGGAAGCGATCCGGGATGCCGACCTGAAGATCGCACTGGACCCGATGTTCGGTGTGTCGAGGACGTCGCTGCAGACGATCCTGCTGACCGCCAGGGCAGAGGTGGACGTCATCCACGATCGCCGCGACACGCTGTTCGGCGGGAAACTGCCCTCCCCGACCAGCGCCACGCTGGAGGCGCTGAAGCGGTTCGTCATCGAGAATGACTGCGACCTGGGCATCGCGACCGACGGCGACGCCGACCGGATCGGCGTGATCGACGACCACGGCAACTTCCTGCACCCGAATCAACTGCTTGTGATCCTGTACTGGTACCTGCTGGAGCACAAGGGCTGGAAGGGCGACGTCGTACGCAACGTCGCCACGACGTCGCTCCTGGACGAGTTGGCGGAACGACACGGGCAGAAGTGCCATGAGGTGCCGGTCGGCTTCAAGTGGATCTCCGGGAAGATGCTCGAGACCGATGCCGTGATCGGCGGGGAGTCGTCGGGAGGATTGACCGTGCGAGGCCACATCTCCGGCAAGGACGGCATCTATGCAGCCGTGCTGCTTGTCGAGATGATCGCAGTCGTGGGCAAGTCCATGAGCCGTATCTATGAGGAGATCACCGGCCAGTTCGCGCCGCACTACATGGCCGAGGAGGACTTCAAGTTCCCGGCCGAGCGGAAGCCGGAGATCCTCAAGACCCTCATGGAGGACAAGCGCATCCCTGACTTCTCCGCGAACGTCACCCGCGTCTCCCACATGGACGGCTGCAAGGTCTACTTCGACAACGGCTGGATCATCGCCCGCTTCTCCGGCACCGAACCGCTGCTGCGCATCTTCTGCGAGATGCCGACGCGCGAACTGGCCGATCAGGCCTGTGAGGAGTTCCGCGAGTTCCTCAGCCTCTGAGTGCGGCCGGTCAGCGGCGCAGGAACGTCGTGACGGTGACGTCCAACGTGACGTCACCGCCGTCGATGGTGCCGGAGACGCCGTGGAACGCGTTCGGCCCCATGGCGACCAGCCGGGTGGCCTCGGCATCCGTCAACGTCATGGCCCGCCCGACCTGCTGCGTCTCGAACAGCTGGAAGTCGTCGCCCAGTGCGCCCGCGATCGAGGCCGGCTTGTCCGGGCCGATGCCAAGGAGACCCAGGCGGGTCCGCAGCTCCACGAGGTGTTCCGGGCCGGGCGCGGCGACGACCGCGCGGCCGCCCCGTGGCAGCACCCGTGCGAACTCGGCACCGTTCCTCGGGGCGAACACGCACAGGACCGCATCGACGGAACCGTCCTGCAGCGGCAGGCCCGCCCAGGTGTCGGCCACGACCGCAGCGGCGCGAACGTGGGCCCTGGCCGCGCGCCTGACGGCGGCGACGGAGACGTCGGTTGCGAGGCCGAGCGCGGCGGGCAGCGCGTCGAGCACGCCGGCCAGGTACCAGGCGGTCCCGGCTCCCACCTCCAGCAAGCGGGCGGCCAGCCCGGTCGCATGGATCACGGCTTCCCTCACGGGGTCGTAGTGCCCCGAGGCCAGGAATCTGTCCCTGGCATCGCACATCGCGGTCGTGTCGGCGTTGCGAGGCGGCGCCTGACCAAGAAGGTTCACGTATCCCTGGCGGGCGACGTCGAACGAGTGCCGGCGCTCGCAGACGAGGGCGGGGCCCGCCAGAGTCAACGTGCCGGTGCACACCGGGCAGGCGAGCAGACCCGTGATCCCGCGCAGCGCCTCACTCGCCGGCATCGACGTCCACCCGGGCCTGCTCCTGCCGCCTGGCACGGGCCTGCGCCTTCCGGTGGTCCTTGAGGTCGGCACGGATCAGAACCCCGATGCCGACCAGGGCGATCGCGCCGAATGCGAACCACTGCAGCGCGTACGAGAAGTGGTTCCCCTCGCTGAGGTCCGGCACGCCCACGGGCAGCAGCGTGTCGCCGTTGGCCGGCTCGGAGGAGATGAGCACCACGTAGCCCGGCACCAGGTCGCGCCCGAGTGAGGCACCGATCGCCCCGGAGTTGATCAGGCGCACCTTGAAGTCGTGGGGAACGATCGCCCCTTCGTCGCCCTCCTCGTCCCTGTGGACGTATCCGAGCACCGTCACCTGCCCGGTGGGCGTGGGGGGAAGCGCCTCGGTGTCGGGCTTGCCGGCCTCGCGAGGGATGAAACCGCGGTCGATGAGCAACTCACGGCCGTCGGTGGTGCGCATGACTGCCGCCACCTCGATCCCCGGGTTGTTGTCCAGGCTTCGGTAGCGGACCTGGAACTGCTCGCCGGTGTAGGTGCCGACAACCGTCACTCGCCTCCAGAGGTTCGCCTCGTCGAGGGTGCCGCCCATGAGGTCGGTCCAGGGCACGGGCGGCAGCCCCTCGTTGGCGGTGACGGCCGCGTTTCGGCTACGGCGTTGATCGAGGCGGTCCAGCTGCCATTCCCCGAGCCGCATGCTGCCCAGGGCTGCGAGCGTCAGGAGCACGGCCAGCGCCACCCAGCGCAGGATCATCCGCCTCACTGGTCGTCCTTTGCGTCTTCTGCGACATCGCCCCGAACGACCTCTCCGGACGTGATGGCGCGCATGGTCTCGTCCCGGGGTTCCACGGCCTGTGGTGGCAACCGGTGATCCGAGTTGTTGGCCAGCAGCACGGCGACGAGCGGCAGGACCACTGCGACCACCAGGGAGGCGATCTTCCACCAGCCCGGCAGGACCAGGAAGGCCAGGAAGCCGGCGGTCCTGATCGTCATCGTCACGAGGTAGCGCCTGGTCCGGGTCTCGACGTCCAGGGTCCTGCCCGGACGGGCGTGAGTGATCAGTGCCGCCTCGTGGCCGACATGTGTCCCCTTCATGGTGTCCCCAGCATATGCCGGTGCGGTAGGTTGACGCCGTGGAAGAATCTCGCGTTGTCCTCGTCACCGGCGGCTCCAAGGGGATCGGCCGCGTAATCGCCGAACATTTTCGTGACGCGGGCTACCGCGTCGCAGCCACCTACCGTTCCGGCGGCGTCCCAGACGGAGTCCTCGGCGTCAAGTGCGACATCACATCGCAGGAGGAGGTCGACGCCGCGTTCGAGGCCGTCGAGACCCAGTTGGGGCCCGTGGAGGTGCTGGTTGCGAACGCCGGCGTGACCCGCGACACCCTGGTCGCCCGCATGAGCGACGAGGACTGGCAGCAGGTCATCGACACGAACCTGACCGGCACATTCCGTGTGATCCGCAGGGCCGCCCGACCGATGACGCGTGGCCGATTCGGCAGGATCATCCTGATCTCCTCCGTGGTCGCGCTCCTCGGTTCACCCGGACAGCTCAACTACGCCGCGTCGAAGGCGGCACTGGTGGGCATGGCCCGCAGCCTCACCCGCGAACTCGGTGGTCGCAACATCACCACCAACGTGATCGCCCCCGGCTTCATCGAGACGGACATGACCGCTGCGCTGTCCGAGGAGCAGGTCAAGGCCTACCAGGCCAGGATCCCGGTCGGCTACCTGGGGAGCGGCCACGACGTGGCGGAGGCCGCGCTCTTCCTCGCAGGGGAAGGCGCCAGGTACATCTCCGGCGCGGTGCTGCCCGTCGACGGTGGCCTCGGCATGGGCCACTGAACAACCGCACCACAACTCCCGCACCGTGCAATCTGGAAGGACTGGGACAATGGGCATCCTCGAAGGCAAGAACATCCTCGTCACCGGCGTGACGATGAACACGTCAATCGCCTACGCCGTGGCCGACATAGCACAGAAGGAGGGTGCGAACGTCGTCGTGTCGGCAGCAGGCAGGGCGGTCAGCCTCGCGCGCCGCGTCGTCGGCAGGCTGGACCCGACGCCGGCGCTCGTCGAGATCGACGTGACGAACCCGGAACACCTGGCCACGCTGCCACAGTTGCTCGGCGAGTACCTGCAGGGCGGGTTGGACGGCATCGTGCACTCCATCGCATTCGCAGACCCGGAGAAGGCGCTTGGCGGTGCGTTCCTGTCCACCGAGTGGGATGTCGTCTCCAAGGCGCTCGAAATCTCGGCCTACTCGATGCAGAGCCTCACCATGGCTGCCAAGCCCATGCTCAACCCGGGGGCCAGCATCGTCGGTCTCACCTTCGACGCCTCTGTGTCCTGGCCCGCGTACGACTGGATGGGTGTTGCGAAGGCCGCACTCGAGTCCACATCCCGCTACCTGGCGCGCTACCTCGGCCCCGATGGCATCCGTTCCAACCTCGTCGCCGCCGGCCCGATCGACACCATGGCGAAGAAGGCCATCCCGGGTGCCCAATCCTTCAACGAGATCTGGTCCGAGCGGGCACCGCTGGCCTGGGACGCGACCGACGCAGTGCCGGCCGCCAAGGCCGTGGTCGCACTCCTGTCGGACTGGTTCCCGGCCACGACCGGCGAGATCGTCCACGTCGACGGCGGACTCCACTCCACCGGCGCCTGACGGGCCTGGCCCAGCCACCCGGATAGGGTTGATCCATGGCGACGGTGGCGGAACTTGCAGGTGTGACGGTCAGGCGTGGGAACGCGGTCCTCATCGACTCGCTCGACCTCGCCATCAAGGAGGGTGAGCGCTGGGTGGTGATCGGCCCCAATGGTGCAGGCAAGACGACGATGCTCCAGGTGCTTGCCGCCCAGATGTACCCGACCGAAGGCGTCGTCGGCCTGCTTGGTGAGGTTGTCGGGACGGTCGACGTCTTCGAACTCAGGCCCCGCATCGGGCTGACATCGTCCGCGCTCGCCGAGCGTCTGCCGCGGGGCGAGCGTGTGCAGGACGTCGTGCTGTCGGCCGCCTACGCCGTGATCGGTCGCTGGCAGGAGGTCTACGACGACGTCGACATCGCGCGGGCAAGGCGGCTCATGTCGTCGCTGCGGATCGACCACCTTGCGGACCGCACCTTCGGCACGCTGAGCGAGGGCGAACGCAAGCGTGCCCAGATCGCAAGGGCACTGATGACGGACCCCGAGCTGCTCCTGCTGGACGAACCGGCCAGCGGCCTTGATCTGGCTGGGCGCGAGGCCCTCCTGGACACGTTGTCCGACCTGTTCGCGGACCCGGACTCGCCGGCGTCGTTGCTCGTCACGCATCACGTCGAGGAGATCCCGCTCGGCGTCACGCACTGCCTGCTGATGTCCGGCGGTCGCATCACTGCTGCCGGTCCCATCCGGGTGACGCTCACTGGCGAGAACCTCAGCCGTGCCTTCGGCATGCCGCTGCGCGTGTCCGAGCACGACGGGCGCTGGAGTGCGAGGTCCGTGGCGCGCCATGGATGACTTCGCGGCGTGGCTGCACCAGTACGCCTGGGCTGTGTGGGGAGTGTCGGGGTTCGCACTGGCCGCGGTCGAACTCTTCACCCTCGACCTGACCCTGCTGATGCTCGCCACGGGCGCGTTCGCCGGGGCTGTGACGGCCCTGCTTCTCCCGTCCCAACTCTGGGTGCAGTTGGTCGTCGCGCTGGCCGTTACAGTCTCGGCACTCCTGCTCCTGCGCCCGAGGCTCCTTTGGAGGGTTCGGGAAGTGCCGGGTCACCGCTCCACGATCGAGTCCCTCATCGGATCGGGTGGCCGCGTGACGACCCGGATCGGGCGGGAGGGCGGCGAGGTCGAGGTGCGGGGCCAGGTCTGGGACGCCCGTGCCTTCGACCCGACCGTGACCATCTCGGAGGGACTGTACATCGAGGTGTACGGCATCGACGGCATCACGCTGATCGTCCACCCGGTCGAGTCAGCGGGCGAACATGAGTCCCCATAGCCGGCGCGTCAGATCCGGGACCTGGCCAGACGCCCGGCGATGACGGTGCATGCCAGGAGCTGCGCCTGGTGGAACAGCATCAACGGGAGCACGATGAGCCCCACGACACCGGGGGCGAACAGGACGCTCGCCATCGGCACCCCCGTGGCCAGTGACTTCTTCGTGCCGCAGAACATGATGGCGATCCGGTCGCCGCGGTCGAATCGCAGCCAGCCAGCCACATGCCAGGTCAGCCAGAGCATGAGTGCGAGAACCACCAGGCACACGCCCAGGAGCACGGCGAGGTCCAGCGGCCGGACCTGACGCCAGGCGCCTCCGGCGAAGAACTCCGAGAAGGCACCGTAGACCACCAGGTAGATCACTCCCTGGTCCAGGTACTTGATCCGATGCTGGTGCCTCTTCATGAAGCCCGCGGTCCACCGCCTGGACAACTGCCCCAGGATGAACGGCAGCAGGAGTTGGACGATGACCGCCAGGAACTGGTCGAAGCCGATGCCCCCGGTGCCCTCCACCGGCAACATGGCCATCGCCAGCAGTGGGGTTGCGAACACGCCGATGAGGTTCGAGGCGGTGGCCGACACCATCGCCCCCGGCACGTTCCCCCCGGCCAGTGACGTGAAGGTGATGGATGACTGCACGGTCGACGGGACGACGCACAGATAGGCAAGTCCGACGCGCGTGAGGGAACCGACCAGTCCGTTGGGCAGTGCGAGGAGGCCGAGCCCGATGATCGGGAACACGACGAACGTGAACGTCAGGATCACCGTGTGCAGTCTCCAGTGCCTCAGGCCGGACAGCGCTTCGTGCAGGGACAGCTTCGCCCCGTAGCCGAAGAAGAGGAGGAAGATTGCGGCCTTGGTCCCGGCGTCCACCACCGGTGCGACCGCGCCGGTGGCCGGCAGGAGGTACGCCAGCAGCGCCGATGCGAGGATCAGCAGCATGAACGGGTCCATCCGGAACCGGGGAGTGGCCATGGGGACCAACGTAGCGGGCACCGCACCGGGCGAGGCAGGATGGGCCCGTGCTGATCGAAGTCACCGATCCGAAGGACTCCCGCCTGTCGGACTACGTCTCGCTCCGCGACTCACAACTGCGGCGCGGGATCGAGCAGTCCGGTGGGTTGTTCATCGCGGAGGGGGAGAAGATCATCCGTCGCGCGGCCGAGGCGGGTGCCTCGCCGAGGTCCTTCCTCCTGCAGGCCCGCTGGCTCCCAGGCCTCGCGGACATCCTGGACCGCCACCCGGAGGTGCCCTGCTACGTGGCGCAGGGAGATCTGATCGAGGCGGTGTCCGGGTTCCACGTCCACCGCGGGGCGCTCGGGTCGTTCGTGCGGCCGCAGGAGGCGTCCTGGGGGACGCTGCTTCGTGGGCGACGGCTCATGGTGTGCGAGGACATCGTCGACCACGCCAACATGGGTTCCATCCTCCGGGTGGCCGCCGGGCTCGGTTGGGGCGGCGTTGCCGTGTCCGACAACTCCGCCGATCCGCTGTACCGGCGGGCCGTGAAGGCCTCGATGGGAGCGTCGCTGCAACTGCCATGGCGTCGCATGACCGACGACGGCGACCTGGAGCGGATCCGTGAAGCCGGTTTCACGCTGGTTGCGGCCGCACTGGCCCCGGGCGCCACGCCCCTTGAGGACTTCCCCGCACCCGATCGGGCGGCACTTCTGCTCGGGACCGAGGGGCAGGGGCTGTCCGAACGCTGGCTGGGCGTGGCCGACCACATCGTGACCATCCCCATGGCTCCGGGCGTCGACTCACTGAACGTGGCCACGGCCGCAGCGGTGTTCGCCTGGGCACTGCGGTGAGGACGCTTGCAGGTTCCTCCTATACCCCCTAGGGTATAGGAGTGGCTGGCAACCGGGTCAGCCGAAGGAGCGGACATGGCAAGAATCGTCATCCTCGGGGCAGGGGTGTCCGGGCACACCGCCGCCCTGCATCTGCGCCGGATCCTCGGGCGCGAGCATGTGGTCACCGTCGTGTCGCCGAACTCCCACTGGAACTGGATCCCGTCGAACATCTGGGTTGGGGTCGGACAGATGGGCAGGGATGACGTTGTCTTCCCGCTCGCCCCGGTGTATAGGCGCAAGGGCATCGAGTTCCTGCAGGCGCGTGCCACGGCGATCCATCCCGAGGGCACATTGCACGGGAGTTCGCCGGCCGTCGACATCACATTCACCGACGCTGCCCGCTCGGGCCACAGTGAACAGCTGACCTACGACTACCTGATCAACGCGACGGGGCCGAAGCTGCGGTTCGAGGCCACCCCCGGCCTGGGGCCCGACGGGCATTCCGTGTCCGTGTGCACCGCAGAACACGCCGTCGAGGCTGCAGAACGACTCCTCGAGGTCATCGATCGGCTCAGGCGAGGTGAACGCCAGACGTTGGTCGTGGGTATGGGGCACGGTACCTGCAC
Source organism: Arachnia sp. (assembly GCA_039811745.1). Taxonomy (GTDB): domain Bacteria; phylum Actinomycetota; class Actinomycetes; order Propionibacteriales; family Propionibacteriaceae; genus Arachnia. Next base: position 57,243 of record JBDHZH010000002.1, read on the forward strand.
CTGCGAGGGAGCCGCATTCGAGTATGTGTTCAACGTGGACCACCAACTGCGTCAGGCGGGCGTCCGGGACAGGGCGAGAGTCGTCTACCTGACCAACGAGGCCGAACTCGGCGACTTCGGCGTCGATGGCATGGTGTTCGACCAGTCAGGCTTCCAGACCACAAGTGAGCTCTGGACCGCTTCCCTCTTCCGTGAGCGAGGGGTGGAGGCCATCCTCGGTGCGCACGTTACGAACGTTGAACCCCGGACGGTTCACTTCGAGACCCTCGATGGTCACACCCATGCCTTGGACTTCGACTTCGCCATGCTGCTCCCGCCATTCGGCGGGGTGCCGATCAAGGCCTACTCGGCGGTCGGCGAGGACATCACCGACAGGCTCTTCGCACCGAACGGGTTCATGCGCGTCGACGCCGACTATGCCGTCAAGCCCTACGAGCAGTGGAAGGCCGAGGACTGGCCCAGCACCTACGAAGCACCGGGGTTCGACAACCTGTTCGCCGTCGGCATCGCATTCGCGCCGCCACACCAGATCTCGCGGCCACGCAAGTCGGCGAACGGCACCCTGATCGCTCCGTCGCCGCCGCGGACCGGCATGCCGTCGGGGGTGATGGGCAAGACCGTGGCGTACACCATCCGGGACCGCATCAGGGGCGGAAACTCCGCACCGGCGCACATGGCTTCCATGGCACGAATGGGTGCGGCATGTGTCGCATCTGCCGGTACCGGCATGTTCAGCGGATCGGCCGCCGCCATGACCATGTTGCCGGTCGTGCCCGACTACGACAGGTTCGCCACAGGGCGGGACATTCGCGAGACGCGGGGCGAGATCGGCCTGGCGGGGCACTGGGTGAAGCTGATGCTGCACCACCTGTTCATCTACAAGGCCAAGGCCCTTCCGGGCTGGCAGCTGATTCCGGAGTGACCATGAGTGATCCAAACGAGCGGACACCTGCCGGCGTCGCAGACCTGTCCCGTGCGCCCCTGCCCACCGAGGCCACGCTTCGACGGCGCCGATCCCCGTTTCACCAGTTCCTGCGTTTCGTGGCGTTCGACCTCCGGATCCTGCGGATGGTGGTGAAGGGGCACCACTGACTCCTCGGGGTCTGGCGGGAGGGCCCCTACAGGCTCTCCGTACGAGTCGTTGTGGCGAAGCGCTTCGGCGACACCGGCCAGTCGTCGGGGTACCGGTAGGCCAGTTCAGCCACCTGTTTGTCGAGCTTCCGGCGGGCCCTGCTCGAGATGCGGTCGCCGAAGACCGTCCCGTTCAGGTGATCCGTCTCGTGCTGGAAGCAGCGTGCCAGGAGGCCGGTGCCCTCAAGGGCGATCTCGTTGCCCTCGGGGTCCTGGCCGGTGCAGATAGCCTTGTCGGGCCGTGCCACGGACTCGTAGCCCCCCGGGTGCGAGAGGCACCCCTCCTCACTGGCGTCCAGGTTCCGGTCCTTGCCCTTGGGCAGTTCCACGACGGGGTTGCACACCACGCCACGGTGAACGACATCGTCGGCGTCCGGGCACTCGTAGATGAAGACCGCCAGGTCCACGCCGACCTGGGTCGCCGCCAGCCCGACTCCTTCGGCGGCGTGCATCGTGGCGAACATGTCGCGGACCAGTTCGTGCAGGTCCTCGTCGAAGTCCGTGACGGGACGCGTCTTCGCGTGCATGACCGGAGTTCCCCAGCGGGTGATCGGACGTATCCTTCCGCCGGTGGTCAGGTCCAATGCCATGGGGATCTCCTCACTGATGGGTGATGGCAGGCCCAAGTATGCCCGGTCGGACCCGGTCATCGCCTGCGTGCCCCCCACTGGGGCAGACTGAGGGCATGGCGGACGGTCACGGAGCTTGGGCGGGGGCGATGGCGGAATACCGTCAGCACCTGACGGGGGACCGTGGGCTGTCGCCGAACACCGTGCGCGCCTATTCCTCGGACCTCGTCGGCCTCGCCGAGGCGATTCCCGTCGCTCCCGGCCAGGTCACGCTGCCCGCACTGCGCTCCTGGCTGGCGGGACTCGTCGAGGAGGGTGCCTCGTCTGCCACCGTGCAGCGGAAGGTCGCTGCGGTGCGCGGGTTCTTCGCCTGGGCGAGGCAGGAGGGGCTGATCGGCGACGATCCGTCGCTTCGGCTCAGGGCCCCGAAGCGCAGGGGGACATTGCCGCACGTGCCGTCCCTCGGTGCCGTCGCCGACAGCATCGCGGCAACCGAGGCGCGGGTCACGGAAGGGGAGGGGCCGATCGCGTTGCGGGACCTGGCCCTGGTCGAACTGCTGTACGGCTGCGGGCTCCGCGTGCAGGAGGCCTGCACGCTCGCGCCCGGCGACATCGACGACCAACGTGGCCTCGTGCGCGTGTTCGGGAAGGGCTCGAAGGAGAGGGTGGTCCCGATAGGTGCGCCGGCGCGGCGGGCCCTTGCGGCCTGGTTGGAGGCGCGTCCCGCGGTGATGCGACCGGACAGCCCGGATCTCGTCTTCCTCGGCGCCCGGGGCGGGGCCCTCGACCCCAGGGTGGCGAGGCGGGTGGTGCATGCCGCGACCAGGGCGGGTGGCGCGGAGGTGGGGCCGCACGGACTGCGCCACGCGATGGCCACCCACACGTTGGGGGGAGGAGCCGACCTCAGGTCGGTGCAGGAGATGCTGGGGCACTCCTCCGTCGCCACGACGCAGGTCTACACCCACGTGACTTCGCGCCGGCTCCGGGACGCCTACCGCCAGGCGCATCCCCGCGCCTGACCGGCATCGGCTCACAGCAGGAGCGGGTCCACCAGGGTGCCGTCACGCCAGGCCATCCAGTGGAGGTGGCATCCGGTGGACAACCCGGTGGAGCCAACGCTCCCGACCCGCCCACCGGCAGGCAGTTGCTGCCCAGTCACGACCGAGGCCGTCCGCAGGTGCGCATACGCCATTCGCAGACCGTCATGCTGGACGATCACCCGATTGCCGTATGCGGGATGCGCCTCGACCGAGAGCACGGTCCCGGCGAGGGGGGATGAGACGGGGGTGCCGCAGTCGGCGGCGATGTCGACGCCGTCGTGGAGCTTCCGGACGCCGAGCACCGGGTGCAGGCGCGGCCCGAAACGGGACGTGATGGTACCCGCCACCGGCATCTCGGCCGGGGTGCCGCCGATGACGGGCGGAGCGCTCGGGATGGTTCCCAGGGGGACGAGTTCGATCGGCCGGATGGACAGATATGCCGTCGGGTCGAAGTACGTGGTGCCGTCCGTGAGTCCCCAGTGGAGGCAGACGTCCTTGCAGTGACCGGCCCGGACGCGCCCGATCACGTCGCCCGCCCGCACGGCGTCGCCGGCGCTCACAAGCGGGGACACGGGCGTGTAGGTGGTGCGCAGTCCGGATCCGTGATCCACCGAAACCGAGGGGACTCCCGCAACCGTCCCGGCGAAGTGAACGAGGCCGGGTGCAGCGGCCCTCACCTCCTCGCCGGGCGCGGCCGCCAGGTCGACACCACGATGGCCCGCCGACCAGGCTTCGGGACCCGGCCGGAAGGGCTGCAGGACGGCACCGGTCACCGGCGCGGACAGCTGCAGGGCCCCATCGGCCCGGGCCGGGACCACGGCCAGGAGGAGCGGGGCGAGCGACAGGCAGACGAGGATGGACCAGAAGCGGTGCATGCCCACACCATGGTTGCGGCGAGCCGGTCGGGTCCCGTTCTGCACAGCCCGTGCCGACACCCACGGTTTTGAGCGGGCAGGCGCCGCCGCCTAGTATGAACCCTGCAGCCGGAACATTCCGGTTGACGTCGCATGCACATCTGCGGGCAACCGTCGGTGGCCGCGTGGTCCCGTTCGCGGGTGCCGCCACCGGTGCATCAGGGGGTCCGGAACGGACCCGAACAACCACCGTGGGGCTCACCCCACAGAACAGGCGGAGTCCTCCGCCGTGAAAGGAACGGCCATGGCCGTCGTGACCACGCGTCAGTTGCTGGAATCGGGCGTCCACTTCGGGCACCAGACCCGTCGCTGGAACCCGAAGATGAAGCGATTCATCTTCGCCGAGCGCAACGGCATCTACATCATCGACCTGCAGCTCTCGCTGAGCTACATCGACAAGGCCTACAACTTCGTCAAGGGCACCGTCGCCCGCGGCGGCCAGGTCCTGTTCGTCGGCACCAAGAAGCAGGCCCAGGAGGCCATCGCGGAGCAGGCCACCCGTGTCGGCATGCCCTACGTGAACCAGCGCTGGCTGGGTGGCATGCTCACCAACTTCGGCACCGTCTCCAAGCGGATCCAGCGCCTCAAGGAGCTCGAGGTCATGGACTTCACGGATGTGGCCGCGAGCGGCCTCACCAAGAAGGAACTGCTGCAGCTGGAGCGCGAGAAGATCAAGCTCGACCGGACCCTCGGCGGCATCCGTGACATGGCCAGGACGCCTCAGGCCGTCTGGATCGTCGACACCAAGAAGGAACACCTCGCCGTCGACGAGGCCCGCAAGCTGCGCATCCCGGTCGTCGGCATCCTCGACACCAACTGCGACCCTGACGAGGTCGACTTCGCGGTCCCCGGCAACGACGACGCCATCCGGTCCGTCGCCCTGCTGACCCGCATCATCGCCGACGCCGTCGCCGATGGGCTCATCTCCCGGTCCTCCGGCGCCGCCGGCCAGGCTGCAGAGGTCGAGCCCATGCCCGACTGGGAGCGCGAACTGCTCGCCCAAGCCGAGCCAGCCGCGGAGGAGACCGAGGCCGAGGACACGTCCGTCGAGGAGTCCGCGGCGGAGGCCGAAGCCGACGACACCACCGAAGCCAACTGACAACCAGGACAGGAACAACGACCAATGGCAATCACTGCCGCAGATGTGAAGAAGCTCCGCGACGCCACCGGCGCCGGCATGATGGACGCCAAGAAGGCACTGACCGAGGCCGAGGGCGACTTCGGCAAGGCGATCGAACTGCTGCGGATCTCCGGGCTCGCCAAGGCAGCCAAGCGGGCCGACCGTGAGGCCACCAACGGCATCGTCGCCGGCCGCGGCGGCGCGCTCATCCAGTTCGCCGCCGAGACCGACTTCGTCGCCAAGAACGCCGAATTCGTGGGCCTGGCCGAGGAGATCCTGTCCGCGGTCATCGCAACCGGTGCGACCGACGTCGCCACTGCGAACGCCGCCGCCCTCGCGGGCGACCGTGCCGCGGAGGAGACCGTCGAGGAGGCTGTCAAGTCCCTCGGTGCCAAGATCGGGGAGAACCTCGCGGTCGTCGCCGTCGCCAACTTCGACGGCAACACGCACCTCTACCTTCACCGCCGCTCCGCCGACCTGCCCCCGCAGGTGGGTGTGCTGATCGAGTACACGGGTGGCGACGAGACGCTGGCACACCAGGTGGCGATGCAGATCGCGTCCATGAGCCCGGCATACGTCACGCGCGATGAGATCCCCGCGGACCTCGTGGAGAACGAGCGTCGTATCGCGGAGGCCACTGCCCGCGAGGAGGGGAAGCCGGAGGCTGCGCTGCCGCGCATCGTCGAGGGCAGGCTCGGGGGATTCTACAAGGACGTCGTCCTTGTCGATCAGCCCGCGGTCTGGGAGGACAAGAAGACGGTCGGCGCGCTCCTCGAGGCGGCCGGGGCGACCGTGACCCGGTTCGTCCGGTTCGCCATCGCTGCCTGATCCCGAACATCCTGAAGGAGGGTGGTGCGGACCCTGTGGGTCCGCGCCACCCTCCTTCAGGTTGGCGGGCAACCGGCCTGCCCTCGCCGTGCCGGGCCTGTGGGGTCACCCCACGAGACCGGGAGCGCGGCAGGCGCTAGGCTGTGGGCGGACATCTCGACAACACGACCCCTGAGGTGGAAATGACGAAACGATACGGACGCGTGCTCCTGAAGCTCTCGGGGGAGGTCTTCGGCGGCGGGAGGCTCGGCGTCGACCCGGTGGTCGTGGCCGGGATCGCCAAGGAGATCGCCGACGTGGTGAACACCGGCGTGCAGGTGGCGGTCGTGGTGGGCGGGGGCAACTACTTCCGCGGCGCGGAGCTGAGCCAGAACGGCATGGCGCGCGACAGGGCCGACTACATGGGGATGCTTGGCACCGTGATGAACTGCCTGGCGCTCCAGGACTTCTGCGAGAAGCAGGGCATCCACACCAGGGTGCAGTCGGCCATCACCATGGGCCAGGTGGCCGAGCCGTACATCCCGCGCCGAGCCGAGCGCCACATGGAGAAGGGGCGCCTCGTCATCTTCGGCGCCGGCTCGGGCATGCCGTACTTCTCCACCGACACGGTCGCGGCCCAGAGGGCGCTGGAGATCGGCGCCGAGGTGCTCCTGATGGGCAAGCAGGGGGTGGACGGCGTCTACGACAAGGACCCGAACGTGTTCCCCGATGCCCGCAAGTTCGATCACCTCACATACGCCCAGTTCCTGGCAGAGGACCTGAAGGTCGCCGACGCCACCGCGATCGCGCTGGCCAGGGACAACGACCTCAGGATCGTCTTCTTCAATCTCTCCGTCCCGGGCAACATCGCCCGCGTCGTGGCGGGGGAACCAATCGGAACCCTAGTCAGCCGCTAACCAAACAGGAAGGAGCGCGGTCCCATGATCGCCGAGACCCAGAACGAATCCAAGACCAAGATGCAGCAGGCGGTGGACTTCGCGCGCGAGGACTTCTCGAGCATCCGAACCGGGCGTGCGCACCCCGCCATGTTCTCCCCCCTGCTGGTGAACTACTACGGGGCGCCGACGCCGCTGCAGCAATTGGCCACCTTCACCTCCACCGATCCCCGGTCGCTGCTCATCACCCCTTTCGACCGCAGCGCGATCAACGCAGTCGAGAAGGCCATCCGTGATGCCGAGTTGGGTGTCAACCCCAGCAACGACGGCAACTCGATCCGCGTCGTCATGCCCGAGCTCACCCAGGAGCGCCGCAAGGAGTACATCAAGATGGCGCGGAGCAAGGCCGAGGAGGCCCGGGTCGCAGTCCGCAACGTCCGGCGCCACGCCATGGACCAGCTCAAGAAGCTGGAGAAGGACGGCCAGATCGGCGAGGACGAACTCGTGCGCGCGGAGAAGGCGATGGACGCCCAGACCAAGAAGTACATCGACAGCATCGACGAGTTGCTGAAGGCCAAGGAAGCCGAACTCAGCGAGATCTGATGACGGATGCCGATGTGAGCCTGCCTGCGCCCCGCCGCGGGGGTGGCCGGAACCTGCCGGTTGCCATCGCTGTGGGGATCGGCCTCCTCTCCGCATTCGCCGTGGGGTTGATCTGGGCGCACTGGTTCTTCGTGCTGCTGACGGCGGTGGCGCTCAGTCTCTGCGTTGTCGAGTTGCACCGCGCGCTGCTGCTGAAGGGAATGAGATCCAGCGTCGTGCCCGTCGTCGTCGGGACGGCCGCCAGCGTGCTCGGATCCTTCCTGGTCGCCCGGTTCGGCCTCGGGGCCCCGACCGGGTTCGGTGCCGCAGTCATCGGCGCAACCGTCATCGCTGCCTTCGTTTGGCGACTCGGTGGGGGAGCCGACGGCTTCCTGAGGGACATGTCGGCGACGGCATTCATCATTGCCTACATTCCGGTGATGGGCTTGTTCATCTCGCTCCTCCTGGTCGAGACGCACGGGTCGCTCCGGTTCCTCGCCATCATCCTCTGCGTGGTGGCATCCGACACCGGCGCATACGTCACCGGGTCCCTGATCGGCCGGCACAAGATGGCGCCCCACATCAGCCCTGCCAAGACGTGGGAGGGGTTCGTCGGAGGTGTGGTGTTGACCGCGCTCGTGGGTGTCGGAGCCGCAGTCTGGCTCCTCGGTCTGCCGTGGTGGGTGGGGGCAATCCTCGGAGTCGCGGTGTCGCCGGCGGCGACGCTCGGCGATCTGGTCGAGTCCCTCATCAAGCGTGATGCCGGCATCAAGGACATGTCCAACTTCCTGCCGGGGCACGGCGGCGTCATGGATCGACTCGACTCCATGATCGTGGCCATCCCCGTCGGCTGGATGATCCTCCACCTCGCCCTCGGGAACTGACTCATGCGAACACCCCTGCCCATCGTCTTCGAGGCCCCGCGTCGTGGGAAACCACCCCGACATTGGCTGGACCTCTCGCCTCAGGAGAGGCGTGAGACCGCAGGGCAACTCGGCCTGCCCGCCTTCCGCGCGGACCAGATCTCGCGCCACGTGTTCGATCATCTCTCCGTCGAACCGGCCACATGGTCCGACATTCCCGCGGCGATCAGGGGAGATCTGGCCGATCAGCTGTTCCCGAGCCTCCTGGAGCAGGTCACGAGGAGGACGGCGGATGCGGGACGGACGGTCAAGACGCTCTGGCGCCTCCATGACGGTTCGCTGCTGGAGTCCGTCCTGATGCGCTACCCGAACCGTTCGACACTCTGCATCTCCTCGCAGGCGGGGTGTGGCATGGCCTGTCCGTTCTGCGCCACCGGCCAGGGTGGGCTGAAGCGGAACCTGAGTCAGGCCGAGATTCTCATCCAGGCGCATGCGGCGAACCGCATGTTGGCCTCCGGTGAGGTCCCGGGTGCCGAGGGCAGGCTGAACAACATCGTGTTCATGGGCATGGGTGAGCCGCTGGCCAACTACGTCGCAGTCATGGGAGCGGTGCGGACCCTCGTGGAGCCTTCCCCCGGCGGATACGGGATGAGTGCCAGGGGCATCACGGTCTCGACCGTCGGGCTCGTCCCGCAGATCAGGAAGCTGACGGAGGAGGGGCTGCCGCTCACGCTGGCGGTGTCCCTTCACGCCCCCGACGACGAGTTGCGCGACGAGATCGTCCCAATCAACAACAGGTGGAAGTTGGACGAGGTCCTCGACGCCGCCTGGGAGTATGCAAGGCGGACGCGGCGACGCGTATCCATCGAGTACGCCATGATGCGCGACATCAACGACCAGGTGAGCCGCGCGAACCTCCTTGCCGACGTCCTGAGGCGTCGCGGCGACTGGGGCTGGGCGCACGTGAACCTGATCCCACTCAACCCGACCCCGGGGTCGAAGTGGACCGCCTCCCGCAAGGAGGACGAACGTGCCTTCATCCAGGTACTTGAGCGCCGAGGGGTGCCGGTCACGCTTCGGGACACCCGCGGCAGCGACATCGACGGCGCCTGCGGCCAGCTTGCTGCATCTGCTTCCTGACGGCACTTCCCGCCGTCTTGGACCGGTCAGGCTACAGCGGGTGTGTTTCAGCCGCGTTAACGATTCCAGAGGACCTTGAGGCGGGAATTCCGCGGCTAGTATCTCCACTGTTTTAACAGCACCAACGTTTGGAGGATAACGATGGAAGATCGGTTGTTGAAGGTCTATGAAGCGGTGGTGGCGCGCAACCCGGGTGAAGCCGAGTTCCACCAGGCCGTCCGTGAGGTGTTCGAGAGCTTGCAGCCCTACGTCACAAAGCATCCGGACATCTTCGATTCACGCCTGTTGGAGCGGATCTGCGAGCCGGAGCGCCAGCTCATCTTCCGTGTCCCGTGGCGCGATGACTCGGGTCAGGTGCACGTCAACCGTGGCTTCCGAGTTGAGTTCAACTCGGCCCTCGGTCCGTACAAGGGCGGCCTGCGGTTCCATCCCAGTGTCTACCTCGGAATCATCAAGTTCCTCGGCTTCGAGCAGATCTTCAAGAACTCCCTGACCGGCCTGCCGATCGGTGGCGGCAAGGGTGGTTCCGACTTCGACCCGCGTGGCAGGTCCGACAGCGAGGTCATGGCGTTCTGCCAGTCCTTCATGACCGAGTTGTACCGCCACCTCGGCGAGTACACGGATGTCCCGGCAGGCGACATCAACGTCGGCGGCCGCGAGATCGGCTACATGTTCGGCCAGTACAAGCGCATCACCAACCGCTACGAGTCCGGCGTCCTGACGGGCAAGGGCCTCGAGTGGGGCGGCTCGCTCGTCCGTACCGAGGCCACCGGCTACGGCGTCGCCTTCTTCGCCGACACGATGCTGAAGACCCGTGGCGACAGCTTCGACGGCAAGGTCGTGTCCGTCTCCGGGTCCGGAAACGTCGCCATCTACGCCATCGAGAAGGTGCACCAGCTGGGCGGCAAGGTCATCACCTTCTCCGACTCCAGCGGCTACGTGGTCGACGAGGCCGGAATCGACCTTGATCTGCTGAAGCAGGTCAAGGAGGTGGAGCGCGGTCGCGTGGCCGACTACGTCGTGCGCCGTCCCGGTTCCCGGCTCGTGACCAACGGCAGCATCTGGGACGTCCCGGTCGACGTCGCTCTTCCCTGCGCCACGCAGAACGAACTGAACGGCGAAGAGGCGGCCACCCTGGTCCGCAACGGCGTCAAGGCCGTGGCGGAGGGCGCGAACATGCCCACCACGCCCGAGGGCATTGCGATCCTGCAGCAGGCACGCGTCCTCTACGGCCCCGGCAAGGCGGCCAACGCCGGCGGTGTGGCAACCTCCGCGTTGGAGATGCAGCAGAACGCCGCCCGCGACGCATGGTCCTTCGACTACACAGAGGGCCGCCTCCTGCAGATCATGGTCAACATCCATGACACCTGCGCCGCCACCGCAGAGGAGTACGGCGATCCGGGCAACCTGGTGATGGGTGCCAACATCGCAGGCTTCCGCAAGGTCGCCCGCGCGATGCACGCCTTCGGTCTCGTCTGATCGGGGTCATGGGCTTCGCGTATCTATTCGGTGTGGTCTGGCAGCTGGCCTCCGGCCGGCCGCCGGACCACACCTTGTGCATACGCGGGCTCGCCTTCGGGGTTCGCTGCGTGTTCCTCAGCGGCCAGGCCTGCGGCCCGGCCGCTGAGAGGCCCCAGCTGGCCTTCTAGGATGGCGGCGTGAACAGTGCAAGGCCCGTCGCCCGCAGGCCGGATCCGTGGGCATGGGCACGTCTGGTCCTGCTCGGGCTCGGTGTCCTCGCCGCGGGGTTCTTCCCCCTGGCGACCGTGCTCGACGGGGGTGACCGTGGCCCGGCGTGGGTGTGGTCGCTCCTGCTCCTGGGAGCCGCGGGGTGGCTCGCGCTCGGCCGCTCCCGCCTGGCCGCGGCGTCGCTGTTCCTGGGCCTATACCTCACCGGCAGCGCCGTTGTCGACTTCGGGGGCCTCTACGAGAGCGCGCACCTGGGCGCATGGATCCTCGGGATGGTCGTCCTTGCTGACGTGAACTCGAGGCGGCCCCGCTGGTTCGGCTGGGTGGCGCTCGCAGTCCTTCTGCTGGCGGTGGTGGCGGTGGCGGGACGGGTTGCCGACAGCCCCGTGCCGCCCGGGCTCGGGCTGGTGATCGCCGCGCTGGCGGGGCGGCTCGTGGGCTCGCTGGAGGCGGCTGCTCGTCTGAGGGAGGCGGCCGCGGAGGACCGGCGCCGCGTCGACAGGCTCGAACTCACGCAGGCAGTGCACGATTCCGGTGCGGCCCGGCTCGCCCAACTGCTGCTGCTGGCCCGGGCCCTGTTGGATCGGCCGAACCTGCCCGACGACGTCCGCGGGGACGTCGAGCTCATGGTCGAGGTGGCATCCGCCGGCGCAAAGGAACTGCGATCCGTGGTCGTCACGGGGATGGAGGCAGGGACGCCCGTTGCCGACGAGTGGCGCCGGGCAACCGACGTGCTCGCCTCGGCCGGTTTCCAGGTGCTGCAGACCTCGGATCCCCTCCCCTCATTGCCGCCCGAGGTGGAGCAGGAGGCCGTGCGAGTGATCCGGGAGGCCACCTCCAACATCTGCCGCCACGCGGTTCCCCGCGGTCGCATCCTGGCCTCCGCCGCCGTCCGGGACGACGAACTCACCCTGAGGTGGGTCAGCGAGGCTGCCGCAACCGCACCGCGGACGGATGGCATGGGCCTGGCCGGCATGCGACGCCGCGTCGAGCGGCTCGGCGGCTCGTTCCGCGCCACTGGCGAGGCGGACGCCCACCACCTGCGGGTCAGCCTGCCGATGGGTGCACGGTTGTGACCCGGGCCGGGGCGCTCCGGGTTGGACTGGTCGACGACGACCCGCTCGTCGGTCGCCTCCTGCGCGACCTGTTCGTCCGCGACGGCATGGAGGTCTGCTGGGTCGCGGCTAGCGCGAGCCGGGCCATGGAGCACCTTCGCGGGCCCGGCCCCCTGCCCGACGTGCTGGTGGTCGACGTCATGATGCCCGGTGAGGACGGCCACCGGTTCACACGGCGGGCCCTGGCGGAGGTCGGCCCCCTCACGGTGGTCATGCTGACGTCACTCGATGACACCGGCTCGCTCTCGGCAGCGCTCGACGCCGGCGCCGTCGGCTACCTCGTCAAGACCGACCCGCCCGAACGGATCCTGGCAGCCCTGCGCGCCGCCGCGGCCGGGGTGCGCCCGTTCTCGACGGCCCTGCCGCCTCCCCGCGGCCGGGTCGTGGCGGACTCGCCCGCGCCCCTGAGCGCTCGCGAGCTGGAGGTGCTGAAGTTGGTCGCCGCTTCGTTGACCAACGACGAGATCGCCGAACGGCTGTTCATCTCGCCTGCAACCGTCAAGCGGCACGTCGCGTCGATCCTGGCCAGGACCGACACCACCGACAGGCTGGGGGCGGTCATGTGGGCCGCACGACGGGGTCTGGTGGACCTGGGCTAACTGGCCCGAACGGGCCACTCACAGCAGTTGAATTGGGGCCGCCCGGGCGATGCCCCGCGGGCGGGGTTGCTGGTGGGGTTGACCCATGGAACCCCAACGCACCCAGCCCCGCGTGGCCATCCAGGGCCTGACCCACCGCTACGGACGGCAACTCGCACTGGACCACGTCGATCTCGACCTGCCCACCGGGGTGACCGGGCTGCTCGGGCCCAACGGCGCCGGGAAGACGACGCTGCTGAAGCTCATCGCCACGGCCATGCCGGTGCGCGGAGGGACCCTGTCGATTGACGGGGTGTCGGTCGGCGCCACGACGCTGAGGACCGTCCGGCGGCGGCTCGGCTACCTGCCTCAGCGCTTCGAGGTGATGGGCCAGGCGACCGTCTCCCACAACGTCGCCTACGCCGCCTGGGCACACGGGATGACACGAGTGGAGATCCCGGAGGCGGTGGGCCGGGCGCTGGCCCTGGTGGACCTGACGGATCGGGCGGACGTGCACGCCCGGTCGCTCTCCGGGGGAATGCGACAGCGCCTCGGCCTGGCCTGTGCGACGGTGCACCGCCCGCAGCTGCTGGTGCTGGACGAACCCACTGTCGGGCTCGACCCGGTGCAGCGCAGCCAGTTGCGCGAGAGCATAGCCGGGGCCGCCGAGGACGCCGTGGTCGTGGTGTCCACGCACCTCGTGGAGGACCTCACCCACACCGCGGACCGGATCGTCATCCTGCACGAGGGGAGACTTCGTTTCGTCGGCTCGCCGGGGGAGCTGAGCCGGTTGGGGGAGCCGCTGGCGAAGCGGCACGCCTCCCCGCTCGAGGCCGGCTACCACGCCGTGCTGGACCGGGGCCGTGCACATGCCTGACATACGAACCCATCTGGGTCTTGTACCGGCCGTCGTCCCACTGGTCATCGGTTTCGTCGTGGGCCTGTTCCCCACCGCGGGGCTGTGGCGCGAGATCGGCTGGATCGACCTGCGGGACCTGGTCTTCGAGGCACGCCAAGCGCTGCCCTTCGCCGCGCCGGCGCTCGGTTGGCTGATGGTGTGGGTCACCGACGCGCATCGCCCCGAGTCCGTACTGGTCGGCCCCGCACCCGGCCGCAGCCGCGGCGACATCGTCGCCGGACAGATCCTGGTCTCGGCGTCGCTGGTGACGGGCGGGTTCCTGGCGGGAATCTCGCCCCTGTGGTGGTACCTGGCCCTCATGCAGCACTCGACCGTCTCCGACTGGATCTCGTTCGCCGCGGTGACCGTTGGGCTCGCCTCACTCGTACCCGTCGCCGCCTGCGGCGCACTGCTGGCCTCCAGGCGGCTCGGGCTGCTGTTCGCACCGCTGGCCGCGCTGGCAGTGGTGATGGCGCCGACGTTCCTGCTCGGGCCGCTCCTCGCCCCCCTCGGGGAACATCGGGCAGCGGCCACCTACTACATGTTCGACCAGAGCTGGCCGGGTCGCGGTGAGATGCTCGTCCCGGTCACCGAGGCGGTGCGTGGCGTGTTCTTCCTCCTCGTCGCCCTCGCCGCGACCCGTTTGGCCGTCGGGCTGGCGGAGCACCGGGCCTCGGGGTTCCGGCCGAGGTGGCGTGACGTCGCGCCCCTGGGCCTGCCCGTCCTGCTGGGCGTCGCGGCAATGGCAGTGGGGTTGCCGATGACCGCGGTGGACCCCGGTGACACAGTGGCCTGCCGGCAGCAGTCGGGGTTGACGGTGTGCCTGTACGCGGTCGACGAACCGGCCAGGGACCGGGTGGTGGCCGCGCTGGAGCCGTTGGCACGGCTGTTCCCCGACCAGTCGTTCGAGTTCACGCAGGAGCAGGACCGTGCCGAAGGGCGGGTCCTCACGCTCTCGCGCATCGGCAGCGACGTGACAGGGCGGCTCGAGGTCGAGGTCCGCGGCGCAGTGGCGGACATCGTGGACGAGGACCTCAATGCCTGCAATGCGGCCGAATACGAATCCGTGATCGTCACTCGTGCCGTGGTGCGTCAGATCTTCCTGCGCGCCGCCGACCTTGCGAAGAACGACGACGTCCGGAGCATCTGGCTGGCCGCCGACGAGGCTCAGGAATCCGTCTCATCCGACGTCGACCCCGGCCTGGACCGGCTCACCGATCGTGGGTTCGCGGCCTGGTTCGAGGCCAACCGGGAGACTATTGCCACCTGTGCCCTCCGGCCGGGGGAGCTGCCATGAGGGGTGCCGGATGGTGGATCGGCCGCCGCCCGGTGTTCTTGGCGGGTGGCGTGACCGTGGCGCTGCTGCTGCTCTACCCCTGGCTGTGGGTGGCGTTCAGCGGTCCGTGGGCGCCGTTCGAGCGCCCTCGCCACCTCCAGCTGTTCGAGCTCGTGCCGGTGGCGTGTGGGGCCGTGGCGCTGTACGGGATCCTGCCCGGGCTGCGCTGGGTCGAGGACACCTCGCCGAGGCGCCTTTGGGTGCGCGACGCCACGGCGGCCCTCGGGGTGATCCTCGGCTTCGCGTCGATGCCGGCGGTCGTGCGCTGGATGTGGGCGCACTCGAGCCTGTACCTGGCGTTCCTGCCGGCCAACATGGTGTCGGAGCCACCACCGATGGGGGACTTCGCGGCCTTCGGCCTGAACATCGCAGCCGTACTGGCGCTCGCGTGCCTGACGACCCCGCTCATCGGCCCCCTCCTCGGCCCCGCGAGTGGTGTGTGGTGGCTCGGGGTGCTGCTCGTGGCCCAGGGTCGCGGCGGGCTGTCGCTCCTGGTCACCGCGGATCTCGGCCCTCCGGTCGTCCGCGGGCGGGACCTTGTTCTCGTGTCCGTGCTGGTGCTGGTCGGCACCTGGTCGTGGGGCCGTGGCCCGCGGGATCGGGGGTGAGGGCGGTCTCTGGAGTGGCTGCGTAGGATGGCCGGGTGCGAAGAATCGTCCTGCTCGGCAGCACCGGGTCCATCGGGCGCCAGACCCTGGATGTGATCCGGACCAGGCGCGACGCGTTCGAGGTCACCGGGCTGGCCGCCTCGGGCGGCAACATCCAACTGCTGGCACGGCAGGTCGTCGAGTTCCGGCCCGGGGTGGTGGCCCTGGCACGGGCCGCAGTTGCCGGCGACTTGCAGCGGGCGCTCTACGCCGAAGCCGAGCGCAGCGGCTGGGCAGCGGGGGAATACGCCCTCCCGAAACTCCTCCTCGGTCCTGGAGCTGCCACCGAACTGGCAGGCATGGAGTGCGACGTCGTCCTCAACGCCATCACGGGCGCTGCCGGGCTGGAACCCACGCTGGCGTGCCTTGCGGCCGGAACCACCCTGGCGCTGGCCAACAAGGAGTCCCTCGTCATCGGGGGCAGACTCGTCACAGATGCCGCCGCGCCCGGCCAGATCGTCGCCGTCGACTCCGAGCACTCCGCGTTCGCGCAGGCACTGCGGGGCGGCCGGTCCGAAGAGGTGCGCAGGCTGATCCTGACCGCCTCCGGTGGGCCGTTCCGGGGGCGGACCCGGGCCGAACTCCTCGACGTGACGCCCGCGCAGGCCATGGCCCACCCCACCTGGGACATGGGCCGGGTCATCACCATCAACTCCGCCACGTTGGTCAACAAGGGCCTCGAACTGCTGGAGGCCGCGCTGCTCTACGACGTGGACCTGGACGACATCACCGTCGTGGTCCACCCCCAGTCCGTCGTGCACTCCATGGTCGAGTTCCACGACGGCTCCACCATCGCCCAGGCCTCCCCGCCCGACATGCGGCTGCCAATCGGGGTCGCGCTCACCTGGCCCGAGCGGCTCGCAGGCGCCGCGTCGCCCTGCGACTGGACCACCCCCGCCGCCTGGACCTTCGAGCCGCTGGACTCGGCCACCTTCCCGGCGGTGGAGCTGGCGAGGCGGGCCGGGAAGGCCGGCGGCACGGCGCCGGCCGTCTACAACGCCGCCAACGAGGCCTGCGTCGACGCCTTCTGCTCCGGCGCCCTGCCCTTCACAGGCATCACCGAAGTGATCGAACGCTGCGTGTCGGAACACCTCGACCGAGGCCACGTCACCGACGAGGCCCTCACCCTGGAGGCCGTCCTCGCGGCCGACGCCTGGGGCCGCGCCCGCGCCGTCGAACTCGTGGGGGAGCGGGCATGACGATTCTCGCAACGGCCGGCCTGGCCATCCTGTTCTTTGCGCTCATCATGGTCTCGATCGCGCTGCACGAGCTTGGCCACCTGGTCCCCGCCAAGCTGTTCGGGGTCAAGGTCACCCAGTACTTCGTCGGATTCGGGAAGACACTCTGGTCGAAGCACATTGGCGAGACCGAGGTCGGGGTGAAGGCGTTTCCCCTGGGCGGTTACGTCCGGCTCATCGGCATGTATCCACCTGAGCGCAGGTCGGACCGCCCCAAGGGCTGGCTGACGCGGATGGCCGATCAGGCACGCAGAGCCGAGTACGAGGAGATCACCGCCGCCGACGACGGCCGCCTGCTGTGGCAGAAGCCCGTGTGGCAGCGTGTCGTGGTCATGATGGGCGGGGTAACCGTGAACCTGCTGCTGGCCTTCCTGATCTTCCTCGGGATCAATTCCCTGCACGGGACCTACCAGCCGACGCTCACTGTAGCCACGGTGAGCGACTGCATCATTCCGCAGGGGCGCCAGCCAGCGAAGTGCCAGGAGGGCGACCCGCCGACCCCTGCCGTCACCGCCGGGGTCCGTGCCGGCGATGTGCTGGTCTCCTTCAACGGGGTCGAATTGACGGACTGGGCCCAGATGGGGGACCTCATCCGGGCAAACGGCGCAGGGCCGGCAACGATGGTCGTCGACCGCGCCGGGCAGCGGATCACACTGCCGACGGTCAACACCGTCCTGAATCACGTTCCCGACCGGCTCGACCCGTCGGTGACGATTGAGGCAGGGTTCCTCGGCGTCTCGCCGGCCAGCCAACTGGTCAGGGGCGGGGTCGTCGCCACAGCAGGCCAGATGTGGGACATGGCCCGCGCCTCGGGCGTGGCCCTTGCCAGTTTCCCCGTGAAAATCTACAACGTCGCCGCCGACATGATCACGGGCAAGCCGAGGAACGAGAACGGCCCCGTCTCCATCGTCGGAGCGAGCCTGATCGCGGGCGAGATCGGGACCGCTGGCGACATCCCCGTGGCCGACCGGGTGGCTAGCTGGTTCTCACTTCTCGGGAGTGTCAACCTGTTCGTCGCACTGCTGAATCTGGTGCCCCTGCCGCCGCTGGACGGCGGTCACATCGCGGGCGCGCTCTTCGAGGGGGCGAGAAGGGGATTGGCACGGCTCTTCCGGAGACCCGACCCCGGGCCCGCTGACACCGCGAAGCTCCTTCCCGTGGCCTACGCCGTCGGCGCGTTCCTGCTGATCGGCGGCATCGTGCTGATCCTGGCCGACATCGTGAGTCCGATCAGGCTGTTCTGAGTGGGAGAGTAGGCTTCAGCCCATGCCTGTGAGTCTTGGAATGCCCGCTGCCCCGGCGCCGACGCTCGCGCCGAGGCGGCCGACCCGGAAGATCCGTGTCGGCCGGGTCGAGGTGGGCGGGGATGCGCCCATCAGTGTGCAGTCGATGACCACCACCAGGACCACCGACATCAACGGCACCCTCCAGCAGATCGCCGAACTGACCGCCACTGGTTGCGACATCGTCCGGGTCGCAGTCCCGAGCCAGGACGACGCCGATGCGCTGCCGATCATCGCCAGGAAGTCGAAGATCCCGGTGATCGCGGACATCCACTTCCAGCCGCGCTATGTGTTCGCCGCGATCGACGCCGGTTGCGCGGCAGTGCGGGTGAACCCCGGCAACATCAAACAGTTCGACGACAAGGTGGCGGAGATCGCGAAGGCCGCCACGGATGCGGGCGTCTCCCTGCGGATCGGCGTCAACGCGGGCTCACTGGACAGGCGGCTGCTCGCGAAGTACGGCTCGCCGACCCCGGAGGCGCTGGTTGAGTCGGCGCTGTGGGAGGCCTCCCTGTTCGAGGAGGTCGGCTTCTTCGACTTCAAGATCTCGGTGAAGCACAACGACCCGATTGTCATGGTCCGCGCCTACGAGCAGTTGAGTGAGCGCTGCGACTACCCGCTCCATCTCGGCGTCACCGAGGCCGGCCCGGCATTCCAGGGGACCATCAAGTCCTCGGTGGCCTTCGGGGCCTTGCTCAGCAGGGGTATCGGCGACACCATCCGAGTCTCCTTGTCGGCTCCGCCGGCGGAGGAGGTCAAGGTGGGCCTGAAGATTCTGGAGTCCCTCAACCTGCGGCCCCGGAAGCTGGACATCGTCTCCTGCCCCTCGTGCGGGCGGGCACAGGTCGACGTCTACACGCTGGCGGAGCAGGTGACGAAGGGGCTGGAGGGCATGCAGGCGCCGCTACGCGTGGCGGTCATGGGCTGCGTGGTCAACGGGCCGGGCGAGGCCAGGGAGGCCGACCTGGGCGTGGCTTCCGGCAACGGGAAGGGCCAGATCTTCGTGAAGGGCGAGGTCATAAGGACGGTACCCGAGGACGAGATCGTCGAGACGCTACTCGTCGAGGCGAGGCGCCTTGCCGCGGAGATGGGTGAGTCCGGCGAGCCAGAGGTCCGGGTCTCCTGACATGGCGACCGGCCTGAGGCCGCTCGGGCCGGACGACCTCCATGATGTGGAGGCCCTGCTGGCAGAGCGTCCGATCGAGAACCTGTTCCTCGCCTCCAAGATCGCCCAGTTCGGGATCGACCGGAGGCGGGTCGGGCGACTGCTCGGCTTCGAGCGCGACGGGAGGCTGACGGCGGTGTGCCTCGACGGGGGCACCGTCTTCCCAGCGGGGTTCGACCCCGATGCGGTCCCTGCCTTCGTCCGCGCCATCGGACCGGTGCGGCAGGCCACCTCCATCTTGGGGCCCTGCATGACGGCACTCGGGGTCTACGTCGGTCTTGTCGAGCGCTGGCCGGGAGGCTGGCGGCAGGTCTCCAACGTCCGCCAGCGGCAGCCCCTGATGCTGCTCGATCGACCGCCCGCCATCGACGGCGATGATCGAGTCCGGCTCCTGACCGCCCGCGACTTCGACTCCTACCTTGCGGCGTCGGTCCACATGTACACCGAGGAGATCGGCAGTTCCCCGTTCAAGTACGGCTCCGGATACGAACGGTTCGTGAAGGACAGGTTGAGGCAGGACGACGCCTACGGGATCGTGGTCGACGGAGAGGTGGTCTTCAAGGCCGACCTCGGGCCGAAGCTTGGCGGGCACACGCAGTTGCAGGGGGTCTGGGTGCATCCGAAGCTTCGTGGCCGGGGGCTGTCGGTGCCGGCGCTGGCCTCGATGATGCGGCAGGTGATGGAGCGGTTCCCGCTGGTGTCCCTGTACGTGAACGATTTCAACACCCCCGCGATTCGCGCCTACGAGCGTCTGGGGTTCATCACCGTCGGGGCGCTGGCCACGGTCCACTACTGATGATCCTCGCCGAGAGGACGTCGTTGGGTGGGTGCTGATGGTGCACCCATAAGCCTGTTTGCTTATGCTCAGGTCAAGCATATAGACTTCCGATCGAGCAATATGCTCAAATGAAGCATAATATCGGAAGGCCGACATGAACCCCGTCCTCACCCGTCTGCCCGATGCGGTCGCCAACACACGGCACCTGTACGACAAGGTCCGCCACGTCATCCCAGAGGTGGAATGGCCGGCGTTCGCGGAGGATGCCGAGGCGATCATCCGCCTGAAGGCAGAGCGCAACGCCGTCGTGCTTGCCCACAACTACCAGACGCCCGAGATCTTCCACTGCGTCTCCGACATCGTCGGCGACTCACTGGCACTCGCACGGGAGGCCCAACGCGTGGAGGCGGACGTCATCGTGCTGGCGGGTGTTCACTTCATGGCAGAGACGGCCAAGCTGCTCAACCCCGCCAAGACCGTCCTCATCCCCGACCCGTTGGCGGGCTGCTCGCTGGCGGAGTCGATCACGGCGGCCGATGTCCGGGCTTTGAAGGAAGCCCACCCCGGAGTGCCAGTGGTCACCTATGTGAACACCTCCGCGGACGTGAAGGCCGAGAGCGACATCTGCTGCACGTCCGGCAACGCGGTGCGCGTGATCGAGTCGCTCGGTGTGGACAGGGTGATCATGATCCCCGACGAGTTCCTGGCCCGGAACATCTCCAGGCAGACGGGGGTGGAGGTCATCACCTGGCCCGGCCGGTGTGAGGTCCACGAGCGCTTCTCCGCGGCGGACATCCTCGAGCTCCGCTCGTCCCACCCCGACGTCGTCGTGCTGGCGCATCCGGAGTGCCCACCCGATGTGGTCCAGGTGTCGGACCTGTCCGGGTCGACGGCCCAGATGCTCGACTTCGTCGTCACGCGGCGCCCGAAGGAGGTCGCACTGATCACCGAGTGCTCGATGAGCGACAACATCGCGGCCCAGCACCCGGAGGTGCAGTTCGTGCGGCCCTGCAACCTCTGCCCGCACATGAAACGCAACTCGCTGGCGAAGATCCGTCGGAGCCTGGAGACCCTGATTCACGAGGTGACGATCGATCCGGCCGTCGCAATGCGGGCCCGTGCGGCCGTCGACCGGATGCTGGCGGTCTGAGCACCATGCGAACACAACACTGGGCATCGGGTGCCCCGGTCATCGTCGGCGCCGGGCTCGCTGGGCTCATGACCGCGCTGCGACTGGCCCCGCAGCCCAGCATCGTTCTGGCGGCCGGGCGGCTGGGCGAGGGCACGGCGAGCGGCTGGGCCCAAGGCGGTTTCGCCGCAGCAGTCGGCGACGACGACTCACCCGAGCTGCACGCCCTGGACACCCTGTCCGCCGGGGTTGGCCTGTGCGACGAACTGGTCGTCCGCCGGATCACCGGAGCGGCACCCCGGGCGGTCGAGGAACTGTGCGGTCTTGGGGTGCAATTCGACCGTTCACCCGACGGTGCCCTCCGGCTGGGGCTGGAGGGTGCGCACGGTCGGCGACGTATCGTGCACGCCAGAGGGGACGCCACCGGCGCAGAGATCATGCGGGCGGTCGTGGCTGCCGTGCGCGCGGAGCCCGCGATCACCGTCATCGAGGGTGCCGTCGCACGCGACCTGCTGATCCTGGACGGACGGGTCGCAGGCGTCCTCCTCGACCTGGACGGCCGGCCGTCGAGGCTCGCAACCGGGCGTGTGGTGCTGGCCACCGGCGGTGCGGGTCAGCTCTGGCTGCACACCACCAATCCTCGCGGGGCCCGCGGCCAGGGCCTGGCGATGGCCGCACGCGCCGGTGCGGTGCTGCGTGACCTTGAGATGGTCCAGTTCCATCCGACGGCCCTGGATGTCGGCTGCGACCCCATGCCGCTCGTGTCCGAGGCCGTGCGCGGAGCGGGTGCGCGCCTCGTCGACGCGCAGGGGCGGCCACTGACCGACGACCCCCTCGCCGCCCGCGACGTGGTCTCCCGCGCGCTCTGGCACACGGTCTCCTCCGGCGGCAGGGCGTATCTGGATGCACGGGAGGCACCGGGGGACCGGTTCGGTGAACTGTTCCCCACTGTGACGCGCGCCTGCCTTGCCGCGGGTGTCGACCCTGCGGTGGAGCCCATTCCCGTGCGCCCGGCGGCGCACTACCAGTGCGGCGGCGTGGAAGTGGACATGGCGGGGCGCACGTCGGTCGACGGCCTGTGGGCGGTGGGGGAGACGGCCAGCACGGGACTGCATGGCGCCAACCGACTTGCCAGCAACTCGCTCCTGGAAGCCGTCGTCTGCGCGGGCTGGGTGGCCGTCGACCTGGCAGAGACGGGGGCTGGAAGCCCTGGGGCGAGGCTGTCCGAGGCTCCACCCGTATCCCCCGCCCGCGTGGACGACCTCGCGGCGGTGCGTCCGCTGATGTCGCGGGTGCTCGGGGTGATGCGTACGGGAGAGGAGCTCTGCGCCGCCCGGGCCGGACTCGCCGAGGCCGTTGCCTCTGCCGGTGACCGGACCGGTGACGCCACTGTCCTTGCGCTGCTCATCGCGAGCAGTGCCCTGCGTCGCAGGGAGAGCCGCGGCGGGCACGCACGGCTCGACCATCCGGGGACCAATCCGGTTGCGACGCACAGCACCATCACGCTGGGCGATGCGCTGGGCGCGACGTCCACCACCCCCGAACTGGCCCTCACGGGAGACCCGCGATGAACCTGCTTGCACCCTCACATCTGATCATCGAGCCGATCGTCCGGGCCTCTCTGCTGGAGGACCTCGGTCGCGCGGGCGACATCACATCGGACCTGGTCGTCGCGGCGGACGCGCTCGGGGCGTTCGCGATCGTGGCCCGCCAGCCCGGCACGGTCGCAGGGCTCGAGGTCGCCCGACTTGCCTTCCGGCTCGTCGATCCGGACGTGGCGTTCGAGGCATGCATCCGCGACGGTGCCCGCGTGCGCCCCGGGGACCGGCTCGCAGTGGTGAGCGGCCACGTCAGGTCCATGCTGACCGCAGAACGGGTCGCGCTCAACTTCCTGGGCCACCTGTCGGGCATCGCCACCGCCACCGCCACCGTCGCCGACGCCATCGCCCACACGCGTGTGCGCGTGGTGTGCACGCGCAAGACCACGCCGGGGCTCCGGGTGCTGGAGAAGTACGCCGTGCGGGCCGGTGGCGGCGTCAACCACCGTTTCGGCCTCGACGACGCCGTGCTGGTGAAGGACAACCACATCGCCGCCGCGGGCTCCATCACGGAGGCGGTGCGCCGAGTGCGTGCGGGCGCCGGGCACCTCGTCGCGATCGAGGTCGAGGTGGACACGCTGGAGCAGCTGGCGGAACTGCTCCTCAATCCGGTCGACGCCGTGCTGCTCGACAACATGACCCCGGAGCAGACGGCCAGGGCCGTGGAGATGGTGGCGGGCCGCATGGCGACGGAGGCGTCGGGGAAGGTGACGCCAGAGACGGCATCCGCCCTCGCGGAGGCGGGGGTGGACCTGATCTCGGTCGGCTGGATCACGCACAGCGCCGCCGTGCTGGACATCGGCCTGGATCACGTCCCGTCCGCCTGAGGGATCGCAGGGCTATCCCCAACCGAGCTGGTGCAACCGCTTCTCGTCGATGCCGTGGTAGTGCCCCAGCTCGTGCATCAGCGTGATCTCGATCTCATCGAGGAGTTCCTTCTCGTCGGAGCACATCCTGGCCAGCGGACCCCGGAAGAGCACGACCCTGTCCGGCAGCTGGCCGAGGCCGTAGTTGGTGTCCCGCTCGGTCAGGGCAGTCCCCTCGTACCAGCCGAGGAGATCCGAGCCGTCCTCGGGCTCGTCCTCGACCACGATCAACACGTTGTCCAGGCCGTCCAGGATCTCCTGCGGCAGGTGGCCCAGCGCTTCGTCCACCAGCTCGTCGAACCGCTCCTCCGAAACGTCCATGGGCGCGATGCTACCCGGCCGGCATGTTTTGGGTTCGGACCACAGGATCTGGCACAATGGCCGATGCCCTGTGTTCGTTCGTGCCCTCTATCTCGGGCGGCCAGGAACAACCGGCTCTTGCGGGCCGCGTGCCCCACGCGCGGAGACGCTGGCCACAAACCTAGTCTGGGCCCCAGACAAGACCAACAGGAGAACCCACACCCGTGGCAACCAAGATCCGTCTCAAGCGTTTCGGCAAGATCCGCTCGCCGCACTACCGCATCATCGTCATCGACTCCCGCAAGAAGCGTGACAGCCAGGCCATCGAGGAGATCGGCCTGTACCACCCGAAGAACGACCCGTCGGTCATCAGGGTGAACTCGGAGCGGGCCCAGTACTGGCTGTCCGTCGGCGCCCAGCCGACCGAGGCCGTGGTGGCACTGTTCAAGCGCTCCGGCGACTGGCAGAAGTTCACCGGCCAGGAGTCCCCGTCGGGCATCGTCGAGCAGCCGGCGCGCCGTGACCGTGAGGCCGAGTTCGCCAAGGCGCTCGCAGAGGACGCCGGCGCCAGCGCCCCCGCCATCTCCAAGGCCAAGGCGAAGGCCGAGGCCAAGGCTGCCGAGGTCGCCGAGGCCCCCGCCGACGAGGCCTGACATGCTCGCGGAGGCGCTGGAGCACCTCGTGGCGGGCATCGTCTCCAACCCGGACGATGTCCGGGTCAAGGAGAAGGAGCTGCGCCGCGGACGTCTGCTGGAAGTCCGGGTGCACCCCGACGACGTCGGGAAGGTCATCGGACGCCAAGGCCGCACCGCCCAGGCGTTGCGCACCGTCGTCGGTGCGCTCGCCGGCAACGAGCAGGTCAGGGTCGACTTCGTGGATGTCGACAGGCCGCGTCGTCGCTGAACATGAACAAGGAGTGCCTCGGACCCGAGTGGTCCGGGGCACTTTCTCCTGCCTGTGCAACGGAGGGACAAGATGCCAGACCTGACCGAGGTGGTCGTTGGCCGGATCGGGCGCGCCCACGGCATCCGTGGCGCCGTCACCATCGACGTCCGGACGGACGAGCCCGCGAGGCGATTCGTCGAGGGGGGACGGCTTCTGCGGCGCGGCGGGGGCGACCTCGAGGTGTCCTCCGTGACCTGGCAGCGGGGGCGCCTGATCGTCACGTTCGCCGGGTTTCCGGACCGCACGGCGGTCGAGGCCCTCGCGGGCGAGGAACTGCTCGCCCGGGTCGAGGCTGCCGAGCTCCCCAGCGGGCCCGAGGAGTACTTCGACCGCCAACTGGTCGGCCTCAGGGTGCTGAGGGCCGACGGCGAGGAGGCGGGCCATGTGACCGGGGTGCTGCACCTGCCTTCGCAGGACCTGTTGCAGGTGGCGACGCCAACCTCCGAGCGGCTCGTGCCGTTCGTCTCCGCGTTGGTTCCGGTGGTCGACCTGGACGAGGGCATCATCAGGCTCGCCGACGTGGGCGGGCTGCTGGAGGACGAGGCGTGAGGATCGACGTCGTCACCATCTTCCCCGCCTACCTGGAGCCGCTGAGGCTGTCGCTGGTCGGGAAGGCGATCGACGCAGGCATCGTCGACCTGCACGTCCACGACCTGCGGGCCTGGACCCACGACAGGCACCACACCACCGACGACACCCCCTACGGAGGGGGAGCCGGCATGGTGATGAAGCCCGAGCCGTGGGGGGAGGCGCTGGACGCCCTCGTGGCCGAGGATCCCGCCCGCCCAACCATCATCGTGCCGACGCCTGCCGGGGCACCCTTCACGCAGGCGAGGGCCGTGGACCTCGCCACCCGCGGGCGGCTGCTGTTCGCCTGTGGCCGCTACGAGGGCATCGACCAGCGGGTGCTCGACGAGTTCGGCGACCACCATGAACTCGTCGAGGTCAGTCTCGGCGACTACGTGCTGAACGGTGGCGAGGTCGCGGTCCTGGCCATCGTCGAGGCCGTGGTGAGGCTCCTGCCCGGCGTCGTGGGCAACCCCGAGTCGCTGGTCGAGGAGTCGCACTCCGCCGGGCACGAGCACCTGCTCGAATACCCGAACTACACCAAGCCACCCGTCTGGCGCGGTCGTGCAGTGCCGGAGGTGCTGCTGAGCGGCCACCATGGCAGGATCGCGGCTTGGCGCCGCGAGCAGGCGCTGGAGCGCACCCGCGCACGGCGACCCGACCTGCTCGGCTGAGCAGGGTCCGGCCTCTTGGGCGGTGCCTGGATTGCCATTTCGCTAGGACATTCGCGCATAAATGCCCATCCGTTTCTGTCTTCGTCCTAATCGGCCCCGCCTCCGGCGAGGGGCCCCGGGGGTGGCTAGAGTGACCCCGTGACCGTTCAACTCTCCCCCCATCGGCGGGCAATGCGCTCGACAGTGGTGAAGAAGATCATCATGGCCGTCACCGGCATCATCATGATCGGCTTCCTGCTCATGCATATGTACGGCAACCTGAAGATGTTCATGGGTGCCGACGCCTTCGACCACTATGCCCACTGGCTCAAGGGCGACATCCTCTACCCGATCGTCCCGAAGGGCTGGTTCATCTGGATCTTCCGCGTCTTCATGCTGGCGGCCGTGGTGCTGCACGTGTGGTCCGCGGCGGTCCTGAGTTTCCGGACGATTGATGTCCGTGGGCCGGGCTACCAGATGTTCAAGCCCAAGGCGCTCACGTACTCGGCGCGCACGATGCGCTGGGGCGGCATCATCGTCGCCCTGTTCATCGTCTTCCATCTGCTGCAGTTCACCATCAAGTGGATCACGCCCGGCTTCACGAACAGTGACTCGCCGTACAACATGGTTGTGCTCTCCTTCCAGCAATGGTGGATGGTGCTGCTGTACGCGGTCCTCATGGCCCTGATCTGCATGCACGTCCGGCACGGCTTCTGGAGTGCCTTCGCCACCCTCGGACTGAACGTGTCACCCCGCGGACAGAAGTGGCTCAACTACCTCGGCATCGGCATCGCCGTCCTGCTGTACGTCGGCTTCATGATCATGCCGGTTGCTGTTATGTTCGGAGGGATCACGCTGTGACCGAGACCAAGCTTTCGCCTGCTGACTTCTTCGTCGAGGGCGCCGACATCGCCGACACCAAGGCGCCGCATGTCGAGATCTCGAAGGTCTGGCAGACTCGCCAGTTCGAGGCGCGTCTGGTGAACCCCGCGAACCGCCGCAAGCTCTCCGTGATCATCGTCGGAACCGGTCTTGCCGGAGGCGCGGCCGCGGCGACGCTGGGTGAGGCCGGATACAACGTCCTCAACTTCTGCTACCAGGACAGCCCTCGTCGCGCCCACTCGATCGCGGCCCAGGGTGGCATCAACGCCGCGAAGAACTACCGCAACGACAACGACTCGACCCACCGCCTCTTCTATGACACGGTCAAGGGCGGCGACTACCGGGCTCGCGAGACCAACGTCTACCGTCTCGCCGAGGTGTCCGCGAGGATCATCGACCAGTGCGTGGCACAGGGAGTGCCCTTTGCGCGCGAGTACGGCGGCCTGCTCGACACCCGCTCGTTCGGTGGCGTTCAGGTGCAGCGCACCTTCTACGCGCGGGGCCAGACGGGCCAGCAGCTCCTGATCGGCGTCTACCAGCAGTTGGAGCGCCAGGTCGCCGCGGGCACGGTGCAGATGCACACCCGCCACGAGATGATCGAACTCATCGTCGTCGACGGCAGGGCGCGCGGCATCGTGACGCGCAACATGGTCAACGGCAAGGTCGAGAGCTGGACGGCCGACGCGGTCGTGCTGGCAACCGGCGGCTACGGCAACGTGTTCTTCCTGTCCACCAACGCCATGGGCTGCAACGTCACCGCCTCTTGGCGGGCCCACCGCAAGGGTGCCTACTTCGGCAACCCCTGCTACACGCAGATCCACCCGACGTGCATCCCCGTCCACGGTGACACGCAGTCGAAGCTGACGCTCATGTCCGAGTCGCTCCGCAACGACGGCCGGATCTGGGTCCCGAAGAAGGCCGAGGACTGCACCAAGGACCCCCGCCAGATCCCGGAACAGGACCGCGACTACTACCTGGAGCGGATCTACCCGGCGTTCGGCAACCTGGTCCCGCGCGACATCGCGTCCCGCCAGGCCAAGTACATGTGCGACGACGGCCGCGGCGTCGGCCCGGCAGTCACAGAGCATGGCCCCGGCGGCGAGGAACGCCAGATGCGCCGCGGCGTCTACCTGGACTTCTCCGATGCCATCAACCGGCTCGGGCAGAAGGCAGTCGAGGCGAAGTACGGCAACCTGTTCGACATGTACCAGCAGATCACGGGCGAGAACCCGTACGAGGTGCCCATGCGCATCTACCCGGCGGTGCACTACACGATGGGTGGCCTCTGGGTCGACTACGACCTGCAGTCCTCCCTCCCCGGCCTGTACGTGACCGGTGAGGCGAACTTCTCCGACCACGGCGCGAACCGCCTCGGAGCCTCGGCGCTCATGCAGGGCCTGGCCGACGGCTACTTCGTCCTGCCGAACACCATCAACGACTACTTGGCGGACGCACCGTTCGGCAAGCTGCCGGCAGATCATCCGGACGTCGCAGAGGCGGTCACCTCCGCCAAGGCCCGCATCGACACGCTGCTCAGCATCCAGGGCACGCGGTCCGTCGACTCGTTCCACAAGGAACTCGGCCACATCATGTGGGAGTACTGCGGCATGGAGCGCACGGAGGCAGGGCTCATCAAGGCCATCGGCCTGATCCGGGAGCTCAAGAAGGAGTACTGGTCCAACGTCCGTGTCACGGGCAAGAACGAGGACTTCAACCAAGCACTCGAGCGTGCCGGCCGGGTCGCCGACTTCTTCGAGCTCGGTGAACTCATGTGCATCGATGCCCTGCATCGCAGGGAGTCGTGCGGCGGTCACTTCCGTGCCGAATCGCAGACCGAGGAGGGCGAGGCGCTGCGTCACGACGACGAGTTCCTCTACGTGGGTGCCTGGGAATGGGCAGGCGAGGGCGGCAAGCCGGTCCTGCACCGCGAACCCCTCATTTACAAGGCGATCGAACTCAAGCAACGGAGTTACAAGTGAAGCTGAAGCTACGAATCTGGCGCCAGGCCGGTCCGAACGCGACAGGCGG
>JBDHZH010000003.1:0-84087 GCA_039811745.1 Arachnia sp.
GTCATTGCGCGCAATATCTGTATCCGGGCGGTCTCGGGCAGTTCCAGCGTGGCGGTGAAAAGCCCCTGCTTGTTGGTGAAGTAGTACGCCACCAGGGACACGTCCACCCCGGCCCGCGCGGCCACCGCCCGCATGCCGGTGCCACGGAAGCCATCGGCCGCGAACAGCTCGCGGGCAGCAGTGAGGATCGCCTGACGTTGACGGTTCCCGCTGCTCCCTGCCGGACGCCCTGTGCGCTTGCTCTGACTCATGGAGCCCACTCTAGATGGAATCACTTGAACAACTGTTGACATCAACACTTGTTGGATTTAGGCTGGAAGCGATTCGAATCGCCAGAAGGAGACGAAGTCATGACTGAGCAATCAGCACCAAGCAATGAGATCAACATGGGCAGCAACGCGGGATCAGTGTTCGTGCCACCCAAGCCCGACAATGCGGGACGCCCCAATCTTCCGATGTTCATCGACCCCGTGGTCGACCTCAAGCCCCAGGTGGGCGTGATGGGCGACTCCTGGTTCCTTGGCTGCAACGTCGATGCCGACGACCGGGAGTTCGGGCTTCAGATCCACTACATCAAGAAGCCGATCGGCCCGGGAGTGACGACCGTTGCGCTGTCGGACATGGCCACGTCCCGCTACCTTCTCGACGACGGGAAGGACGGGAACCTCACGGAGACCGGGGACGGGTTCATCGTTTCAAGCGAAGACCTCACATGGTCCGCGGATCCCGAGGGAATGCGGGTGACGGGTCAGATCGGCTCGGGCGAAGCGTCGTTCGATCTGACCATCCACCGGAAGGGCTCGGTCCTCCTGCCGTACAGCGGCACCGGCCTCTTCCCTCTTCTCGACAATGAACTCGCCACCTACCAGTTCGCGTTCCCCCTCATGGACACCGTCGGGACGGTCACCGTGGATGGGCAGAGCTACCCGGTCACCGGCAACTCGTGGTTCGACCGCCAGTGGTTCAAGATCGCGAAGGCCGAGACGCTCGCGTCCGGTGACACCCGGTGGAACTGGCTGTCGATTCAGCTGTCCGACGACACCATCGTCGCCGTGTGGAACGCCACCGGCAAACGGGAGCGCACGTGGGCCAATGTCCTCCATCCCGACGGCACCCTGACGGTCGCCGACGTCGAACAGTTCTCGGAGAACCTGACCGGGACCTGGACGAGCGCGGAGAGCGGTGTGGTCTGGCCGTCCGGGTGGAACGTGATCATCCCCGGCCTGAACGCGAAGCTCACCGCCACCTACACGTTCGAGGGCCAAGAAACCTTCGCCAACTTCCACCGGCTCGAAGGCGTCATCCACGTCGAGGGAACCTTCGCGGGGCAGGACGTGACCGGCCGGGGATACGGAGAGCTCGTCGGGGACCCGCAGATCAAGACGCACAAGTAGTTGCGTCCGATCATCGGGAACATGAGACATATCTGATGGGGGATCGGGTGCATCCGATCCCCATCAACCGAGACACCACACCTTGCTTGAAGAACGGGCCAGCAGCCAGGAGCTGCGCTTGGGATTCTGGCACCAGATCGTTGCTCGGCGACCTCCCGCATAGTCTTTCCGTCGCGGTACATCGTCACCAGATCGTCCACTTGGGCGGTCTCGAGAAGGGCTTTAGCCATCTCGAGTGAGCGCACCATCCGGCCCCTGGAGTCCACCACGGACGGAAGAGACGAGCCTCGGTTCTGCTTGTAGAACGTGCGCGACCTGCGCCAAGACAGGGCTTTTAGGTGTGGGCAGGGGTTCTCAAACTCTCTGCAGAGGTCCACCCAAAGCGGTGACGGATTGGTCACCCGCCTCAGTTGAAGACGATCAGAACGGCAACGTGTGCCGCAGTGCCGCCGAAAACACTCAACACCGCGTTGCGGCGCCATGCATGCAGCCCTGCCGTCACCGCCAGCCCCACCATGACGGCCAGCGTCTGCGGTGTGGGCGCGATCTCGGTGTGGCGCAGCGTGGAGAACACGAGGATGGTCATGATGCCGACCGGCATGTGGGCGCTGAGGTAGGGCAGCAGTTCGCTGTCCTCGACCCGGTTCAGGAGCAGGAACGGCAGCGCCCGCAGCGACCAGGTGATCGCCGCGCTGATCAGCACCGCGAGACCGATGTAGAGCCATTCAGGCAACGCGGGACCTCCTGGACCAGAAGTAGCGCACCAGCAGATATGCGACGAACAGGCCCATCGCCACCAGCAGCACACCGTCGCCGGCGATCAACTGCGCCAGCAGGGCGCACAGCAGTGCGACGACCGGACCCGGGATCTCGCGTCGCACACGGAAGGCCTCCATGGCGAGCACGAGGAAGAAGGAGGTGAGTGCGAAGTCGAGGCCGGGGATGCCGACGGGGATGAGGGTTCCGGCAAGGGCCCCGGTGCCGACGGAGAGCACCCAGCCGGCGTGGAAGGTGGCCTGGAGGGACAGGATGCGCCGCCGCGACCAGTTGGCTGCCTCCGGTCCAGAGGTCATGGCCCAGGCCTCGTCCGTCAGGGCGAAGGTGCTGTACGCCTTGGCGGTGCGTCCATGGACCTGTTGAAGGGGAAGCGACAGGGCGTAGAAGACATGCCTGAAGTTCACCAGGAAGGCTGTGGCGGCGATCGTCGCCAACGGGGCGGTGACGGACACGAGGCCGAACACCAGGAACTCGAGGGAGCCGGCGAAGATGACGGTGGCGAAGATGGGGGCCCACCACCACGGGATCGCCGACTGCGACACCAACACCCCGAAGGCCATGCCGAGTGGAGCGGTGGCGAGTATCGCGGGCAGGGAGGTTCGCAGCCCCGCCCTGGCGTCACCCGGCCTTGCCGGGGTGGTCAACGTTCGATCCGGTTCCGCAGCTCGGCGCCGGCGAGGAATGCGGCGAGGTTGTGCGAGATCAGTTCGCCCGCGCCCACGGGCCTGCCGCCGGCGGCGTGCGGAGTGATGAGGATGTTCGGGGCGTCCCACAGCGGTGAATCGGCGGGCAGCGGTTCCGGGACGGTGACGTCGAGGGCGGCGCCGGCGAGGCGTCGTTCCCGGAGGGCTGCGATCAGTTCGTCCTGGTTGACCGTGGCTCCGCGTCCGACGTTCACGACGAAGGCGTGGTCGGGCAGGGCGTCGATTTCGGCTCGCCCGAGTGCGCCGACCGTTGCTGGGGTGGCAGGCAGCAGGACGATCAGCACATCCGTGTCGGCAAGTGCGGTCAGGATCCCTTCCGGGGCGATGACCTCGAACCCGGCACGCGTTCCGGTGCTCCTCGCCACTCCGCGGACGTGCGCACCCAGAGCGGCCAGGACGGGGGCGAGGTGTTTGCCTATGCTGCCGAATCCCCAGATCAGCACCCTGGCCCCGATCAGGGAGGTGACCCGGTCCTTCGGACGCAGCGGCTGGTTGCCCCCGATGTCGAAGCGCCAGCGGTGTTCGGCCTGGGCCTCGGCTGCCTCCGGGAGTCTTCGCAGCAGGGCGAGTGTCAGTGCGAGGGTGTGTTCGGTGACAGTTTGGTCGTGGAGTCCGACGCCTGATGTGATGACGACACTCGGGTCGAACATGTCCACGAGGTAGTCGGTTCCCGCAGTGAGGGCCTGCACCCAGCGCAGGGACCGCATGGCTGGGGCCGAGGCCCTGAGTCGGCTCAGCCTGTTGGCCCACAGGACCAGGACCTCTGCGTCGAGGTGTTCCGTGGGGATCTCGGCCCGTGCGTCGTAGATGACCGGGGTCACGTCGTCCGGAAGGCTCGGATTCAGGGGCAGCGAGTCGGGCAACAGGATCTTCATGCGTCTCCTCGGTTCTGGCGCGTCCAACCCTAACAAGGACCCAATCGCCGGGGCACCGTCATGGTTCGGCGGAACTGTCGCCGGGCACCAAGGGATGCACGACATACAAAGCACAAGACGCTCCACCTTCCGCCACCCCATGCCCGGAGGGGATGCGGTCTCCCTCATCTGCTGGACTGGCGGGCACGCCAGGCCCTCCTGAGGATGAGTGTCTGAACGACCCGGAGGGGAAGACGTGCATACGATTCCCCTAGAGTGGTTGTCACGAACGTGGGGAGGAACAACGTGACTTCGTTTTGGCGCCTTGTGACAGGCGCCGTGCTTGCAAGCCTGGCCCTGGTGGCCTGCACGCCGGAGGCCGGGCCGGGGACGCAGGGCACTTCTCCCGAGACTTCGCCGTCGGCCACGAGCGCGTCGCCCACCGCCGTCGAGTCGACTCCGGTTGCCGAGACGACCGAGCCGGAACCCTCGGTGTCGCCGAGCATCGATCCGACTGCCAGCGGACCGGCGACAACGCCGTCTGTCGGGGCAGTGATTGCGTTGACCGACACTGGTGACAAGGTCCGTGAGCTCCAGCACAGGCTCTGGCAGATCGACTGGCTGGAGGGTGACATCACCGAGGAGTACGACCAGCGGACCGTGCTGGCGGTCGAGGGGTTCCAGGCGAAGCGCGGGCTGCCCGTGCTCGGATACGTCGACCAGGCCACCTGGGACCGTCTCGTCGAGATGACCAGGACCCCGACCCACGACGAGATGTACAACATCATGACGCCCGGCCCGGCGCTGCTGTCGCGCGGCGACAAGGGGGACGCCGTCAAGGACCTCCAGGCGCGCCTCAGGCAGATCGGCTGGTTCTCGGGCGACGTGACCGGCAACTTCGGGTCGAAGACCGAGGAATCCGTGAGGGGCTTCCAGGCCAAGCGCGAGATTCCCGTCACGGGCGAGGTGGACCAGAGGACGCTCGACCGGCTGTGGGCCATGACCCGCAAGCCCACCCAGGACGAACTGAACAACGTCGGCACGTCGTCCGGCGGGGGCAAGATGAAGCTTGATGACCGGTGCCTGCAGGGCCGGGTGATCTGCATCTCGAAGGCCCAGCGCCGCCTCGCATGGGTGGTGGACGGCGACATCCGCATGACCATGGACGTGCGGTTCGGCTCGGAACTGACACCAACGCGCAACGGCGTGTTCTCCGTCTACTGGAAGTCGAAGGACCACGTGTCCTCGCTGTACCACACGCCGATGCCGTACGCCATGTTCTTCTCGGGCGGCCAGGCAGTGCACTACTCGGCCGACTTCGCGGCCCGCGGGTACAACGGCTCGTCGCACGGATGCGTGAACGTCCGTGACAAGGCCGCAGTGAGGGACCTGTTCAATGCCGTGCGGGAGGGTGACACGGTCGTCGTCTACTAGCCAAGTGGGGGTGTCAGGCCCGGACCGGGGTCTGATGTCGCCCTACCAGTCGTCGGCTATCGTTCGCATGTGACCGACTCGAAAGGCGATCCAAGTTGAACATCCCCCTCGCAATCGCACTTCAGGTGGTCGGTTCGTTCCTCTTCGCCAGTGGCGCCACTCTGCAGCACCTGGGCGTCAAGGGCACCTTCGACCCCAATGGGCGGGCATCGTCCAATCGGCTGACGTTCGGCGGCATGCTCCGGCTGTTCCTGATCCCGAAATGGCTGATCGGTCTCCTGTTCGTCCTCTGCGGCGCAGGCTTCCACCTGTACGCGCTGACGATGGCACCCGTTGCCGTCGTCCAGCCTGTCGGGATCCTTGCGGTGCCGTGGTCGGTGCTCCTGGCGCAGAAGATCCACCGTCACAAGGTGACGATGCGGATCTGGGGCGCAGTCGCCATCACGATCGTCGGCGTCGTCGGCTTCACGATCTTCTCATCGCGGTTCGCCGCGGCGCCGGAGGAGGAGTTCAACTTCACCGGCATCACCTGGGCCTTCGTGGTTGTGCTCGGGATCTGTGCGATCCTGTCGTACCTCGCGACGCGCGCCGTCGCGTGGGCGCGGGCGATCCTGTGGAGTTCGGTCGGTGCGATCTTCTACGGACTCGCCTCCGGCATGATGAAGGCGGCGATGAACCTGGTCCAGCACCAGGGGCGCGGCTTCCTGGCATGGGAGGTCGTCCTGGTCGTGGCGTACATGATCGCCTGCTACGGGCTGGGTGTGTGGATGATCCAGCAGGGTTACGCATCCGGTCCGGCCGAGATCACGGTCGGGACCATGACGACGGTGGATCCCTTCGTGGCGGTGCTGTTCGGCCTGTTCGTCCTCGGTGAGGGGCGAGGGATGGGGCTTGGGCCCGCGCTCGGAATGATCATCGCAGGCGCCGTGGCCGTCTATGGCGTCGTGCTGCTCTCACAGCACCACCCTGATGCCGTGGAGGAGCGTCGCCTCGACGAGGCGACCGACCTCACCCCTTGACCGGCAGCGCGGTCAGCGCGCGCCCCATCCAGTTGCCGAGCACCAGAGTCCCCGGACCACGCACGATCTGGAATCTCGCCGACCCGTGGTAGGGGGCGCCTGCCGTCACCGTGAACTCGGCGGGAAGCATGGGGTCGGACACCTCCATTGAGGCGTTGTTGAAAAGGAAGACCGTGAAGCCCTCCTGCCCGGAGTCGAGCGTCACCCGGAATTCGATGTCGACGCCAGTCTCGTCCCAGGTTTCCTTCAGCAGTTCGAACGTGCCCGTGCCGTTGCCCTCGAACGGGATGGAGCTACTTGCGCCCACGGTCGTCGCCGGGGACTCGCCCGGTTGGGATGACGTGGCCGGGGACGGCGCGACGGAGGGGGGAGTTCCCGGCTCCCCGCCGAGGAACTGGAGGGCAACGACCACCAGAGCGATCGTGAACACGACGCCGACCACGAGAAGCCAACGATTCCCCGGACCGCGACGCCTGGAGCC
The DNA here is from genome assembly GCA_039811745.1 of Arachnia sp. Taxonomy (GTDB): domain Bacteria; phylum Actinomycetota; class Actinomycetes; order Propionibacteriales; family Propionibacteriaceae; genus Arachnia. The sequence continues at coordinate 6,664 of JBDHZH010000003.1, forward strand.
GAAGTCCTCGATGGACGGCTGAGGGCCGGGAGTCTGACCATGCGGCGGCCCGAAGGGCTGCCTCGGGTCGCGCCCGGTCACGTCGCGGTAGCTCTGGGGCTGCCATCGCGGGTCGGGATGGGACCAGGGGGACTGTTCGTTGCTCATCTCGCACCCAACGATACAAGGGGCCAGTTGTCCACAGGACGGACGAACAGGGTTCCCCACGTGCCCCGGCAGACCCAAAGTCAAGGACATGACATCCACGACACTCAGGGGCCACACCCGCCCCGACCTTCTGGCTGTGCCGGCGATCATGCTGGGATTCCATCCAGCTGAGTCGCTCGTCGTCCTTGGCCTGTGCGGCACGCGGGTCGAGTTCGTCGCAAGGCTGGACCAGTGGCTTCCCCGCGGCGAACTACGGGCGGTCGTCTCACAGATCGAGAACGCACTGGGCAACTCCGGTTGCGGGTGCGTTGCCCTCATTGGCTTCGGGAGCGACATGCAGCGGACGGCCAGTTCGCTGGAGGCCCTGCGCGGGCTGATCCGCACAGAGGTGGTCGAGGCCCTCGTGGCCGACGGAGACCGGTTCTGGAGCCTTGGTCCGCTCGGGCCGGAGCCGCAGGAGGGCACGCCATACGACCTGAGCACGTGCTCCCTGCTGGCGCAATCGGTGTTCCGGGGTGTGAGCGTCCGGGGTTCGCGTGCGGAGGCCGTCGCCGAGGTCATGCCCCCGCCGATGCACCTGGCCGGCGAGCTCGCGGAGCGCCTGGACGAGACCAATGCGTTCCTGGCTGAGCTCGGTCCTGACGAGCGCCTGGCGCTCTGCGCACGGCTGCTGGATGACCAGAACGCGGTCACCGGCACCCAAGCAGCGCAACTCGTCTGCCTTCTTGACGACATGGACGCCGTCGGTTCGGTACTGACGCGGCTGAGCCGGGACACGGCGCCGACCATCAGGGGGCACCTCGTCCGGGCCAGACAGATGGTCCTGGGGGAGGCAGCCGCGAATGTGGTTGGTCTGCTCGGGATCGCCTGCTGGCTGGCGGGTGAGGGTGCCCAGCAGACCGAGTGCATGGAACAACTGAGCGCGCTGGCCCCGCAGTCGATGCTCCTCGCCGTCCTGCGAGACGTACACGGTCGTGGTCTCTCCCCGGCGGACTGGGATTGCGGGGGACGCCCACGGCCCGGGGCCTTGGCACGATAGCCTTGCGGCATGCGATTCGTTGTGTGTGGCGAGAACCTCGTCGACCTCATCCCCGGGGAGATCGTCTCCCCCGCGGAGACACGCTGGTCCGCGCTGGCGGGCGGTGGTCCCATGAACACCTCGGTGGCGCTCGCCAAGCTTGGCGCGCCAACGCAGTTCCTCGGCCGGTTGGGCAACGACGCGTTCGGGGCCCAGATCGAGCGGCACCTGGTGGCGAACGAGGTGGGCCTCGATCTGGCGGTACGGTCCAGCGACCCGACCCCGCTTGCGGTCGTCTCCCTGGACGAACAGGGGAAGGCCTCGTACACGTTCCATTTCGAGGGCACCTCATCGTTCAGCTGGAAGGCGGGCGAGTTCCCCCTGCTGGACTCCGATGACTGGCTGCACTTCGCGTCAATCGGTGTCGTCGTTGGGTCGGGAATCGGCCCCCTCCTCGACTTCGTCCGGAGCACGGAGGCCTCGCTCAGCTACGACCTGAACATTCGGCCCACCGTCATCCCGGATCGGGAGCGCTATCTCGCCAGCGTCGAACCCCTGATGGCGGCGGTGGGCAGGTCGGGCGGCATCGTCAAGGCGAGCGACGACGACATCAACTGGCTGGTCGACGACACGGACCCTCTCGCCCACGCCGAGGAGTGGGTTCACCAGTTCGGGCTCTCCATGTTCCTGGTCACGCTGGGTGCAGACGGTGCTGTTGCAGTCAGGCCCGACGGGAGCCTCGTGCGGGCACCCGGCCGCAAGGTGGACCTGGTGGACACGGTGGGCGCAGGAGACACGTTCATGGCAGGTTTCCTCGCGGCCCATGTCGAGGACCCCTCCGACGTGGAGCGGGCCCTGGCGCACGGCATTGGAGCCTCGGCCTTGGTCTGCACCCGCAAGGGCGCCAACCCCCCGTCACAGGCCGAGTTGCAGGCCTACCTGGCGGGATGAGCCACCCCCGGGCAACCGGCGGTATATTGACTCACCGTGCGTCGATCGGCGTGCGTGGAGTTGAAGGAGTGCGCTCGTGACGGGTCACGCGGAGCAGGCTGCGGTCACCTACGATCGTCTGGCGGCCCAGGAGAAGTGGCAGGCGTTCTGGGAAAGTGACCGGACCTTCGAGCCACTCGACGACGGCTCCAAGGAGCGGCGCTACGTCCTGGACATGTTCCCCTACCCGTCCGGCGACCTCCACATGGGCCACGCCGAGGCCTACGCCATGGGGGACGTGGTGGCCCGGTTCCTGATGTTGCGCGGCTACGACGTGATGCATCCCATCGGCTGGGACTCGTTCGGCCTGCCGGCCGAGAATGCCGCGATCCGCGCAGACAGCCACCCGGCCGAGTGGACGTATGCGAACATCGAGACGCAGGCACGGTCCTTCAAGCGGTACGGGCTCAGCCTCGACTGGTCCCGGCGCCTGCACACCTCCGACGAGGACTACTACCGCTGGACACAGTGGCTGTTCGCCCGCTTCTACGAGCGCGGGCTGGCGTACCGGAAGGACTCGTACGTCAACTGGTGCCCGAAGGACCAGACGGTGCTGGCCAACGAGCAGGTGATCGACGGGCGTTGTGAGCGCTGCAAGTCGGAGGTGACCAAGCGCAAGCTGAACCAGTGGTACTTCAAGATCACCGACTACGCGGACCAGCTGCTGGATGACATGAGGTTGCTGGAGGGTGGCTGGCCCGAGCACGTGCTCGCGATGCAGCGCAACTGGATCGGGCGCTCCGAGGGAGCCCACGTCGACTTCCTCGTCGACGGCCGCGCCGAGCCCGTCACGGTGTTCACCACGCGCCCCGACACGCTGTTCGGGGCGACGTTCATGGTGGTGGCGCCCGACTCTGCGCTCGCCTCCGAGATCGTCTCCGAGGAACAGCGTGCGGACTTCGAGTCCTACCTTGAACGGGTCAAGCGCCAGACCGAGATCGAGCGCCAGTCGACCGAGCACGTCAAGACCGGCGTGTGGCTGGGAGTGCATGCCGTCAACCCGGTGAACGGTGAGCGGATTCCAGTGTGGGCGGCGGACTACGTGCTCGCAGACTACGGCACCGGTGCGATCATGGCCGTCCCCGCCCACGACCAGCGCGACCTGGACTTCGCCCGGGCCTACGGTCTGCCGGTGCGCACCGTCATCGACGTCGACGGCTCCGACCCGGCCGAGACCGGGGTGGCGACCGTGGGAGACGGTACCTACGTCAACTCCGGGCTCCTGGACGGGCTGACCGACAAGGCCTCTGGTGTGCGGCGCATCACGGATCAACTCGAGCGCGACGGCAGGGGGAGGGGCACCGTACAGTTCAGGCTGCGCGACTGGCTGCTGAGCCGTCAGCGGTTCTGGGGGTGCCCGATCCCGGTGGTGCACTGCGACCGTTGTGGTGAGGTGCTGGTGCCCGACGACCAACTCCCGGTACGTCTGCCCGAACTGAAGGGCTCGGCTCTCGCACCGAAGGGCACCTCGCCCCTTGCAGGGGCGACCGAGTGGGTCAACGTCGAGTGCCCGGGCTGTGGCGGGCCCGCCCGGCGTGACACCGACACGATGGACACGTTCGTGGACTCGTCCTGGTACTTCTTCCGCTACTGCTCACCGGGCTACACCGACGGCCCATTCGACCCTGCGGACGTGGAGCGCTGGATGCCGGTGGCACAGTACGTGGGCGGTGTCGAGCACGCCATCCTCCACCTGCTCTACATGCGGTTCTTCAGCAAGGTGCTGCGGGACATGGGCATGGTCTCCTTCGACGAGCCGATGCTCCGGCTCCTCAACCAGGGTCAGGTCATCAATCAGGGCAAGGCCATGAGCAAGTCGCTCGGGAACGGTGTCGACCTCGGTGTCCAGATCGACGAGTTCGGCGTGGACGCCGTGAGGCTGACGATGATCTTCGCGGGCCCCCCGGAGGACGACATCGACTGGGCCGACGTCTCACCGGCGTCCTCCCTGAAGTTCCTGCAGCGTGCCTACCGGCTGGCCCGGGACGTGACCAGCGCCCCGGATGCCGACCTCGCGAGCGGCGACAGGGCGCTGCGCCATCAGACGCACAAGGCAATCGCCGACTGCACCCAGCTGGTGGAGTCCGGGCGGTTCAACGTACTGGTGGCACGGGTCATGGAACTCGTCAACGCCACCCGCAAGGCGGTTGACGGCCCGCTGGGCGGCTCCGATCCTGCGGTCCGGGAGGCGGTTTCCTTCATCGCCCAGGCACTGAGCCTCGTGGCCCCCTACGTGGCCGAGGAGATCTGGGAGACGCTGGGCCTGCCCCCCTCGATCGCCAGGAGCACATGGCCCACCGCGGACCCGGTACTTGCCGCGGAGGACACCGTCACCCTCGTGGTACAGATCCAGGGCAAGATCCGGGCCAAGCTGGAGGTCCCTGCCGACGTCAGCGAGGAGGCCGCCCTCCAGCTCGCGTTGGGGGATGCCGGTGTGCAGCGCTCCCTGGCCGGTCGCCCCGTGGCGAAGGTCATCGCCCGACTGCCGAAGATGCTGAGTCTGGTTCCCGCAAGCTGACGGTTTTCCACAGCCGCCCGCCGCACTGACCCGGGCCCGCACGGGACGCCGATGGTGTGTTCATGGCAACCGAATCGCCGGAGGCGGAACTGGCAAGGGCCCGACTCGCCTACATCAGCGCGGGGCGGCGGCCCTTGGCGCCTCCGCACCCCCCGGACGCCGGGCCGTTGCCTGCGACGCCGTCGGTGGCGGCCCGGGTGGCCACCGGTATCCGGGGGTTCGCCGTCGGCTGGCCGGGGCCGCGGCACGTCCTGGTGGTCCTCGTGCTCCTGCTTGTCGGAATCGGCATAACCGTCGCCGCCCTGACGAGGAGCCAGGCCTCCGAGGTCGCGCTTGTCCCGGAGAGCGTCATGCCTGCAACGACGCCCATGCAGGCGCCGCCGCCGTCGCCGATTGAGACTGTGCAGCCTCTGCGCGTGCATGTCATGGGTGCCGTGGCGAACCCGGGGGTGGTGATGCTGCAGGACGGGGCGATAGTTGCGGATGCGCTGGCGGCCGCTGGTGGTCTTGCACCGGGGTCGGACCCTGGCGAACTCAACCTCGCCGCACGGTTGACCGACGGCCAGCAGATCATCGTGGGGACTGCGGGCGATCCCCGCGGGGAGATACGCGGCCAGTCTCAGGGCGGGGGGACCGCTTCGAACGGCAGGATCAACCTCAACACGGCGAGCGGACCGCAGCTGGAGGAACTACCGGGAGTCGGTCCCGTGCTCTCGAAGGCGATCATCGCGTGGCGTGAGGAGAACGGGGGATTCAAACAGGTCTCCGACCTCCAGAACGTCCCGGGCATCGGGGCCAAGACGTTCGCCACCCTGGAACCGCTGGTGACGCTGTGAGCGGGTGATCGCATGGCCCGACGAGACGGTCACGACTGGAGGCTGGTCCCGCTGGCACTCGCTGCCTGGATCGGGGCCTGGCTCGGCACGGCTGCCCTCCGCCCGGCCGATGGTGTCCTCATGGCGTGCGTCTGTGGTGCCGGGATCGTGGCGTGGCGCCTGTGGCGGAAGGGTCTCCACTGGGCGGCAGCCACAATCGTGGTGTTGATGGTTGTCGGGCTCTCGGCGGGAGCCCGGGAATGGCAACTCCACCATTCGGCGCCCGCCAACTGGGCCCGACAGGGGAGCCAGGGTGTTGCACGGGTGCGCGTCACCGGGGATCCGAGGATGCTGGACCAGGGGGTGCGACCGGCCATCGTGATGTTCGACGCCACGCTGCTCGACCTGCGTGTCAGGGGTGAGGAGGTTGCCACCAGCCAGGCGATCAGGGTGTTCGCCTCGGGGGAGTCAGCGTCGGGCCTGGCGGACACCCCGGTTGGTACCTCCCTCGAGTTGAGGGGAAGGCTGGTGCCCGCAGACCCGGCCACCCCGTTGGCGTTGAGTCTTCGCGTGACGGGCATCGGGGCATGGCGCGAGCCGCCTGGCCCGCTGGACCTGCTCGTGAACTCCATGCGCTCGGGGCTTCGCGTTGCGACGGCGCACTCGCCGCCCCTTCAGGCCGCCCTCGTCCCCTCGCTGACGGTCGGTGATACCTCGGCGGTGCCGGATGACCTCTCCGATCAGTTCCGTGTGACGTCCCTGAGCCACCTCATGGCCGTCTCGGGTGCCAATCTGACCCTGATGCTGTTGGTGGTGCTTTGGACGGCGAGAGCACTTGGGGCCAGGGGAGCCTGGGTCCGGGTGATCGGCGTCCTCGGGATAGGACTGTTCGTGGTGCTGTGCCGGGGTGAACCGTCGGTGGTCAGGGCGGCGGCCATGGGGTTGGTCGGGCTCGTGTCCATCGGGGCTGGGACGGGCCGCGGCAGCCTGCGTGCCCTGGCACTCGCAGTACTCGGGCTGATGATCCTCGACCCGTGGCTCTCCCGATCCTGGGGGTTCGCACTGTCCGTGGCTGCCTGCGCCGGCCTGGTCCTGCTCTCCTCACGCTGGACCGCGCTGTTGGCGACCTGGATGCCGCGTGGCCTCGCGGAGGCGGCTGCGGTGCCGCTGGCGGCACAGTTGGCCACACAGCCCCTGATCACGGCCATGAGCGGCCAGGTCTCCCTGGTCGGGGTGTTCGCGAACATGGCGGCGGCCCCGTTCGTCGGGCCCGCCACCGTGCTGGGGTTGGTCGCAGCCTGCCTCGTCTGGTTCCCGCCCCTTGCAGCCGCAGTTGCGTGGGTCGCCGGGTGGGTGGTCCAGCCGATCATCTGGGTGGCGCAGACCGGGGCTGGCCTGCCCGCCGCGTCCCTGACCTGGCCGGCGGGGGTGGCGGGGTCGGCATTGTCGATTGGAGCTTCGGCCCTGCTGATCCTGCTGTTCGGACGAATCCTTGCCAGGCCGTGGCTGGTGGTGGCCTTCACCCTCGTGGTGGTCGGCGGACTGCTGGTCAGGCCGGGCCCACTCGGTTGGCCCGGGCCCTGGCAGGCCGTGTTCTGTGACGTAGGGCAGGGTGACACCACCGTCCTGAGGGCATCGAAGGGCGCCGCCGTGGTCGTTGATGCCGGGCCCGCGCCGGGGCCGGCACAGCGATGCCTGGACTCGCTGGGCGTCGACGACGTTCCACTCCTCGTGCTCACGCACTTCCACGCGGATCACGTCGAAGGGGCCCCCTCCCTCATCCTCAGGTACCGGCCGCGGCTGATCCTGATCGGAGGCCTGAACTCCCCGGCGGCGGCAGTGAGGTCGATCGAGGCGGCGGCAGCGGCCGTTGGGTCAAGGATCGAGACGGCGCAGCCGGGGCAGGTGCTCCGGGTCGGTGACGTCAGCTGGCACACCGTGAGCGTCTGGAACCCGAGTTCTCCGGCAATCGACGGCCAGACGGAGAACAATGCGTCAGTGGTCGGCGTCGCGGAGGTGGCCGGCCTGCGGATACTCCTGCCCGGTGACGTCGAACCCGACGGGCAGAGACGGGCGCTGGGTCAGGCCGCCGAGGCGGGGATGGTGCTGGACGCCGATGTCCTGAAACTCCCGCACCACGGTTCCCCCAACCAGCTGGAGGAGTTCCTGGCCGCGCCCGGCGCCAAGGTCGCGGTGGCGAGCGCCGGGCTCCGAAACGACTACGGCCATCCGTCGGCCAAGACCCTCAGGGCCGTGCACCTGCTCGGGATGAGCACGTTTCGCACGGACCAGCAGGGTTCGATCGCGATCCATCTGGAGGACGACTCCCTGGGGATACGAGTGACGGGCCAGAACTCAGGCAGGTGATGCCGGACGGGGCCGGAGGCCCGCGGCGAGGTACAGATCGTCGATCACGCGCATCGTCCTCAGTGAGTCGTCGGGTCCGGTCAGCACAGGAGCCCCGTCCCGGACTGCGGCCACGAAGGCGGTGAGTTGGGCCTCGTAGGTCGTCGGGGTGCGGGCGACCTCGTGGGAGGTGCTCTGATCGTCGATCGTCACCGTGACGCGGTTGCCGTACTGGGGGTGGACGAAACCCTCCACCTCGATGGCACCCCGGGAGCCGAGGAACCTGAGCGACTGGCGGGCCCGCGGCTCGTCGAGCGAACAGCCGATGCTCGCGGCGACCCCGTCGGGGAAGGCCAGTTCAGCGGTGAGTGCGTCGTCGAGCTCCGGGTCCGTGGTGGTCCTGGCGCGGGCGGCGAGGACCTCGGGCTCACCGAGGAGGGTCCGCAGCATGTGGACGCAGTAGCAGCCGAGGTCCATGGTCGCTCCACCGGCCAGTGCGTGGCTGTAGCGGATGTTGCCCCTGTCCGGGAGCGTGATGTCGAACGTGGCGGACGCCTCGGAGACCCGACCGATCATGCCGTCGCCGAGGAGTTGCTGCAGGTCACGGACCAGAGCGTGATGGCGGTTGTGGAAGGCCTCCATCACCACCAGGTCAGGATGCGTGGCGGCGACTTCTGCGACCCGTTCGGCCTCGGCGAGGTTGGATGCGAACGGCTTCTCCACAAGCACGTGCTTCCCGGCCTCCAACGCCGCGATGGTCCACCCGGCGTGCAGGTTGTTCGGGAGCGGGATGTAGACGGCCTCCACATGGGGATCGGCGAGGACGTCGGAGTACCGGTCATGGACGCGCTCCACGGAGTGATCTCGCGCGAACTGCTCGGCCCGAGCCCGGTCACGGGCGGCGATCGCCACGAGCCGGGCGGCTCCGGTCGAGTGCGCCGGCGCCACGAGTGCAGTCGGCGTGATCTCAGCGGCTCCGAGGATGCCGATGCGAACCGGATCTGACCCTGTCATGTCGACTCCTTGAGTTCATGGGGACGTGCAGCCGAGTCTATGGGCCCCAAACGGCCGTCTGCGGGGTTTCAGGGGCGTCGGTGGTGGCTGGCAGGATGGGGGCATGAAGGCCTTCGGAAGCACACTGCTGGTTGCGGGCAGCGAGCAACTGCTCGCAGCCAGGGCCGTGGACGCACGCAGGGCGCTTGCGCTTGCGGAGCGTCCCGACGCGGACGTCAACAGGATTGATGCCTCCGAACTCCAGGACTCGAACCTGGCCGAGGTGGTCGGCGGTTCCCTGTTCTCCAGCCACATCGTCGCCATCATCGACGACGTCGGCGCGACGCCCCCCGAGGTGGTCGACCAGTTGGTCGCAACGGCCATCGATCCTGGCGAGGATCTCTGCCTGATCCTCGTCCACGAGGGCGGGAACAAGGGCAGGGGTCTGCTGGACAAGCTGAAGAAGGCAAAGGTCCCGCTGCAGGAGGTGGCGCCCATCAAGCAGTGGGAGTTGCCGAAGTTCTGCCAGGCAGAGGCCGGGCGCCAAGGGGTGGGGCTCGGGGTGGAGGCTGCGGACGCCCTGGTCGCGGCGGTGGGTACGGACCTGCGCGCGCTGGTCTCGGCGGTCGCGCAGCTGGCAGATGATGCCGGCGGGGACGAGATCGACGCGAGGCTGGTGCAGCGGTACTTCGCAGGACGGGCGGACGTCACCTCCTTCGCAGTCGCGGACGCCGTCCTGGCGGGGAACGTCCCGCTTGCCCTTGAGCGCCTCCGGTGGGCGCTGAATGCCGGCGCGGCCCCCGTACTGGTGACCAGCGCCATGGCGGGCGCCTTCCGTGGCATGGGCAAGTACCTCGACTCCCAGGGCAGCCGCATGAGCGACTACGACCTGGCGAGGCAGTTGGGGGTGCCTGCCTGGAAGATCAAGGACTACTCCCGGGCCGCGCGCAATTGGCAACCCGGAGGCGTGGCGGCGGCGATCAGGCTGGTCGCCGCCGCGGATGCGGACGTGAAAGGCGCCTCGACCAGTGCGGAGTACGCCCTGGAGCGGATGGTGCTCGGGGTCCTGGCGCACCGCCGCCAGGCGCGTTCCTGAACGGACGCGAAACAGCGCCCCGACCACCGAGTGGGATCGGGGCGCTGGAAGCGCTGGTTCAGTGACTCAGGCGAGCGCGTCGACGGTCAGCGAGATCGCGGACTTGCGGTTGGCAGCCTGGTTCTTGTGGATGACGCCCTTGCTGACCGCCTTGTCGAGGGAGCGGTTGGCAACCTTCGCCAACTCCACCGCCTGCTCGTTCTCGCCTGCGGCGACGGCGCGGCGGAAGTTGCGCACGTGGGTGCGGACCTCGGACTTGACGGCCTTGTTGCGCTGACGAGCCTTCTCGTTGGTCTTGTTGCGCTTCTTCTGGGACTTGATGTTCGCCACTGGGCAAGCCTCGCTTGTTATGTTCTGGTTCTCGGTTGAGGTGCGCTGGAACACGCGACGTCCAACAGTACCCGATCGGGGAATGGCTGGCCAAATCACGATCGTTTCCCAGCCCCTTGGTTCCGTGAGACAATGGCGCGTCCCCCATGACCGACGAGGAATGTGAATGCCCGCACCCAGCCCCGGCAAGACCGACCCCGCGATCATTCGCAACTTCTGCATCATCGCGCACATCGACCACGGCAAGTCGACCCTGGCCGATCGCATGCTGCAACTGACGGGGGTCGTGGATGCCCGGGCGATGCGGGCCCAGTACCTCGACAGGATGGACATCGAACGCGAACGCGGGATCACCATCAAGTCCCAGGCGGTGCGCATGCCGTGGACGGTGGGCGGAAGAGTCCACGTCCTCAACATGATCGACACGCCGGGTCACGTCGACTTCACCTACGAGGTCTCCCGGTCGCTGGCCGCATGCGAGGGTGCCATCCTGCTGGTCGACGCGGCCCAGGGCATCGAGGCCCAGACCCTTGCGAACCTGTACCTGGCGATCGACGCCAACCTCCACATCATCCCGGTCCTCAACAAGATCGACCTGCCCGGCGCCCAGCCGGACAAGTACGCCGCGGAGGTTGCGGGCATCATCGGCTGCGACCCGGGCGAGGTGCTGCGGGTGTCGGCGAAGACGGGCGAGGGCGTCGCACAGCTGCTGGACGAGATCGTTGCACAGATCCCCGCGCCGGTCGGAGACCCGGGCGCTCCGGCGCGGGCCCTCATCTTCGACTCCGTCTACGACACCTACCGTGGCGTCGTAACCTACGTCCGGGTGGTCGACGGTGAACTCAGCCACCGCGAACGCATCCTGATGATGTCCACCAAGGGCCAGCACGAACTCCTCGAGGTCGGGGTGATCTCGCCGGAGCCGGTTAAGTCGGACGCGCTCGGCGTCGGTGAGGTGGGCTACCTCATCACCGGCGTCAAGGACGTGCGGCAGTCGCGTGTCGGCGACACCGTGACCACCGTGAACCGTCCCGCGACGAAGGACCTCGGTGGATACCGTCACCCCAATCCCATGGTGTACGCGGGGCTGTACCCGATCGACGGCGACGACTTCGGGGAATTGCGCGAGGCGCTGGAGAAGCTGCAGCTGAACGATGCGGCACTCACCTACGAGCCGGAGACCTCGGGTGCGCTCGGGTTCGGCTTCCGCATCGGCTTCCTCGGGCTGTTGCACATGGAGATCGTCAGGGAGCGCCTGGAGCGGGAGTTCAATCTCGATCTGATCTCCACCGCGCCCAACGTCGTCTACCGGGTGGTGATGGAGGACGGTTCCCAGCACACGGTCACCAACCCGTCGGAGTACCCGCACGGCAAGATCGCGGAGGTGTACGAGCCTGTCGTGCGCGCCACGATCCTCGCCCCGGCCGAGTACATCGGGACAATCCTCGAACTGTGCCAGAACCGTCGTGGCGTCCAGCGGGGGCTCGACTACCTGAGCGAGGACCGCGTCGAGATCCGCTACACGCTGCCGCTGGCCGAGATCGTGTTCGACTTCTTCGACGCGCTGAAGTCCCGCACCAAGGGCTACGCGTCACTCGACTACGAGCCTGCGGGGGAGGAGTCCGCGGACCTGGTCAAGGTGGACATCCTGCTCCACGGGGATCCCGTGGATGCGTTCTCCGCGATCGTCCACAAGGACAAGGCCTACTCCTACGGACTCGCGATGGCCTCGAAGCTGAAGGAGCTCATCCCGCGTCAGCAGTTCGAGGTGCCCATCCAGGCCGCGATCGGTTCCCGGGTGATCGCCAGGGAGACGATCCGGGCCATCCGCAAGGACGTGCTCGCCAAGTGCTACGGCGGCGACATCTCCCGCAAGCGCAAGCTGCTCGAGAAGCAGAAGGAGGGCAAGAAGCGGATGAAGATGGTCGGCAGGGTCGAGGTCCCGCAGGAGGCCTTCGTGGCCGCGCTGTCCACGTCGGAGCCCACCAAGAAGTAGCCACGGGCGCTCGCATAGGTTCGTCACAGGAACGGCGGGTACGTTCGCAGTGACCGCTGCATCGGGCATTCCCGGGGCAGAAGCATTCGATGACCAAGGATTTCCCGATATGAAGTTGCCCACCAGGCACCTTGCCGCGCTCCTCGCATCCGCAGGCCTCCTCCTGGCTGGATGCTCCGGCACCTCGACGGCGGACACCAGCAGTTCCGCGACGGACACGCCCTCCACGTCGGCCACGGCACCGGAAACCGGCGGCACCTGTGATGCGAAGGTGACTGATGCATCCGCCCCGGCCTCGGCGGACCCCACCGCCTCCCAGGAGGCGCTGGGAACGGTCGGGCTCGGCGGGGATGCCAACGCCGCTCCGACAGTGACCTTCACCGCACCGCTGGCGATCGGCTCCGAGGTCGTCAAGGTCGCCCGCGAGGGCGACGGCGACCAGATCGCGGCCGGCCAACTCCTCACCTTCAACTACATGGTGTGCGACATCGTCACCGGCGAGAAGCTCTACTCGACTTGGGGCCTGACCCCGGACAAGGACGCCCCCGAGACCTACGTGCTCTCGCCGGACAACTTCGGCGAGACGCTCGCGGCCGCGTTCGAGGGACACAAGGTGGGCGCTCGGCTGCTGTGGGCCCAGCCCGGCATCAGCGCTGAGCAGAGCACAACAGGCAAGGCCGACAACGGCTACCTCTACGCAATGACCATCACGGGCGCCCAGACGATCCCCGAGGAAGCCTCAGGAGCCGCGGTCACGCCGACCGACGCATCGCTCCCGACCATCACCTTCACCGACGGCAAGCCCGAGGTGTCCTTCCCGACGACCTTCTCGGAGCCGACCGATCTCGTCGTCCAGCCGCTGATCAAGGGGGCCGGGCCGACGGTGGAGTCCGGTCAGACCGTGGTCGTCAAGTACTCGGGGTGGCTGACCGATGGCACGAAGTTCGACTCGTCGTGGGACCGCACCGCGCCGAATGACATGTTCACGTTCCAGGCCGGGATCGGTGGCGTGATCAAGGGCTGGGACCAGGGAGTCGTCGGACAGCAGGTTGGCAGCCGACTGCTGCTGGTCGTGCCCTCCGACCTCGGCTACGGCGCCGATGGTGGCGGGGACAAGATCCCCGCGAACGCGACGCTGGTCTTCGTCGTCGACATCCTCGCCGCGTACTGACGGCCCGCCCTCCGGGCTTGCGCCGGGAACGCCCCTCGATGGGGGTACAGTTCTCCGCCGTATGCGTTCGTCACCCTTCGAGTCCCTGCCGCCCGCCTATCCCAGGCGGGCTCCGTGGGGTACCGCCTCCAGCCTGCGGGCGTGGCAGCAGGAGGCCCTCGACCAGTACCTGGCCGAAGGCCCGGCCGATTTCCTATGCGTGGCGACGCCGGGCGCGGGCAAGACGACGTTTGCCCTGCGCATCGCACACCACCTGCTCTCGACCAGGGTCATCAAGCGCATCGTCGTGGTCACGCCGACGGAGCACCTCAAGCTCCAGTGGGCCGACGCGGCCTCCCGTGTCGGCATCCACCTCGACCCCGGGACGGGCGGGGTCCGACGGGGACGGTCGCGCGAGTACGACGGCTCCGTCGTCACCTATGCCGGTGTGGCCATGCGTGCGTTCGCGTACGAGGCCCTGTGCCACTCGGTCGACGTCCTGGTCATCTTCGACGAGATCCACCATGCCGGGGACTCACGCTCCTGGGGTGACGGTGTGCTGCAGTCGTTCGGGCCGGCCCGACGGCGGCTGTCCCTCACCGGAACGCCCTTCAGGTCGGACGAGCACCCGATCCCGTTCGTCAGCTACGAGGAATCGGCTGCCGGCGTCAGGACTTCCCGTGCCGACTACACCTACGGCTACGCCGAGGCGCTGGCGGATCACGTCGTGCGGCCTGTGGTGTTCATGAACTACGGCGGTCCGATGCGGTGGCGCACAAGGTCGGGGGACACGCTGGCGGCCGATCTCGGGACACCCCTGACGAAGGACGTGACCGCGCACGCGTGGCGAACTGCCCTCGCGCCCACCGGGGAGTGGATCCCCGCGGTGCTGTCCGCAGCCGACAGGCGCCTGACCGAAGCCAGGCGCCACATCCCCGACGCGGGTGGGCTGGTCATCGCCACCAATCAGTCCCAGGCCAGGGCCTATTCGCGCATTCTTGAGCACCAGACCGGGGCGAAACCCACCGTCGTGCTGTCCGATGACGCCAAGGCGAGTTCCCGCATCGAGGCGTTCGCCGAGTCCGAGGAGCGCTGGATGGTAGCGGTTCGGATGGTCTCCGAGGGCGTGGATGTGCCGAGACTGGCGGTCGGTGTCTATGCAACGGCCACGTCGACGCCGCTGTTCTTCGCCCAGGCCGTCGGCCGCTTCGTACGATCGAGACGTCGGGGGGAACTGGCTACCGTCTTCCTGCCCACGGTCCCGGTGTTGCTGGGCCACGCCTCCACGCTGGAGCGGCAGCGCGATCACGTGCTGGGCCGGCCGCGCAACGGCGACGACCTCTGGGGCGAGGAGGAGGGACTCGTGGCAGAGGCCAACCGCTCCGACTCTGCATCCGACGACCTGCTGGGGGCCTTCGAGCCGCTGGAGTCCCAGGCGACGTTCGACCATGTCCTGTTCGACGCGCAGGCGTTCGGGATGCATGCCGACCCCCTCAGTGAGGACGAGGCCGACTACATCGGTCTGCCCGGCCTGCTCGAACCCGACCAGGTGCACTCCCTGCTGGCGGAACGCCAGCAGCGCCAGCTCCGACGGCGTGAGCGGCAGGACAGGACCGTCCGAGCCGAACCCGGTGTGGCGCTGCACCGCGCCCTGGCCGCCGGGCGCAAGGAGCTCAACTCGCTGGTGGCGCAGTTCGCATTGACGAAGGGGGTTCCGCACAGCCATGTGCATGCGAACCTGCGGCGCGAGTGCGGCGGCCCCCCGGTGCCCGAGGCCACACAGGACCAGGTGGAGCAGCGGATCCGGACGGTTCGGCGCTGGCTCGGGAACCGTTGACTGTCCCGGAGGGGCCCGCGCGGCGGCTGTCGCGGGTAGGCTGAGGCATGAGGATTTCTGAAGTGCTCCGCCACAAGGGAACCAAGGTTGTCCTGCTCAGACCGGACGACACCGTCAACGACATGCTTGCCATCTTGGCCGAGGAGCGGATCGGCGCGGCGGTGGTCTCCTCCGACGGGGGCCTCACCGTGGCGGGCATGGCCAGCGAGCGGGACATCGTCCGAGCGCTGCATGCACGTGGAACGGCCATCCTTGAGGAGCCGGTGCGTGCCATCATGACCACACAGGTGTGGACCTGCTCGCCCAGCGACGAGTTGGAGGTGCTGGCCGTATCCATGACCGAGCACCGTGTCCGCCACCTACCGGTGATCGAGAACGGGGCCCTCGTAGGACTCGTCTCGATCGGCGATGTGGTCAAGGCTCGGCTGGAGGAGTTGCAGGACGAACGTCGGCACCTGCTCGACTACGTCCAGGGCGACTGAAGGCTCAACGCAGCCCCGACGTCGTGCGGCCCCGTCCAGGGCAGCGGCCTCGTAGGTCTGTGCGGGATGTGCTGCAGACCCGCGATGCACAAGATCATGTAGAAGCCGACCTGCCGCCACAACCGGACGGAGACCAGCGCCACCCAGTTGGGGCTGTTCGTGTCGCCGAGCCAGTTCACGGATTCGCCGCCGAATGACCGGATGACCCAGTTCAGGAGGCCGAAGCGGGCTCCGCTGAAGAACGTGAATCGCCGGACGCTCTCCCCCGTTCCGTCGGAGAAGGTTCCCGGGGTTGAGGAGGTCGACGGAGTCTTGGAGGACGGGGGTGTTGCTGCCGCATGCGGCGAGCGTCGGGGTGGCCGTCAGGCCGCCTCCGAGTGCAAGGTGTGGTCGTCGATCCGGCTCCATGGCGGGTAGCCCGTCACCAAAGTGGTTGAGGGTGCTCGCATCTGGCCGGGCGTTCGCTGCTGGAGGACGGGCATAGACTTGCTCCCATGCCCTCCCAGCTCCCCGACGGCGTCCCGTTGCCCGCCGACGGATCGCTGCCGGCAGATGCCCTTGTCGACGTGGGAATGAAGCCCTTCTCGGTATACCTGCACGTGCCGTTCTGCCGCACGAGATGCGGCTACTGCGACTTCAACACGTACACGGCATCCGAACTCCGTGGGATGTCGACGTCCTCGTACGTGACGGCGGCGCTCCGGGAGATCGAGTTGGCAGCCGGGGTGCTCGGTGACGGCGCCTCGCCGGTGTCCACGGTCTTCTTCGGCGGCGGGACGCCGACGATGCTGCCCGCCGCGGACCTGGTGCTGTTGCTCACCGCGGTCCGGGACGCGTTCGGCCTGGCGGAGGACGCGGAGGTCACGACCGAGGCCAACCCGGATTCCGTCGACCCCTCCTACTTGGAGACGCTTCGAGCGGGGGGCTTCACCCGTCTCTCGCTCGGCATGCAGTCCGTGGTGCCGCACGTGCTCGGCGTCCTCGAACGCACGCACACCCCGGGAAGGGCGCTGCAGGCCGCGCACTGGGCCCGCGGGGCGGGTTTCGAGCACATCAGCCTGGACCTCATCTACGGAACGCCGGGGGAGTCTCTCGACGATTGGCGGGCCTCCCTCGAGGCCGTCGTCTCGACGCCGGTGGACCACGTCTCGGCCTACTCCCTGATCGTCGAGCCCGGCACACGGCTGGCCTTGCAGGTGCGGCGGGGGGATGTGCCCATGCCGGACGAGGATGCGGTTGCCGACAAGTACCTGATGGCTGAGGAGTTCCTGACCGGCCTCGGGTTCCGCAACTACGAGACGAGCAACTGGGCGCTGGGCGCTGCGGGGAGATGCCGACACAACCTCGCCTACTGGACGGGCGCGAACTGGTGGGGCATCGGCCCGGGGGCGCACAGCCACATCGGTGGATTCCGGTTCTGGAACCGCAAGCACCCCCGATCATGGTCCGCCGAACTGGAGCAGGGGCGCTCGCCGGCGCAGGCGGGGGAGCACCTGACCGTGGAGGAGCGACGTGTCGAGCGCGTGCTGCTTGAGCTGCGCCTTGCCGAGGGGCTCCCGCTCGAGGTTCTCACGCCATCGGAGCGCGTGCGAGTGGAGGACGTCGTCTCCGCCGGTCTGGGCGAGATCAGGGGCGATCGCCTGGTCCCAACGCTTCGCGGCCGTCTGCTCGCCGACGGCATCGTCCGTGACCTGCTGGACTGAGACTCGACAAACGGTCGCCTGCCGGCGGGTTGATCGGGCGCAGTTCCTGTACTACTGTATTAAGTGCGTAACACAGTAGTACAGGAGGCGGTCGTGGAGTTCGACAGTGCACAGCCGATCTGGCTCCAACTGATCTCCGAGTTCTCCCGCCGTATCGCAGTGGGGCAGTGGCCCGTGGGTGAGCGCATAGCCGGCGTGCGGGACCTGGCCCTTGAACTCGGGGTGAATCCCAACACCGTGCAGCGGGCGTTCGGGGAGCTCGAGCGCGATCGTCTCGTCCGCTCGGAGCGCGCCAGCGGCAGGTATGTCACCGACGACCCCGAACTCGTCGACGACCTCAGGCGCCGGCTGGCCTCGGATGCGGCCGACGACTACATCAAACGAGCGCGTGGGTTCGGCATGTCGTCGGGCGACGCACAGGAACTCATAGAACGAAGGTGGACACATGACGACGACCCGGATGCTGCGACCTCGGGAAGGGGTGCAAACCGTGACTGACAACGCCATCGAGATCCGTGGGCTCGTGAAGGCCTACGGAGGGTTCCGCGCGCTGAACGGCCTGGATCTCGAACTGCCCTACGGGCAGGTCGTCGGGCTGCTCGGCGAGAACGGCTGCGGCAAGACGACCCTGCTGAAGGTACTCGCCGGCGTGCTGCAGGACCACGAGGGCGACGTGCGGGTCGCGGGACTGCCGCTCGGCCCCGACTCGAAGGCGCGCGTCAGCTTCCTGCCCGATGTGAGCTTCCTGCCCGACGGCGCAAGGGTCAGCTACTGCCTGAACCTGTATGCCGACTTCTTCGCCGACTTCGACCGCGAGGCGGCGCGCGATCTGGTCGGCTTCTTCGGCCTCCAGCAGGCGATGAAGCTCAAGCAGATGTCCAAGGGCATGCGGGAGAAGGTGCAGATCGCGTTGGCGATGTCCAGGAGGGCGCGTGTGTTCCTGCTCGACGAGCCCATCTCCGGCATCGATCCCGCCGCGCGGGACGTGATCCTGTCCGGGATCGTCCGCAACCTCCAGGAGGACTCGCTGATGCTGATCTCCTCCCACCTGATCCACGACCTGGAACCCATCCTCGACGGTGTCGTGATGATGCGGCACGGCCAGGTCCTGCTCACCGGCGCGGTCGACGACCTGCGGGCCGAGCACAACCTGTCAATCGACCAACTCTTCAGGGAGGTCTACAAGTGGTCGGCAAACTGATCAAGCATGAGGCGATCCGGACATCCGGAATGCTCCTGGCCATCTTCGGCGCCGCCACGCTTCTCGTGGTGCTCGGTGCCCTCGCCTCGGCCACCCGGTGGCCCGTCGTCGCCCAGATCGGGCTCATCGGGGCCTTGACCGGCACCGTCGGCGTCCTCGTCGGCACCCAACTGGCGCTGGGAATCGACTACTGGCGGAGCAGCTACCGGCGCATCGGTTACTTCACCCAGACGCTGCCCGTGAAGGGGGCGACGATCTACTGGGCCAAGCTCGCCTGGGCGGCCGTCGCGGTCGTGGTCGCCCTGCTGTGGGCCTGTTTGCTCGGGGTCGTGACGTTCATGGGGAACGCCACATCCATCGGCTACCGGCCACTTGATGTGTTCCAACTCATCGGCGACTGGCTGGCCGCAATGGCCGATGTGCTGCCGTGGTGGGTCTGGATCGCAGGGCCGCTCCTCGTGTTCGTCTTCGTGATGTTCACGGT
Source organism: Arachnia sp. (assembly GCA_039811745.1). GTDB lineage: Bacteria > Actinomycetota > Actinomycetes > Propionibacteriales > Propionibacteriaceae > Arachnia. The sequence goes on from JBDHZH010000003.1 coordinate 25,770, forward strand.
CGTCGAGTACTTCTTCGCCGCATCGATCGGCAGCGAGAGGCGTCTGGTCTCCCTCGGTGTGGGTGGACCGGTGCTCGTCTGGTTCCTGCTGTACATGGCGATGCAGGTGATGCTCATGTTCGGCATGGTCGCGATCCCTCTGGGGCTGACCGTCTCCGATGGTGGCCTCGAACTGGTCGGGCAGAACTTCCTGCAGTTGATGCTCGCCGACTCCCAGCCCGGCTCCATGCCCATCGGCTTCGTCCCCGTGTTCCTCGTGGTGGTCCCGTTGCTCGTCTGGCGGACAACAGTCTCGTGGAACAGGAAGGTCACCCTGGCCTGATCCTCACAGGCGCGGGTGCTGCGCCGTGACGTGGCCTACGCTTGCCCCTCGTGGACAGGTATTCAGGCGATGTGTTGAGGCCCGGCTGGCAGAAGGCGCACCTGAAGCAGACCCGTGACGTGCAGGTGGAGCGGGACATCGTCGTCGAGTTCGACGACTTCTGCGGGGCCGTCGTCGGCTGGGAGAACGGCATCGTCGTTCTGGAGGACAGGCGGGGCAGGCGTCGCAGTTTCCCGTTCGGGGCCGGCTTCCTGCTGGAGGGTGAACCGGTGGCGCTGCGCCCGCCCCTCCGTGAGGCGCCGAAGCAGGCCAGGTACACCGCATCTGGTTCCAGGGCGACTGCCGGTCCCGCCCCCGCCCGGGTCGCACTGCCCAGCCGCATCTACGTGGAGGGCAGGCACGACGCGGAACTGGTCGAGAAGGTCTGGGGCGACGACCTGCGCCACGTCGGCGTCGTGGTGGAGTTCATGGGGGGCGTGGACGACCTCCCCGGTATCGTCGCGGAGTTCCGGCCGGAGCCGGGCCGCCGGCTCGGAGTGCTGGTCGACCACCTGGTGCCCGGCAGCAAGGAGTCCCGAATCGCCCAGCAGGTGTACCGGGCCGGCTACAAGGACCTGGTGCTCGTGGAGGGACATGAGTACATCGACATCTGGCAGGCAGTGAGGCCGGAGCGGGTCAACCGCAAGGCGTGGCCGACGGTGCCGCGCGACGTGGACTTCAAGAAGGGGACGCTGGCGGCACTGGGTCTGCCGCACGCCGACCAGCGCGACATCGCCCGGGGCTGGCAGGCCATCCTCGCGCGGGTCTCGTCCTGGCGCGACCTGGAACCGCGGTTCAACACGATTGTCGAGCGGCTCATCGATTTCGTCACGCAGGACCACATCGACGTCGGCACCTGAGCGGCGTGGATAGGGTGGGGGCATGGACACCGACGGCATTCTGCAAGTCATGAAGGATACGGCGGCGGAGATCATCACGCCGCGGTTCCGGGCGTTGGCCGACGGTGACGTGGAGCAGAAGGCTGGGCCGAACGATCTCGTGACCGTGGCCGACAAGGAGGCCGAGGAGGTCATCACCCGTAGGTTGCAGGATGCCTTCCCCGGCGCGCTGGTCGTGGGGGAGGAGGCGGTCTTCGCTCACCCGGCGCTTCGGGACCGGCTGCCCAACGCGGACCACACGTTCGTCATCGATCCGATCGACGGCACCAGGAACTTCGTGCGTGGTCTCGACGAGCACGGTGTGATGATCGCCGAGACCCGGGGCGGGGTGACGACCCGCGGCTGGATCTGGCAGCCGCAGACCGGTCGCGCCTATGTCGTCGAACGTGGGTCGGGTGTGCGCCTGAACGGTGAGCCGATCGCGAGGAGCCATCCGGACAGGCTGCCACTCGGTGCCTCCTCGAAGACGAAGCTTCAGGGCTTCACCGCCGAGGGACACCTGAGCCCGGTGGTGCGCAGCCACTTCGCGTGCTGCTTCGACTATCCCGCGGTGCTGCACGGGGACATCGACTTCATGTTCTTCATCTCGATGCACCCCTGGGACCACCTGGCCGGCTCCCTGATGCTGACCGAGACCGGTGGGGTCAGCCGGACCCTCGACGGGCTCGCCTACACCGTCCTCAGCCGCTCACGGGGGCTGCTGGTGGCAAGCGACGTGCTGGTGTGGATGACCGCCCAGCAGTACTGGCCGCTCACCTGAGGAGTGCCTAAACCCCCGAGATGGGCAGTTGCCTGCGGGGCCGGATCCCCTTGGCGGCCAACTGGGCGTAGGCGAGCGGGAGTGCCACCTCCATGGTCTCCGGGGTGAACGGCCACTCCACGGCGGTGACCGCTTCGTCGACCCCGGTGCCCTGCGAGATGAGCCATTCGCTGTTGCCGTGGATGATGCCGATCTCGGCTCGCTGGATGAAGGCGAATCTTCTGTCGACGACGTGGCCGTGGCCGGGGACGAACCGCGTCGCATCGTTCGTGGCGCCGAGGACGCCATCGAGCGCCAGCGGCCAGTTCTTCACGTCGGAGGTCTCGTCGAACTGCGGGTCGGCCCCCTGCTCGAGCATGTCGCCGACGAACCAGACGTTCTGGGAGGGAACGAAAACGAACGCGTCGCACGGGGTGTGACCGCCACCGAAGTGCAGGATCTCGACATGCAGGCCGCCCAGGTTCACCGGCCGTGCCAGCGAGAACGTCTCCGCAGGGCTCGGCATCTCGGTGAGTCCCAGACTGCCGGCGTGCTCCAGGGTGTCGGCCGAGGGCTCGGCCCCGACGAGATTCTCCTGGGCGATTCCCACCACGTCGGGCATTCCGGCGAGCCCGAACCAGTGGTCCCAGTGGTTGTGGGTGATCACGACATGCGTCACGGGGACTCCCGCGCGCGCCGTCGCCGAGGCGAGCAGGAGTGCCCCCTGTGCAGGGGACGAGCCCGCGTCGACCAGCAACGCCCTCTCCGAGCCGACCACGAGGCCGACGTTGACCGACTCGGGTTGGAGGGTCGCAGTGAACACCCGGGGGGTGAGTTCGTGCCATTCGATGGTCGCATCCGGGGTGTCGGTCATGCTGCAACACTATGCCGTCGGCCGTGGTTCGGCCCATCGGTGCTTGCTCGGTACACTGGCACTCGCGCAGTCCGAGTGCCAGACGTGACCAGGAGGTGGAATGCTCGACGACCGCAAGCTGGCAGTGCTGAGGGCCATCGTCACCGACTATGTCGCCCGCCGGGAGCCTGTGGGCTCGAAGGCTCTGGTCGACCGTCACAACCTCGATGTGTCGTCTGCGACCATCCGAAACGACATGGCGGTGCTTGAGGAGGAGGGCTACATCGCGCAGCCCCACACCAGCGCCGGGCGGATCCCGACCGACAAGGGCTACCGGCTGTTCGTCGACAGGCTCGCCACGGTGAAGCCACTGTCCATGGCGGAGCGCCGCGCCATCTCCACGTTCCTGACCGGGGCACTGGACATGGACGACCTCGTGCTGCGCACCGTCCGGCTGCTGGCACAGCTCACCAGGCAGGTTGCCATCGTCCAGTACCCGGTCTCGCAGCGCGCGGTCGTGCGGCATGTGGACCTTGTGCCGCTGACCGGTGACCGGCTGCTGGTGCTGGTGGTCTCCTCCACCGGCGGCGTGGAACAGGCCGTGGTGGAACTGCCCGTGCCGGACGACGTCACCCTCGCCGCACTGCGGGGTAGGCTCGTCGCGGTCTCCTCCGGCAGGGGCACCTCCGATGCTGCTGCCGCACTGGTCGCCCTGCTCGACGACCTCGCGGCCGGCGACAGGGCGCTGCTGGCACCCATCGTGGCCGTGCTGCTCGAACTTCTCGGCCCGACGCACGCCTCCCAGGTCGTCGTGGCCGGGGTGCCCAACCTGGCGTCGTTCGACGCCAACTTCGCTACCGGCCTGCGGCCGCTGCTGGAAGCCCTGGAGGAGCAGGTGGTCCTGCTGCGGCTCCTGGACGAGGCCGTGACCGGCGACGACGTGACGATCCGCATCGGGCAGGAGAACACCGCTGAGGGCTTCCAGTCCACCTCGCTGGTCGCCTCCTCGTACGGCTCGGACGGAGACCTGGTGGCGAGCCTCGGGATCGTCGGGCCCACCCGCATGGACTACCCCTCAACAATTGCATCCGTACGTGCAGTGGCACGGTACGTGAGTCGTTTCCTGATGGAAGGCTGATTCGAAGAGCGCATGAGCAAGGACTACTACGGCATCCTCGGCGTCGAACGCGACGCCACGGCCGAACAGATCAAGAAGGCCTACCGCAGGCAGGCGATGAAGGTGCATCCCGACGTCGCGCAGGATGACGATGCATCGGAGAAGTTCAAGGAGTTGAGCGAGGCCTACGAGGTCCTGAGCGACCCGAACAAGCGTGCGGTGTTCGACCGTGGCGGAGACCCCATGGGCAGCGGCGGCGCCGGGTTCTCGGGGTTCGGCGGCGGATTCGCCGGTGGCTTCGACTTCTCCAATCTCGTGGATGCGATGTTCGGTCAGGCGGGCGGCCGGGGTCCGGTGCCGCGCGTGCGTCGCGGGCAGGATGCGCTGGTGCGCGTCCGCCTGCTGCTCCACGAGGCGGTCTTCGGGACCACGAAGACCATCAAGGTGGACACCGCAGTGGTCTGCCCGCGGTGTCAGGGCAGCGGCGGCGAGCAGGGTTCGAAGCCCGTCACCTGCACCACCTGCAACGGCAACGGCCAGGTGACGCAGATCCAGCGCAGCTTCCTCGGCGACATCCGGTCGTCCTCCACCTGCCCCACCTGCCGCGGATACGGCAACGTCATCCCTCGCCCCTGCGGCGAGTGCGCAGGGGAGGGCCGCGTCCGGTCGCCACGCAACATCGCCGTCCGGATACCCGCCGGCGTGTCGACCGGGATCAGGGTGCATCTGGAGGGCCAGGGCGAGGTCGGGCCCGGCGGCGGACCTGCCGGTGACCTCTACATCGAGGTCATGGTCGACGAACACGAGAGCTTCCGCCGCGACGGTGACAACCTCGAGATGGTCGTGAAGCTGCCCATGACGGCGGCCGCGCTCGGGACCACTGTCGACGTGCCGACGCTCGAGGCCGAGTGGGACAAGTCCGACCCGGAGGACCGCAAGGTCGCGGTGGAGGTGCCGTCCGGAACCCAGTCCGGCACGCGCATCGCCATCAAGGGCAAGGGCGTGCCGAAGCTGCGCGGCGGCGGCCGTGGTGAGCTGGGCATCACCTTCCTGGTGCAGACCCCGACCAGGCTCGACGAGCACCAGCGGGAGCTGCTGCGCCAACTCGCGGACATTCGCGACGAGTCCCGTCCGGAGGTGGAGGCGCACAAGGGCGGCAAGGGCGTTCTCGGCTGGCTGCGGGAGACCTTCAAGTGAGTGACGCCCTGTTCCTCGCCGAGGTCGCCGGGGCGGAAGTGGGGCGGTTGGTCACGGTGACCGGTGACGAGGCGCGGCACGCTGCGACGGTGAGGCGCATCCGGGTCGGGGAACATGTGGTTGTCTCCGATGGGCGCGGGCATGGCGTCCGTGGGGTCGTCGGCAGCGTCTCCCCCCAGGCGCTGGTGGTGGAGGTCCGCGAGGTCCTCGAATCGCAGCCCTCGCGGCTCGAGGTGACCGCGGTCCAGGCACTGGCCAAGGGGGATCGTTCCGAGCTGGCCGTCGAGATGCTGACCGAGGTCGGGGCGCGGGCGATCGTGGCCTGGCAGGCGTCGCGCTCCATCGTGCGCTGGCAGGGGGAGCGGGGTGACAAGGCGCTGGCGAAGTGGCGGGCCACCGCCCTCCAGGCCACGAAGCAGTCACGCAGGCTGCGGGTGCCCGAGGTGTGGGCCGCGAGCACACGGGAGGTCTGTGAGCTGCTGGCGTCCGCGGATCTGGCACTGGTTCTGCATGAGGACGCGACTCGGCACGTCTCGCAGGTGGCCCTGCCCGACGCCGGCCGGGTCGTCCTGGTGATCGGGCCGGAGGGCGGGATCTCGCCCGATGAGTTGGCGGCGTTCGAGGCGGCCGGGGGCCGTGCGGTGTCCATCTCCGACGGCGTCCTGCGCACCTCGACCGCAGGGGCGGTGGCGGTCGGCCAACTCCTCGCACTCGCCCTTGCGCAAGGAGGCCGGGAGTGACGTTCGGGTTCGAGATCACCGGCCGGCTGGACGGGCAGGGGCGCACGGGCATCATCCGGACTCCGCACGGCGCGATCGAGACACCGGCGTTCGTCGTCGTCGGAACGAAGGCCACGGTCAAGGCGCTGCTGCCCGAGGCCGTTGCCGACCTGGGCGCCCAGGCCGTGCTGGCCAACGCCTACCACCTGTACCTCCAGCCCGGGCCGGACATCGTCGAGGAGGCCGGTGGCCTCGGTGTGTTCATGAACTGGCCGGGGCCCACGTTCACGGACTCCGGTGGCTTCCAGGTCATGAGTCTCGGCGCCGGGTTCAAGAAGGTGCTGGCAATGGACACCAAGGGCCTTGCTGACGACGACGTGATCGCCGATGGCAAGACCAGGCGTGCCCACGTGGACGACCACGGCGTGACCTTCACGAGCCACCTCAACGGCGACAGGCACCGTTTCACCCCTGAGGTGTCGATGGGCATCCAGCACAAGTTGGGGGCCGACATCGTCTTCGCCTTCGACGAGCTCACGACGCTCATGAACACACGCCCCTACCAGGAGGCCTCGGTGGCGAGGACCCATGCGTGGGCCGTTCGCTGCATCGCCGAGCATGCCCGTCTGGCGTCGTCCACACCGGAACGGCCGAATCAGGCGCTGTTCGGGGTCGTCCAGGGAGCCCAGTACGAGGACCTGCGCAGGCAGGCCGCCCGGGATCTGGCTGCGCTGGAGGTAGACGGGCGCAGCTTCGACGGCTTCGGTCTCGGGGGTGCCCTTGAGAAGCAGAACCTCGGGACCATCGTCGGCTGGATGGCCGAGGAACTGCCGGACGACAAGCCGCGACACCTCCTCGGCATCTCCGAGCCGGACGACCTGTTCGCAGCCGTGGCCTCCGGTGCCGACACGTTCGACTGCGTCAATCCCTCCCGGGTGGCGCGCAACGCCGCCATCTACACCGCCGACGGCCGCTACAACGTCAACACCGCCCGCTCGCGGCGCGCCTTCGAGCCACTGGAGGAGGGGTGCGACTGCTACACCTGCACCCACTACACCCGCGCCTACCTGCACCACCTGTTCAAGGCCAAGGAGATCCTCGCGTCCACGCTGGCAACCATCCACAACGAGCGCTTCACGGTGAGGCTGGTCGACGGCATCCGGGCCTCCATCAAGTCGGGCGACTTCGATGCGTTCAGGCATGAGTTCCTCGGAAGATTCCACTCGGCTGCAGTGCGTCCGTCCTCGGGGTAGGCCCGGCTGGCCATGCCATCGGGGTTGGGTCCGGGTTCGTCGTGAGGCCCGGGGGCCGGCGGCCAGTCCGGGCAGCCTGGGCCCTCCACGAAACCGACCCTGAACCGTGCGGGGATCACCGCCCCGTTCACCGGAGGGTGGCAGGATTGGTTCATGGAAGCAACAGACGAATTCACCACCGATCAAGTGCCCGACGGCTCCGAGCAGCTCGACCAGATCCAGGAGGGCGACTCCCTCATCGACAGGGGCGTCGAGGACGTGCTCGACGAGGGGTACACCTCCCCCGAGGGATGGTCACCGCTGCAACGCTTCGGGAACACCGCCGAGGAGATGCGCCAGGGGGAGACCATCGAGCAGCGGCTCCAGCAGGAGATCCCCGACCAGGGACCGGACGACGGCGACGTCTCGGGTCGCTGGAACGTCGACGGCGAGGACAGGCAGGTCGGCCGGGAGCGGGCGGGGCGGCTCATGGGGGTGCAGGGCGCCGGTGGCAGACAGCACACCCTCGGCGTGGACGTCGGCTACTCGGGCGGTGCCGCGAGCGCCGAGGAGGCAGCGATGCACATCATCTCCGATACCGACGAGGACTACTTCGAGGACTGAGATCAACGGCAGGAAGCGCCTAGACTTGCCCGGGGCGGGAACTCGCCCGCACCTGACCGGGAAGGGCGCATCCTGACTACCTCTGACGCACTGGAGAGGCGACTCGGCCATCGCGTGGTCACCGTCCCCGCTTCCTTGGACATGGTGAACCTGCTCGGCCCCCATGACGACTTCCTGCGCATCCTCGAACACGAACTGGCCGCGGACCTGCACGTCCGCGGCTCCGACATCACCGTCAGCGGCACCACGTTCGACGTCTTGCACGGCGTCGACGTCCTCACCGAGTTGATCACCATCCTCCGCACCGGCCAGGGCCTCACGGCCGAGACCGTCGAGCGCGTCGTCGGGATGGCGCGCGATGGGGAGGCGCATCCCAGCGAGGTCCTGACCGCGAGCATCGTGTCGGCTCGAGGCAGGACCGTCCGTCCGAAGACGCTCAACCAGAAGCGCTACGTGGACGCGATCGACCGGCACACCGTCGTCTTCGGGATCGGCCCCGCGGGAACCGGCAAGACGTATCTGGCGATGGCGAAGGCCGTGCAGGCGCTGCAGGCCAAGGAGGTCTCCCGCATCATCCTCACCAGGCCCGCGATCGAGGCCGGGGAACGGCTGGGATTCCTTCCGGGGACCCTGAGCGACAAGATCGACCCGTATCTTCGGCCTCTGTACGACGCCCTGCATGACATGGTGGAGCCGGACGCCGTGCCGAAGCTGCTGACCTCCGGCACGGTGGAGGTGGCGCCGCTGGCATACATGCGCGGTCGCACACTGAACGACGCATTCATCATCCTCGACGAGGCCCAGAACACCTCGTCCGAGCAGATGAAGATGTTCCTCACCCGGCTCGGCTTCGGGTCCAAGGTGGTCGTGACAGGCGATGTGACCCAGGTCGACCTGCCCGGGGGCGTGCGCAGCGGGCTGCGGCAGGTCCAGGGGATCCTGGACGGCATCGACGACATCGCCTTCTGCACGCTCACGGCGCGTGACGTCGTCCGGCACAGACTCGTTGGCCGCATCGTGGCCGCCTATGACCAGTTCGAGAGCCTCGGCTCCGCGCCTGCGGTACCGACGGGACGGAAGGGCCGCAAGTGATCGACATCAACAACGAGTCGGGGGTGCAGGCCGACGAGCACGGCCTGGTCGCACTGGCGCGGTTCGCGCTCGACCAACTCCGGATCCATCCTCAGGCCGACCTGTCCATCCTGCTCGTCGACGAGGACACCATGGCCGGCTACCACGAACGGTTCATGGACCTGGCGGGACCGACCGACGTGATGAGCTTCCCCATGGACGAGTTGCGGGCCCCGGCCGACGATGAGGAGCCGCCGATGGGCCTGCTGGGGGACATTGTGCTGTGCCCTCAGGTGACGGCACGCCAGGCCGCCGAGAACGGGCGCTCCGCCGATGGCGAGGCCGAGTACCTTCTGATCCACGGTTTGCTGCACCTTCTGGGTCATGACCACGCGGAGCCGGAGGAGAAGGCCGTCATGTTCGGCCTGAATGACCGGATCATCGAGGCCTGGGATCTCGCGCGGAGGCGCAAGTGAGCATCATCGAACCGCGGCAGGGCCGACGCGTCCGGCACATCGAGCACAGGAGCACCCCATGACAGGTTCCACCCGCGACGGGTTCCGCTCCGGCTTCGCCTGCTTCGTCGGACGGCCCAACGCCGGCAAGTCCACCCTCACCAATGCGCTGGTCGGGCAGAAGATCGCCATCGCGTCCTCCAAGCCGCAGACAACCAGGCATGCCGTTCGGGGCATCGTCACACGACGCGACGGGCAGTTGGTTCTGATCGACACCCCCGGCCTACACAAGCCCCGCACCCTGCTCGGCGAACGCCTGAACGATCTGGTGAAGGACACCTGGAGCGAGGTCGACATCGTCGGGGTCTGCCTGCCTTGCGACCAGCGGATCGGCCCCGGCGACACGTTCATCGTGCAGCAGATCGCCGATCTGGAGAACAAGCCCCTGATCGTGGCGCTCGCCACCAAGACCGACCTGGTCTCCAGGGACCGTGTCCTGTCGCACCTGACCGATATCGACAAGCTCGGCCGGGAACTGGGGATCCAGTGGGCCGCCGTCGTGCCCTGCTCCGCCACCACCGGTTCCCAGGTGGACGACGTCGCGGATGTGCTGTTCCACCTGCTCCCGGAGGGTCCCGCGTACTACCCGGACGGGGAGATCACCGACGAACCGGAGGAGACCCTGATTGCCGAGCTCATCCGGGAGGCCGCGCTGGAGGGGGTCCGCGACGAGCTGCCGCACTCCATCGCCGTCGTCGTCGACGAGATCCTGCCCCGGCCCGACCGTCCGGCGGACAAGCCGTTGCTGGACGTGTTCGCGTCCATCGTCGTGGAACGCGAGTCGCAGAAGGGCATCATCATCGGGCACAAGGGCGCCCGCCTCAAGGAGATCGGTACCCAGGCCCGTGGCCAGATCAACCGATTGCTGGGGACTCCCGTGCACCTCAGCCTGCATGTGAAGGTGCTCAAGGAGTGGCAGCGCGATCCGAAGTACCTGAACCGGCTCGGCTTCTGACCTGTGGGGTCTCGATCGTCGCTCGCACACATCCGCTGATCGAGTAGCCGACGAGGTACGAGGAGGCGTGTCGAGATCTGGTGACGGTCCACGCGGACTTGGTTGAGGTCTCGACACGTGCCCGGCTCCTTCGTCGCGGGGCACTACTCGACCAGCGGAACCACAGCACCTTCGTCGCGGGGGACTACTCGACCAGTGGGAACCCACACATCCGCTGATCGAGTAGCCGACGAGGTACGAGGAGGCGTGTCGAGATCTGGTGACGGTCCACGCGGACTTGGTCGAGGTCTCGACACGTGCCCGGCTCCTTCGTTGCGGGGCACTACTCGACCAGCGGAACCACAGCACCTTCGTCGCGGGGGACTACTCGACCAGCGGGAACCCACACATCCGCTGATCGAGTAGCCGACGAGGTACGAGGAGGCGTGTCGAGATCTGGTGAGGGTCCCTGGGGACTTGGTCGGGGTCTGATTCGAAAACCCCTCCCGACCACCGCGTGTCCAGGCGTGCGCACCACCCCACCCGTCGGGGTTTTCCGCTGCCCCCAGTGAGGCCGAAGGCCGCCCCCTTACTCGACACGTGCCCGGCTCCTTCGTCGCGGGGGACTACTCGACCAGTGGGAACCCACACATCCGCTGATCGAGTAGCCGACGAGGTACGAGGAGGCGTGTCGAGATCCGGTGACGGTCCACGCGGACTTGGTCGAGGTCTCGACACGTGCCCGGCTCGACAGCCGGTTGAGGAGAGCTACTGGGCGGGGACGCCGGCGGCCCTGCGGGCCCGGTTGAGGGCGCTCAGGATTGCCTTCATCGAGGCGCTGGTGATGCTTGGGTCGATGCCGACGCCCCAGTACACCTGCGCCTCGTCGCCCTCGCCGATCTGGCACTCGACGTAGGCCGCGGCCCGGGCGTCGCCGCCGACCTCCAGGGCGTGCTCGCTGTAGTCCAGGACGTTGACGTGCGCACCGGCCTCGATGAGGGCGTCGACGAACGCCGAAACCGGGCCGTTGCCCTCGCCGGTGATCTCCACGTCACGGCCATGCGGGTCGTTGATGACCGCCTTGACCGTGAACTGGCCGTTCTGCGACGTCGACCCGGCCGATGTCAGCGACCAGTCGCCCTTGTCCAGGTACTCGGCCCTGAAGATGTCGAGCATCTCCTGCGCGGTGACCTCGCCGCCCTCGCTCTCCGTGTGGGCCTGGACGACGCGGCTGAACTCCATCTGCAGCCTGCGCGGCAGGTCCAGCTTGCCCTCGGTCTTCATCAGGTAGGCCATGCCGCCCTTGCCGGACTGCGAGTTGACGCGGATGACCGCCTCGTAGGTGCGTCCGACGTCGTGCGGGTCGATCGGCAGGTACGGGGCCTCCCATTCGATGTCGTCGACCAGCTTGCCCTGCGCGGCGGCCTGCTGCTCCAGGTACTCCAGTCCCTTCTTGATGGCGTCCTGATGGGAGCCGGAGAAGGCTGTGTACACCAGGTCGCCTGCGTAGGGGTGGCGCGCCGCCACGGGCAGGCCGGTGCAGTACTCGACGGTGCGGCGGACGTGGTCGATGTCGGAGAAGTCCAGCTGCGGGTCGACGCCCTGGGTGTACAGGTTCAGGGCCAGCGTCACCAGGTCGACGTTGCCGGTGCGCTCCCCGTGGCCGAACAGGCAGCCCTCGACGCGGTCCGCGCCCGCCATCTGGCCCAGCTCCGTGGCCGCCACGGCGGTGCCGCGGTCGTTGTGCGGGTGCAGCGACACGGCGACGAACTCGCGCTGCTTGACGTTGCGGCAGAAGTACTCGATCTGGTCGGCGTACGTGTTGGGTGTGGAACGCTCAACGGTGGCGGGCAGGTTGAAGATGATCTCGCGCTCCGGCCCGGGCTGCCAGACGTTCGCCACGGCGTCGCACACCTCGATGGCGAAGTCGGTCGGCGTCTGGGTGAAGATCTCCGGCGAGTACTGATAGCCGAATTCGACGTCGGACAGGTACTTGTCGGCGTAGCGCATGACGTGCTCGGTGCCGCGCACCGCCATCTGGATGCACTCCTCCTCGGAGATGCGGAACACGACGCGCCGGAACAGTTCGGCGGTCGCGTTGTACATGTGGATGGTCGCCCGGTGGGCACCGATCAGCGACTCGGCCGTGCGGCTGATCAGGTCCTCGCGGGCCTGCGTCAGCACCGAGATGGTCACGTCGTCGGGCACCTTGTCGCCCTCGATCAGCTGGCGCACGAAGTCGAAGTCGGTCAGCGAGGCCGACGGGAACCCGACCTCGATCTCCTTGAAGCCGAGCTGGACCAGCATCTCGAACATGCGCATCTTGCGGTGCGGGGTCATCGGGTCGATCAGCGCCTGGTTGCCGTCGCGCAAGTCGGTGCTCAGCCATCTCGGGGCCTTGGTGATCTTCTTGTCGGGCCAGGTGCGGTCGGGCACGGTCACGGGCTCGAAGGCGCGGTAGCGACCCACCGGCATGGGGGTCGGTTGTTGGACGGGGCGGGGCTGGATGCGGGTGGTCATTGGGGGCTCCTGGGCTGGAAGTTGTACGCCAGACACGACGAGGCTCCGCAGCGAGGGGGCCGGCAATTCGATCAGGTCAGAGCCCCGCTGCGGCGACCAAGGAGCAGGAACCACGGTGCCACGTCGATGACTCTAACCCCAACGGCCCGCATCCGGCAAGGCCGGATGCGGGCCGTTGGGACATGGGGTCCTGTTCGGGGGTCAGCGCCAGTAGTTGTTGGCGGCAGCCACGGTCTGGAAGTTGATGGCGATCACCTGCGATGCAGCCGTCAGGCTGTCCGCATCCTCCGAGTACTCGGGGCGAAGCCGGTGCAGCACCTCGGTGTTCGGCTGGGTGTACTTCACCCCGCGGCGGGACAGCGTGATGGCAAGCTCGAACCCGGCCTGCGGATCGGGCGTGATCAGGCTCGGAAGCCAGGAATCGGACATGAGACAACCCCCTCGTTCACGGTTGCGACGGCGGGCGCCGCCGTCCCCACAACCTAGCGCATGGGGCCCTGGGGCAAACGGTGCTCAGCCCTGCCCGAAGTGGGGCGGGACGAGGACCCCGACGACGTGACCCCGGACGCACTCGCGACCGCCGGCCAGGACCACCACGTCCACGATCACCTTGTGGGTCCGGCCGTCGCGAGCCGAAACGTCGACGATGGTCCCGATCGCCTCAAGGTCGGTCAGGGGGGTCGGGTGCCGGTAGTCGACGTGCAGGGACGCCGTCACGAACCGCACGGGCGGTTCGCTGCCGAACTCCCGGGACTCGGCGCGGTGGGCGGCCAGCGCGGCCGACCCGATGCCGTGGCAGTCGATCAGCGAGGCCAGCAGGCCGCCGTACACGAACCCGGGCAGGGCAACGTGGTACTCGGCTGGGGTGAAGTGGGAGATGGTCGTGCCGGTGGATTCGTCGAGCCAGCGCGACTGCACGTGCAGGCCGTGCGCATTCAGCCTGCCGCAGCCGTAGCAGTGGGCCCACTGGTCGGGATAGAAGTCCTGGATCGGGCGTGTGTCCATGCACCGATCGTCCCACTGCAGGGGGGGCAGGGGCGGTTCGGCGTGGCCGCGGTCGCTCAGGTACCCCTGCGGTACCGGCCGCCGACCTGGAACAGGGCTTCGGTGATCTGCCCCAGCGAGCAGCACCGCACGGCGTCGAGCAGGGCCTCGAAGACGTTGCCGCCCGAGGTGGCGGCGGACTGCAGGGCGGCCAGTGCAGCGGGGGCCTCGGCGGCATGCCGCGACCGGAAGTCCGCCAGCCGGGCGAGCTGCGACGACTTCTCCTCGTCGGTCGCGCGGGCGAGGTTCGCGGGGGCGGCGGGTCCGCCGTCGCCGACGAAGGTGTTGACGCCGATGACCGGGATCCTGCCCGACCTGGTGCCCTCCTCCAGCGCGAGGGACTCGTCCTGGATGCGGCCGCGCTGGTACCCCGTCTCCATCGCGCCGAGTACCCCGCCGCGGTCCGCGAGCCTGTCGAACTCGGCGAGCACGGCCTCCTCCACGAGATCGGTGAGGGCGCCCACCAGGTACGAGCCCTGGAGGGGGTTGTCGAAGGCGGCCAGGCCCCATTCGGAGTCGATGATGAGCTGGATGGCGAGCGCCCGGCGGACCGACTCCGGCGTCGGAGTGGTCACGGCCTCGTCGTAGGCGTTGGTGTGCAGGCTGTTGGCGTTGTCGTAGACCGCGCAGAGTGCCTGGAGGGTGGTCCGGATGTCGTTGAAGTCCATGTTCTGCGCGTGCAGCGAACGCCCGGACGTCTGGATGTGGTACTTCAGTTTCTGGGCCCGCTCGTCCGCCCCGTACACGTCCCGCATGGCGATCGCCCAGATCCGTCTGGCGACCCTGCCGATGACCGTGTACTCGGCGTCCATCCCGTTGGAGAAGAAGAACGACAGGTGCGGCGCGACGTCGTCCACCGACAGCCCGCGCGCCCGGTAGGCCTCCACGTAGGTGAGCCCGTTAGCGAGGGTGAAGGCCAGCTGGGTGATCGGGTTGGCCCCGGCCTCGGCGATGTGGTAGCCGCTCACGGAGGCGGAGTAGAAGTGGCGGACGTGGTTGGCGACGAACCACTCCTCGACGTCCGCCATGACGCGCAGGGCGAAGTCGACGGAGAAGATGCAGGTGTTCTGCGCCTGGTCCTCCTTGAGGATGTCCGCCTGGACGGTGCCGCGGATCCGCCTGCGCACGTCCGAGCGGACGAGTTCGGCCTCCTCGGCGGTGGGTTCCCTGCCCTCCCTTGCGGTGAAACCGGCGAGCTGCTGTTCCTCGGCGACCGTCAGGAACATCGCGAGGATCGTCGGGGCAGGCCCGTTGATGGTCATCGACACCGAGGTGGTCGGGGCGCACAGGTCGAAGCCGGCGAACAGGTCCCGCATGTCGTCGAGCGTGGCGATGGACACGCCCGATGTGCCGACCTTGCCGAGGATGTCGGGTCGCTCGGCCGGGTCGCGGCCGTACAGCGTGACCGAGTCGAAGGCCACGGACAGGCGGGTGGTGGGCCGGCCGTCGGCGAGCAGGTGGAAGCGACGGTTGGCGCGGGCCGGGTCGCCCTCGCCCGCGAACATCCGGGTGGGCTGCTCGCCCTTGCCGCGGGACGGGAACACCCCGGCGGTGAACGGGAACGAGCCGGGGCGGTTCTCCTCGCGCAGGTAGCGCAGGAGCGTGCCGTCGTCGTCGCCGTCCGTGGGGTCGGCGACGCTCGGCAGATGTGTCCCGGAGGCGGTGCGCACGGCCTCGGGGCGCTGCCGCTCCCGCCAGGCTTCGAGCACCGCACGCGAGGACGGGTCGACGGCGTCGGTCAGCTGATCGACGAGTTCTGCCAGCGCGGGGTCCGGGGCGAGGAGCCGGGCGAGGGTGGACCTGGCCTGCTGGGCGGCGCGAACCGCCTCCAACTGCCGGCCGGTCTCGGCGTGATAGGCGCGCACCGCGTCCGAGACGGCGGCCAGGTGGCGCTCCCGTCCGCGCGGCACCACCGAGTCGTGGCGGGTCGAGGTGTGCGTCGTCAGCAGGGGCAGCCTCGACGCCGTCGGCGGCAGCCCCGCCGCGACGAGCAGCCCGACGAGGTGCTGGTACAGCGCCGTGACGCCGTCGTCGTCGAAGCGGGCGGCGCACGTGCCGAAGACCGGCATCTCCTCCCAGCCCGTGCCGAACGCCCCCCGGTTGCGCACCAGCTGACGTGCGACGTCCCGGCGCGCATCCTCGGCGCCGCGGCGGTCGAACTTGTTGACGGCCACCACGTCGGCCGCATCCAGCATCGCGATCTTCTCCAGCTGGGTGGCGGCCCCGAACTCCGGCGTCATGACATACAGGCTGACGTCGGCGTGCTCGGTAATCGTCGCATCGCCCTGCCCGAGGCCGGGGGTCTCGACGATGACGAGGTCGAAACCGGCGGCGGCGCAGGCACAAATCGCGGAATCGATCCCGTCCGGCAGCGTCCTGCCCGCGTGGCGCACGGCGAGCGATCGGAAGAACGTGCGGGCATCCAGAGCGTTCATGCGGATCCGGTCACCCAGCAGGGCCCCCGGTCCCCGGAATCGGCTCGGGTCCACGGCCAGGATCGCGACCCGCAACGACTCGCCGCCGTCGCGCCGCAGCCGCTGCAGCAGTTCGTCCACCAGGGACGACTTGCCGGACCCGCCGGAACCGGTCACACCGAGCACGGGCACCCGGCGTGCACCATGCAGCTCATCGTGAAGGGACCCCGCCCGGCCCTCCTGCAGCAGCGTAATGGCCCTGGCCAGCGCGAGGCTGTCGCCCGAGCGGAGCCGCGCGGCGAGGTCGGGCAGGTCGGGCATGGCGTGGTCGCATTCCCGGATGAGGACGTTCACCATGCCTGCCAGGCCCAGGCGCTGGCCGTCGGCCGGCGTGAAGATCCGTGCCCCCAGCCGGCCGAGTGCGGTCACCTCATCGGGAACGATGACACCGCCCCCGCCGCCGTAGACGCGCACGTGACCGGCGCCGGCTGCGGCCAGTGCGTCGACGAGGTAGGGGAAGAACTCCATGTGTCCGCCCTGGTAGGACGACACCGCCACGGCCTGGGCGTCCTCCTGGACGGCGGCGGCGACGATGTCGTCGACGCTGCGGTCATGGCCGAGGTGGATGACCTCGGCGCCCTGCGACTGCAGGATGCGGCGGACGATGTTGATTGCGGCGTCGTGGCCGTCGAACAGTGCCGCGGCGGTGACGATCCGCACCGGGTGCCTCGGCTGATGCAGTTCCGGTGCCGTGCTGCCGGCGGTGGCCACGGCCATACGGAAATCCTACCCCGAGGGCTTCAGGCGGTGCCGAAGCGTCGCTCCCGGGTGGCGTACTGCTGGACGGCCGCCCACAGGTCCCTGCGGTCGAAGTCGGGCCAGAGCCGATCCATGAACAGGAACTCGGCGTAGGCCGACTGCCACAGCAGGAAGTTCGACGTGCGCTGCTCCCCGGAGCTACGCAGGAACAGGTCCACGTCCGGGATCTCGGGTTCGTCCAGGAACTTCGCGAACCGTGCCTCCGTGAGCCGCTCCGGGTCGAGCCGGCCGGCGGCCGCCAGCCGCGCGATCTCCTTGGCGGCATCCACGATCTCGGCCCTGCCCCCGTAGTTGACGCAGAACTGCAGGGTGAGCTTGTCGTTGCCGGCGCTCTGGACCTCGGCCTCCTCCAGTTCGCGGATCACGGAGCCCCACAGCTTCGGCCTGCGGCCCGCCCACCTGATCCTGACGCCCATCGCGTCGAGTTCGTCCCGGCGACGGTGGATGACGTCCCGGTTGAAGCCCATGAGCCAGCGCACCTCATCCGGGGAACGCTTCCAGTTCTCCGTCGAGAAGGCGTAGGCCGACAGGTAGCCGATGCCGAGTTCGAGTGCCCCGTGGATGACGTCCAGCAGTGCCGCCTCGCCGCGGGCATGACCCTCGGTGCGCTTCAGCCCGCGCTGTTTGGCCCAGCGGCCGTTGCCGTCCATGACGATGGCGATGTGCCGCGGCAGGGCGCCGGCCGGTATCGGGGGAGGCGTCGCCCCGCTCGGGTGCGGGGGCGGGAGGCGGTAGGACTTTGCCACCAGCCGAGCCTATCCGGCATGGCGGCCTGTGAACATAGACTGGCCCGATGGCGACCTACCGGGACGAGGCTGTCGTGCTGCGCACGTACCAGCTCGGTGAGGCCGACCGCATCATCTGTCTCCTGACACGCACACACGGCAAGGTCAGGGCCGTCGCCAAGGGCGTCCGGCGCACTTCCAGCAAGTTCGGTTCCCGGCTGGAGCCCTTCAACCACGTCGACGTGCAGTTCGCAGAGGGCCGGGGCTCACTGGAGGTCGTGACGCAGGCCGAGACCCTGCACCCCAGCGAACTCGGGCTGGACTACGAGCGGTTCACTGCCGGCCAGGTCATCGTCGAGGCCGCCGAGAAGCTGGTCGCCGAGGACGGCGTGCCTGCGCTCCACCAGTACCGGCTGCTGCTGGGTGCCGTCCTCGCCCTGGGGCGCGGCGAGCACACGCCCACGGCGATCGTCGACGCGTACCTGCTGCGCGCACTGGCAACCGCCGGCTGGGCCGTCGTCCTGGAGGGTTGCTCGGCATGCGGCGCGGCCGAGGATGCCGGCTGGTTCAACCCCCAGGGCGGCGGGCTGGTGTGCGTACGCTGCCGTCCACCGTCGTCCGCGCGGCTGGACGCCGAGGGCGTGGGTTACCTCGTCGCCTTGCTCACGGGCGACTGGGACGCGGTGGGTGCCGCGGATTCCCACCTTGCTGCCCGCAGCCATGCGCTGGTGGTGGCGTTCGCCTCCTGGCACATGGACCGCGGCCTGAGATCAATGCCCTATCTGGTGCGCTGAGCAGTCGGAGCAGAGTCCGTACAGCTCGATGTCGTGTTCGACATCCTTGAAGCCGTGGGCGGCGGCCACGGCTGCCGCCCAGCGCTCGACGTCCTCGGCGCCGATCTCCACCGTCAGACCGCAGCCCCGGCAGACCAGGTGGTGGTGGTGTCCCTGCGAGCAGGCACGGTAGGCGAGCTCGCCCTCGGGTGTGCGCAGCGAGTCGACCTCACCCGCCTCCAGCATCGACTGCAGGGTGCGGTACACCGTCGCAAGCCCCACGCGGTCTCCTCCCCTCGACAACCCGTCATGCACCTGCTGGGCGGTCAGGAAGTCCTCCGATGCGGCCAGGTGGTCACGGATGGCCGTGCGCTGCCAGGTCTGGCGGGCCCGCTTCGGATCAGTGCTCGTCATAGTGATCCCCATGGAGTGCATGGCGGTGGCCGTCATGCACGTAGTCGACGTGGTCGCCGTGCTGGATCCGGGCGAGGCCGGCCATGGAGGTTTCGTGCGGGACCGCCTCATGAGCAGCCTTGTGTACCGGGTGGTCGTGGTCGGCGACGTAGGGGATGAACCGATCGGACCGGCGAAGCCGCCGACCAAGGACCCAGGATGCGGCCAGCATCAGGATGGCCGTGACGACGATGGTGGCGCCAGTGGCGGTGTCGAGGTAGAAGGAGCCGACCGTCCCGCCGACCGCAGCAACGGCGCCGATTCCCATCGCGCCCACGAAGGTCGCGCGGAAACCGATGAAGGACTGCTGAGCGGTTGCGACCGGGATGACCATCAGCGCGCTGATGAGCAGCAGACCGACCGTGCGCATGGAGACCGTGATCGTCACGGCTGCCAGGATGACGATGAGCAGGTTCAGCGCCCGCACGTTCAGGCCCTGCACCTTGGCATGCTCCTCGTCCGCAGACACCGCGAAGAGTCGCGGAGACAGCCCGACGGTGAGCACCAGCACCACCACGCCGAGCGCAGCGATGACCCAGATGTCGGACCCTCCGATGGAGGTCAGCGATCCGAAGAGGTAGGCGCTCAGCCCTGCGGCGCCCTGACCGGCGATGCCTGCCATCATCACGCCGGCGGCGAGGCCACCGTAGAACAGGACCGCCAGGGCCAGGTCGCCGGAGGCCCTGCCGTGCTGACGGAGCAACTCCACTGCGACCGCACCGGCGATGCTCGTCGCGATCGCCATGGGCAGGGGAGCGGTCCCGGTCAGGAGGGCCAGCCCCACCCCCATGATCGCGACATGACCCAGCCCGTCACCCAGCAGGCTGAGCCGCCGCTGGACGATGTAGATGCCGATGGCAGGGGCGATGAGGCCGCTGAGCAGGGCAGCGAGCAGCGCGCGCTGCATGAACGGCAATGAGAGCAGCATCAGGGAAGCACCTCCCGGAACGGGTCCTCCAGGCCGACTTCCTGCGGCTCGTCCACCACGTCGACGTGGCCGGCTCCGAGGAATGGCTCGTCCTCGACGACGCGGCCGTCGCACAGGGTGATGTGCCTGTCGAGGACGGGTGCCATGGCCCCGAGCTCGTGGAGCACCACCAACAAACCGAGTCCGTCGTCCACCAGGTGTTGGAGGAGTTCGGCCAGGCCCGCCTGGGAGTGCAGGTCGACCCCGGCCATGGGTTCGTCCATGACAAGGAGGTCGGGGCCGGTGGCCAGTGCCCTGGCGATCAGCACCCGCTGCTTCTGCCCACCCGAGAGCGTGCCCAATGGCCAGTGGGTGCGGTCCGTGAGCCCGACGAGGGCGATGGCGTCGGCGATCGCCTTGCGGTCCTTGCCTGTGGTCCACCGGAACGGGGGCCGGTGCGCCAGTCGGCCGGAGGCCACCAACTCCCAGACAGTCGCGTTGGGGACGCCGATCTGCGAGTGCTGTGGGACGTATCCGATGCGCCAGTACTCATCGAACTTCGCCAGGTCAGTCCCGAACAGCCTGATGCTGCCCTCCTTGTGCGGGATCAGGCCCACGAGGGAGCGCACGAAGGTGGACTTGCCGGAACCGTTGCCGCCGAGGATGGCGACGGCCTCGCCGGGCCAGACCTGGATGCCGACGTCCCGTAGCACGGGCATGCCGCCGAGCGACACGTAGACGCCCTCGGCGCTCAGCGCCGGCTGGACGTCGTCGGCGTTGGTGTCAGGAACAGCCATTCGCGCTCCTCAGGGACTCCAGGTTGGCCCGCATGATCGATGGGTAGTCCTTGCCCGCGGAGCGCTCCCCGATGCCCTCCGCTGGGTCGAGCACGCTGGCCACCAACCCCAGGTCGTTCGCGATGCTGCGGGCCAACGCGTCGGAGCCGAGCGGCTCGTAGAAGATCGTCGTGATCCCGTATTGCCGGGCCTGCTTGTCGATCTCCGCGATCCGGGCCGGCGAGGGCTCCTCGTTCGGTGAGATGCCGGTGATGCCGATCTCGTGCAGGTCGTAGGCGTGGGCGAGATAGCCGAATGCCTCGTGCGTGGTGATGAACTGTCGCCGTTCACAGGTCGCCAGACCCTGCCGGTAGGCGCGGTCGATGCCGTCGAGATCGGTCCTCAGCGCCTGTGCGTTGGATTGCAGCGCAGCCCGGTCGCCGCCCTGATCCGCCAGGGATCCGGAGATGGCATCGGCGACGTCGGCCAGTCGGATCGGGTCCAGCCAGAAGTGGGGGTCGAGTTCGCCGTGGTCGTGGCCATCGCTTCGCCCCTCCTCGGCTGTGAGCAGGCGGGCCGCCTCCGACACATCCAGGACGTTCCTGGCGCCGGACTCCTCGATGGCCGCGTCGACGGCAGGTTGGAAGCCCTTCAGGTACACCACGAGGTCGGCGGTGGCGAGCGAGGCCACCTGCTTCGGGGTGAGCTCGATGTCGTGGGCCTCCTGCCCGGGGGTCGTCAGCGTCTTGATAGCGTGGGAGTCGCCGGCAACCCTGTCCGCCGCGTATTCCAGTGCGTAGAAGGCGGTCACCACGGTGGGGCCGTCGCCGGCGGTGGGTGTGCAGGCGGTGGCGCCGATCACGAGGACCATGGCGACGGCCAGACGCTTGGATAACATGAGAATCATTATCAATAGGAGCGGATCGGTAGTCAACCCGGAAGGGTTGCCAATCGGTGGAGGAGGGGTCATGTTGGCGGTCAGCAGGTTCCAGACGCCCGGGCCGGCGTTCCCGGCGGATGCGGCGCGGGTCATCGACTTCTGGCGGTCGTGCGAGGGTTGCCTGTCGGCCGAGCTGCTGCGGAACGTCGACGACGACGACCTGTGGGTCATCGTGAGCAGGTGGGAGAGTGTCGGTGCCTACCGGCGGTCGTTCAGCGGGTACGACGCGAAGATGATCCTCACGCCGGTGCTGAGTCGGGCGATCGACGAGCCCTCGGCCTACCTGCCACCCGAGGAGGCCGGGTCGAACATCCCGAGGGGCATGGACTAGTCTTACCTTTGACACAAAACTAACTACTCGTGGGGGTACCAATGACGTCTCTCATCTCCCTGCGTTCCGCAGGGGTTTCACTGCTCATCGAGGTGCCCGAGGTGGGCCTGCCGCGTGTGCTCCATTGGGGCGCCGATGTCGGTCCGGTCACGGCTGCCGATCTGGCGGCCCTGGCTCGTGCCGACGTGCTGCCAGTCGCCTCGAACGTGCTCGACGAGCCGCTGCGCGTGGCGATCGTGCCCGAGGGGAGGTTCGGGTGGCTGGGCACCCCTGGCCTCATCGGTTCCAGGGGCGGGCGCGGCTGGAGTCCGGACTGGCGCGTCCGCGAAGTCACCCTGGACGGTGACCCGGTGGACGGGTTCGTCGATGCCGAGGCCGGCCTCGTCACCTTCCGGGCCGTGTCGTTGGATGCCTCCCTGGAGATGCGCCTGAGCGTCGAGATGCTCCCGACTGGCCTTGTGCGTGCGCGTGGCGAGGTGACCAACGACGGCGCGTCGAACTACCGGGTGGATGAGTTCACGCTGCGGATGCCCGTCCCGTCACAGGCCCGCGAGGTCCTGGACTTCGCGGGGCGCTGGGCGAACGAGCGGGCGCCGCAGCGATCCACCCTCGGTGTCGGGTCCCACCGTCGCGAGGGGCGTCGTGGACGCACCGGAGCCGACGCGGCCTACATCCTCAGCCTCGGCGAGGTGGGCTTCTCCTACGACCACGGTCACCTCTGGGCCGCGCATGTCGCCTGGAGCGGAAACCATGTCCACATCGCCGAGCGCGACACCTCGGGCGTCCAGGTCATCGGCGGAGGCGAACTGCTGCTCCCCGGCGAGGGCGACCTCGCCCACGGCGAGTCCTACGCGACGCCGTGGGTCTACTTCAACCATGCCGACGGACTGGACGCGCAGGCCGCGCGCTTCCATGCGCACCTCCGCTCCCTGCCCGTGCATCCGGATGCGAACCGACCGGTGACGCTGAACGTCTGGGAGGCCGTGTACTTCAACCATGACGCCGCCCGCCTCATCGATCTCGCCGAACGGGCCGCTGCGCTCGGCGTCGAACGCTACGTGCTGGACGACGGCTGGTTCGGTGCCCGCCGCAACGACCACGCCGGCCTGGGTGACTGGGTGGTCAGCCCCGACGCCTGGCCCGATGGGCTGCATCCCCTCGTGAACAGGGTCAAGGAGCTCGGGATGCAGTTCGGGTTGTGGTTCGAGCCCGAGATGGTCAACATGGACTCCGATGTCGCCCGGGCACACCCGGAGTGGGTCATGCAGCCCGGCGGGAGGCTGCCCGTCGAGTCGAGGTTCCAGCAGGTCCTCAACCTGTCGATCCCCGGTGCCTTCGACCACGTTCTCGGACAGATGAGCGAGGTGCTGGCCACCTACGCCATCGACTACGTGAAGTGGGACCACAACCGCGACCTGGTCGACTCCGGCACTGCCCCGGAAGGTGCGCCCGCGGTGTCCGCACAGACCGGTGCGTTCTACCGGCTCCTGGACGAGCTTCGTGCCCGCTTCCCGCATGTGGAGTTCGAGTCCTGCTCGTCGGGCGGCGCCCGCATCGACCTCGGTGTCCTGGAGCGTGCGGAACGGGTCTGGGTGTCGGACAACATCGATCCCGAGGAACGCCAGCGCATGCTCTGGTGGACCGGGCAGTTGCTGCCGCTTGAGTTGATGGGCAGCCACGTCGCCTCGGGCCGGTCACACGTCACGGCACGGTGGCACGACCTCAACTTCCGTGCGGCGACCGCCGTCTTCGGGCACCTCGGCATCGAGTGGGACCTGGCGGAGGCCACGGCCGAGGAATTGCAGCAACTCGGCTGGTGGATCGACTGGTACAAGACCAACCGGCAGACCCTGCTCACCGGGCGCCTGGTGCGCTGCGGGTTCGCGGACCCGGAGGTCTACTTCAAGGGGGTCGTGACCCGCGACAAGGCCATCTTCTCGCTGTCGATGCTCAAGCCGACCGCCACGATCAGCCTCGGCAGGCTGCGGTTCCCCGGGCTGGACGACGACGCGCGCTACCGGGTGCGGACCATCGATTTCCAGTTGATCCCGCCCGCGCTGCGCACACCCTGGCCGCTGGACCCGGAGGGTGTGACCGCCACGGGCAGGCAGCTCGCCACCGTCGGCCTTCGGGCCCCGCTGCTGCAGCCGTCGACGGCGGTGCTGTTCGAGCTCGAACGCGTGTGAGCCAGATCGTCCTGCACAGGGGCCGGGCAACGTGAACCCGCTCGGTCTCGACCCGACGTCAAGGCTCGTTGTCCAGACCGTCCTGCGCCACGGGCCGATCCCGCGTGCCGCCATTGCGCGGCGCACCGGGCTCAGCTCGGGCTCCTTGACCAGGCTCACCGCCCCGCTGGTCGAGGCCGGCTACCTGCGGGAGGGGGACTCGCGGCGGGCGAGGGTCGGACGGCCCTCCCTGCCGCTGGAGGTGGTCGACCCCTCGGCGTACTTCCTGGGGGTGAAGATCGTCACCGGTGGCATCCATGCCGTGGTAACAGGCCTCGGAGGGCAGGTGCACGAGTCCCTCTCCCGTGCCGTCGACACCTCCTCGGCCGCGAGCGCCACCGAGGCGATCCGCGAACTCGTGACCGAGCTCCTGCCTGTCTGGCCGATCGTGGCTCTGGGGGCGTCGCTTGCCGCCGTGGTCGACGAGGCCGGCACGATCCGTGCTGCAGGGCTTCTGGGGTGGAGGTCGGGGGACAACCTTCGGGCCCTGCTCGGCAGGTCGACCGGATTGCCCTGCGTGACGGCGAATGACGTCGACGCGCTGACGCTGTCGGAACACTGGCTGGGGTGGGGCAGGGGGACGCACGACTTCGCCGTCCTCACTGTGGGTGCCGGGGTCGGGGCGGGCGCGATCGTGTCCGACGAGCTCGTGGTGGGCCACCAGGGGTCGGCCGTGATGCTGTCGAGGGCATGGACGAGGGATGGTAGGCGGTTCGACGACGTCCTCACGACCGGGGCGTTCACGGCCGCTCTGCGGGCGCGGGGGCGAGACGAGGCACTCTCCGAGGCCGTTGACACCCTTGGGCAGCTGGCCGCCCTGGCCAGTCTCGCCTACGGACCCGAACGGATGCTGATCACGGGGGAGGGCCTCGCCCAGTTGATCGACCAGCTCGACGCGGTGGGCGCGGCCATGCGCCATCACCGCGGGTCCGAGCTGGACCCGCCCGAACTGGTCGCCAAAGACCTGGACTTCGCAGATTGGGCCAGGGGGGCGGCCGCACTCGCCATCCACCGCTGTCTCGCGCTCTGAGGGAGGCGACGGTAGCGTGGCCCCGACGGATATCGCGTGGTCGGAAGTGGGGCAGTGATGGTGAGGAAGGCAGTGGTCACGGGGCACACGAGGGGGCTGGGCGCCGCAATCAGTGAACAGCTGGCCGCCTCCGGCTGGGTGGTGCTCGGGCTCGCACGTTCAGGGGAGGAGTCAGTGGACCTCGGGGACCCATCGGCGCTCGTGGCATGGCTGAGCACGCCCCGGCTCGCCGACTTCCTTTCCGATGCGGACGAAATCTGGCTCGTCAACAACGCGGGCGTACTCGGCCCGGCGGAGCTCGCGGGGGCACAGGACGCCGTGGCGACCGTCAATGCCGTCAACCTGAACGTCACCGCGCCGATCCTGCTCACCGACGCCGTCCTGCGGTACCGACCCGGTGGTGTGCCGGTTCGGATCGCGCACATCTCCAGCGGCGCCGGACGGCGCCCGCTGCCCGGTTGGAGCGTCTACTGCGCCACCAAGGCGGCACTGGACCACCACGCGGTCACGGTGGCCTCCGAACACCACGACGGCGTCCGGATCGCCGCGGTCGCCCCCGGCGTCGTGGACACCGACATGCAGGCCGAGATCCGGTCATCCGCAGGCTTCCCGTTGCGTGACGACTTCGTGGCGCTGAAGGAACGCGGCGAACTGGCCAGCCCTGCCGCAGCGGCCGCCTCGGTGATCCGATTGATGGGCTCCGACGACTTCGGCGAGACGCCGGTCACCCGGGTCTGACGGCGGCCTCTGCCGATCAGTTCGGGTACGCGTACGGCCGGATGCGGCGGCCGTAGCGTTCCTGCAGGGCGTGGTTGTGCTCGTCGCCACCCGGGATGTTCGCGGAGATGTAGAGCGGCGGCAGTACGCCCTGCTCCCGCAGCCGGGCGGCTGCGCCGATCGTGAGGAGCTGGGCGATGTAGGCGGCCGTGAGCGAGGACACCGCGCCCACCTTCAGGCCGTCGGTGAGGGGCACAGTCGTGTCCCCGAAGGGGGCCCGGTTGTCGATAGTGACATCGGCCACCTCGAACAGCCGCTTGCCGGAAGGGTGTTTGGAGGTCACACCACGACTGTGCTCCAGGCTGGTGACGGCGATCACGGGGACTCCCTCGGCCTTGGCGCGCAGTGCGAGGGCCACCGTCGAGCCGTTCGCTCCGGAGTTGGAGGCAATGGCGAGGGAGTCGCCCGGCCGGATGTCGTAGAGCTCCCAGAGCCGGTCCGCCACGCTGTGGTCGCGCTCCAACGCGGAGCCGCCAAGGGCCGTGACGTCGGTGCGTCCGCCGAGGAGGAACAGGTCCTTCAGCGACATGTGGTGCGTCGGGATGAAGCCGCCCGCCCTGCCCGCGAGCTCCATCGCGAACGCCTCGGAATGCCCGGTGCCGAACGCGTGCAGGACGCCGTCGCCCAGGAACGTGTGCACCAGGATGTCGATCGCGGAGTCCAGCCGTCCGGCGGCCCGGTCGTCGTCCAGGGCTCTCAGCCGTTCGGCGACTGCCAGCGCGAATGCAGCGAACAGATCCTCCATGGCCCTGTCCTGTCTCGTGGTGTGCGCCTTCGCGCCTCGGTCTGGCCCGGGTTGTCGAGCCACGGCTACACTACCGAAACGGTCCAGCTGCTGCGTGCAGTTGTCGTCTGCCGGTGATGCCCAGCTTGCCGTATGCATGCTCCAGATGTGTCTGCACGGTGCGGAAGGAGATGCCGAGCCTCTCTGCGATCGCGGCATCCGTCAGGCCCTCGGCCGCGAGCGCCACGATCTGATTTTCGCGTGCTGTCAGGGGCGTACGACCCGGCACCACCACCAGCCACGGCGTCCTGACGTCGGTCTCACCGGCCAACTCGAGCGCGAGGGAGTGGCTGCGGGTCGCGGCACGGGAGCGGCCGGATGCCATGTGGGCGAGCGAGGCCTCGGTGAAGGCCTCGACGGCGAGTCCCAAGGCTCCGATCTCGGCCAATCGCGCGCCGACAACGTCCAGAGCCTGCCCGTCCTGAGAGGCGAGGGCACGGATGTGTGCGTGCACACACGATGCGAGTTCACCCTCGACGTGCAGAGCGGCCTCGTCGGCCAGCGTGGACACGACGCTGCCCAGCCGATATCGGGCGGCGTCGTGGCAGGCCCACAGGGCCGTCGTCCATTGGCCGCGATCCGACGCGAGTGTCGCGCCCCAGGCGGCACGCTCGGCGGCCTGCGGGAGAAGCAGCCCGGCAGCAAGTACCGCGGCGGCTGCTCGCTCGCCCTCTGGTAGGTAGGCCCCAATGCCACCCTGACCTCCGCCGGCCTTCAATGCGGCACCGGCTGCCACGGTGTCACCCGATGCGGCTTCGGCGACTGCGAGTTGGTCGTGCACGTGCCGCGTCATGAAGGCATCGAACGTGCCCAGGCTGGCGGCGCACCGGCGAAGCAGGCGGGCCGCCTCGCCAGCCCGGCCGCGTGTCAGGGCCACGCGGGCCCGGCAGTAGTCTGCGCGTGCCACTGCGAATTGGTCCCCGGCCCCCGCATTCCGGGCGAGCCGCTGCGCGCGCTCCTCGGCCGCATCGAGACGGCCTTGATCGACGAGTGCGCACACCGCAAGGAGTTCCAGCGCTGCAGCCGCGTACGGTGTACCGGCGCGGACCTCCTGCGCCGACGCCATCGGTCCCACCTCGTCGGTCAGAGCGACGGCTTCGGAAAGGCGTCCTGTCCAGTACAGGCCGCCAACGACGGCCAGTGCGGCCGTGACCCGGGCACCCGGCGCGGCCAAGGGATCTGCAAGGATCGGCCCTCCGATCTCGATTGCCTGTGTGAACCGCCCATCGAGTGACAACAGCGACGCCTGCAGGGCACGAAGCGCTGTGCCTGCCCCTGCCGCCCCCTCCAGAAGCGGAGCTATCAGATCCGCGCCGGTGCCGGCACCCTCGCCGAGGAGCCCGGAGCCGACCGCAGCGCAGTAGCCGACTGCCTCGCGTTCCTCCGGCAGGAGCCCATCGGGCGGGAGTGCGGCGAGCAGCTCGGCGGCCTCCTCGGGTCTCCCTCGGTGGGTGAGGATCTCGGCGAGCAGGACCGTCGCTGCCGTGGAGCGCCCCGTGGCATGTGCTGCCCGCGTGAGCCGTTCGGCCGCCTCCAGCCCGAAGAGCCGTGCGGTACGGGCGGCGGCGAGCAGGTCTTCGGGCTCCGCTGCGGCTCCGGAGTCGAGTCGCCACTGCGCCGCCCGTACGACGTCGTGCGCAGTGGGCTCGCCCGTCTCGGACAGCGCACGGGCCAGACGCAGCTGGAGTCGCCGCCTCCTGACGAACGGCAGGTCACCGCGCAGCACGTCGCCACGTAGCGGATGGTCCATGGCGACGATCGGATGCCGACCTCCCGACTCGATCCGGATCAGGTGGGCGTCTTCCAGCCGGCTCAGGTTCTCCTCCCCGATGAGGCGGACGGCGACGTCGTAGCGCAACGGCTCGCCGACCGCGATGAACTCGAGCGCGGCTCGTGTTCCTGCGGGCTGTGCGTCGATCCCCGCAACGAAGAGATCGTGGAGACCCGATCCGACGGGCAGCTCGCCCGCGAGGTGCCAGCCTCGGGACCGACGGGTCAGCTGCCCACCCGCCAGCGCCGCCCGGGTCAGTTCGCGCAGGTACAGGGGATTGCCCAGGGTGTGTCGCAGCAGCGTCATCGCGACGGCGTAATCGACGGGGCCCTCCAGCCAGACCTCCAGCAGGTCGCACACCTCCGCGATGTCCAAACCGGTCAGGTCGATCCTCTCGCACAGGCCCGCCCTCCAGAGCGGCCCGAGTGGGTCCCCGGCGCACGAACCGGTGACGGCGGCCAGCAGGGTCGCCCCCTCCTGGACCAAGAGCGCGACGACCCTCGCCGACGCCGTATCCAGCAGATCCGCATCATCGACCACCAGGAGGAAACGGTCGCCGCCCACGCCGGCGCGAACCGCCAGTGCCACTTCGGCAACGGTGGGTTGCTCGCCGAGAGCGGTGACGGCGTCCGGGAACGCGCCGAACGGCACCAGGGGTTCGACCGTGCGTCCCCGGACACTCACCGCCGGGCGGGCGTCGGAACCACCGCCGTCAAGGAGGCTCCGGAGAAAGGTGGACTTGCCGATCCCCGTCTCGCCGGACGCGATCACGCCGACGCCACGCCCGAGCAGTTCGCTCGCCCGCGTGAACTCGGTCTCGCGGCCAACCTGCGGCCAGCGCTCCATGCCCGGATTCTACCGCTCCCGGTGCGGGGGGCCGCTCGGTCGCGGGCCCGCCACGGTGGGATACGTAGTGACTACGGATGTGCGTGGCGTCGACCGGGGGTGGAATGGAGGATGGCACGGTTCGAAGGGGAGGTTCCGAGATGCGTCG
Organism: Arachnia sp.; assembly: GCA_039811745.1. Lineage (GTDB taxonomy): Bacteria > Actinomycetota > Actinomycetes > Propionibacteriales > Propionibacteriaceae > Arachnia. The sequence continues at coordinate 55,314 of JBDHZH010000003.1, forward strand.
AGACACGGTGATCGGTGTTGTCGCCGCGACACTGGCCATGACCGGGTGCTCCCCGGGCGGTGTCCCTGGTGAGGGGACATCAAGTCCACCGCCGATCGTGGTCCCATCAGCCGCCTCGACCACGGCCACGGCCACCACGGCACCGTCCCAGAGCCCGTCCGAGACTCCGAGCGCACCCGAGGCAACCTTTGGCGCGACCCTCATGATCGACCCGTGCACCATCGTCACCGCGGACGAGGCCTCCGTCCTGACAGGCACCACCTTGGGTCCCGGCAGGAAGGAAGAGGAATCGCCTTCGAGTGCGCGGTGTGTGTACGGTGCCGGCACGGCCGACGTGTTCTCCGTCCAGGTTGCCGTGGCCGTGGATCCTGCCACAGCCAAGTCCATGTGGGATCAGGAGCAGGCTGCCGTCCGGGATGCCCTGGAGAAGGCGTCGGGTGCAGCTGGGAACGGAGCGCAAGCGAGTATCACGGACATCCCTGGCCTTGGAGATCGCGCGGCCATCATGACGGTGTCCAACGTCGTCGGAGGGCACCGGATGAACGGGAGCAGCCTGATGGTGTTGAAGGGCCCCTCCTTCCTGGCGTTCGGGAACCTGATCCTGGACCAGCCGGCACCGACACCCCGGGCCATGGAGGACCAGGCCCGCACCAGCCTGCCGCGCCTCCAGTGAGCCTCCTGGGTTGAGTCCGTTCGTCGCCCCGTTGCCGGGTCCCGATCGACGGCTGCACCACTACTGTGAGTCACATGACGACGGTGCATTCCCGGGAGCGGTCACACGGTGGACATCCCCGGGTCGTGGTCGGAGTGGATGCAGGCGGTACCAGCACCCGGAGTGTGGCGGTGGCGCTAGATGGCCGCTGCCTCGGCGTGGGCAGGTCGGGTGCCGCGAACCCGGTGTCCAGCGGTATCGACCGGGCCATGGAGTCGATCTCTGCGAGCGTGCTGGCAGCACTCGGGGATGTGCCCCCGGATGCTGTGGGTGTTGTCGTCCTGGCCGCGGCCGGAGGTGCGAACCGCCCGGAGGTGTCGGGCCGACTGGAGGCGGAGCTGGCCGCCAGAGGCGTGAACGCCCGGGTGGAACTTGTCGCGGACGGGTTCGCCGCGTTCTGCTCCGGGACCGCCGACGGGGACGGGTACGCACTGGTTGCCGGAACGGGTGCCGTGGCGCTGCGGGTGCGGTCCGGGGATGTCGCGCGAGTGGCCGACGGGCTGGGATGGTTGCTCGGGGACGGTGGGTCAGGATTCTGGGTCGGCCGCCGCGTTGTCAGGTCGGTTCTGGCCGAGCTGGACGGACGAGGGCCCGCGACCGCGTTGACGCCTGCACTCCTGGCTGCGCTCGGGGTCCGCCACCGCGGCCAGGGGTCGGTCGTGCAGGGCCGCGCGGGAATCGTCGCCGAACTGCTGCGACTCCTGTATGACGAACCCACGATCGCCCTCGCGCGATTCGCCGGTCTGGCCGTGGCGCACCCGGGTGACGCCGTTGCCGAAGGCATCCTCGCGGACGCCGCACGAGAACTGGCGGCAACCCTGGGCGCCGTGCTGGAGCCGGGCGCGCCCGGCCCGGTCGTCATGGGTGGCGGACTGCTGGCGGCCAGCCGTGACCTGCGTCTGGGCGTCATCGCCGCACTGGGTGACGGGCTCGCGGGGCATGGCGTCGTCGTGGTTCCCGACGGGCTCGCCGGGGCAGCGGCGATGGCCCTGCGCCGTGTCGGTGTCGTGGTGGATGACTCGGTGCTCTCGGCGATCCGTGCAGGACTGGCGTCCGGCTAGGCGTCTGCGCCCGGCTCCTCCAGGCCGATCCGCCGGAAGAGGTGGACGACGTCGGGGTCGGAGCGCCGGAAGCGTCGGTAGGACTCCATTGGGTCCACGGATGCACCGGGGGCCAGGAGCTTGCGGCGGAAGCGCTCACCCGTCTCCCTGCACAGCCCGCCGCCCGCCTCGAACCACGCGACGGTGTCTGCGTCCATGACCTCGCTCCAAAGGTAGGAGTAGTAGGCCGCGGAGTAGCCGCCGCCGAAGATGTGTGCGAAGTACCCGGACCGGTACCTCGGTGGGATCGGGGGGAAGAGGACGCCGGCCGCCTCCAGTGCCGCCTGCTCGAACCTCTCCACGTCCTCCATGTCGGTCGGCAGGTCCTCGGGGGGCGACTGGTGCCAGGCCTGGTCCAGCAACTGGGCCGCGACGGTCTCGAACATGTCGTACCCGATGCCCTGACGGTTCGCAGAGGTGATTGCCCTGGCTGCGCGGGCCGGCAGTGGCTCGCCTGTTGCGTGGTGGAGGGCGTAACGGCCAAGGAGGTCGGGGTGCCTTGCCCAGATCTCGTTGACCTGGGACGGGAACTCCACGAAGTCGCTGGGAATCGATCCGAAGCGGGACGGGTAGCGCACGTCGGAGAACAGCCCGTGCAGGTCGTGGCCGAACTCGTGGAACAGCGTGATCACGTCGTCCCAGGTGAGCAGGCTGGGGCTGCCGGGGGCGGGGCCCGGGAAGTTGCAGGTGCAACTCACGACGGGCAGGTGACCGGTCAGGGTCGACTGGTCGACGATCGACGTCATCCAGGCGCCGCCCTGCTTCGTGTCGCGCGTGAACGCGTCGATGACCACGGCTCCGATCGGCGTCCCATCCGCCTCGCGGACCTCATAGGTGATCGCCTCCTCGGTGTAGCCGTGCAGATCCGGCCGCGGATGGAACGTGACCCCGTACAAGGCCGTGGCCGCTGCGAAGACGCCCTGCTCCAGAACCCGGCCGAACTCGAAGTACTCACGCAGTGACTCCGGGTCCACGTCCTGGGCGGCGGCGGCCCTTGCGGCGTAGAACTGCCAGTCCCACGGCTCCAGCCGCGCTCCGGGGTGGTCGGACTCGAGGAGGGCCTGCAGTTCCTCGGCCTCCCGTTCGGCGATCATCCGGACGCCCGGCGCAACCCGTTGCAGGAGGTCGTTGACTGCCCTGGTGGTGCCGGCGCACAGGTCGGAGGCCACGTAGGCGGCATGGTGCTCGAATCCCAGAAGCCTGGCCCGTTCCGACCTCAGGGCGACTGTCTCGATGATGAGCCGGCGCACGTCGTTCGGCCCTCCGAGCCCGCGGGCCACGGAGCCGCGGTGGATGCGCTCCCGGAGGCCGCGGTTCGTCAGCAGGGACAGGGCGGGCTGACCGGTAGTGTTCACCAGGTTGAGCAGCCAGCCGTCCAGCCCAGCCTCGAGTGCGGCCTGCCGTGCTGCCGCGCGCTCCTCGGTGCCGAGCCCGTCCAGTTCCTCCTCGACGGTGACGTGGACGGCGGCCGCGTTCCGGCACGCAGTCATCTGCTGCTCGAGTTCCTCCGCCAATCGGGCCAGATCGGCGTTGATCCTGCGGAGCCTGGCCTGGTCCCCCGGAGGCAGGTGGATGCCGTCCCGCTCCGCGGCCCGGATGAGTTGGTCCAGCAGATGCGCGTCCTGCTCGTCGATCGGCAGTTCACCGGAGGTGACGCGTGCGCGCAGCCTCGTCAGTCTGCGGTGCAGCCTCGGGTCCAGCCTGATCGCGTCCTGATGGGTGGCGAGCAGCGGTGCGAACTCCTGGGCGAGCGAGTTCCGGCCGGGTGTGGCGTCGGCGGACTTCGCAACCCAGAACGCGTTCAGCGCCCGGCTGAGAGTGGCGTTGCTGCGCTCCAATGCATGGAGCGTGTTCGCCATGGTCGGGGGTGTGGGATCGGAGGCGATGGCGTCGAGGGCGGCGAGCTGCTCCGCCATGCCACCTCTGAACGCCTCCCGGAAGTCGGCATCGGTGATGTCGGGGAACTGCGGCATGTGGAATGGGAGTGGGGACCAGGAGAGCAGCGGGTTCGTCACGTTCCCCATTGAACCGGATTGGCGGACATGGCCCGCTCCGGCGAGGAATGTCATGAGAAGTGGGTGCGCAGTGGGGGCTCGATCGCATACACTACTGTAAATAAAGCTGCGAGAAGATGGGATCATCATGCCACGATCGAAGCCCGGCGTACCGAGCCTGCTGCGTGAACTGAACGACGCGGTGGCCCTGAACCTGATCATAGAACAGGGTGCTGCCACGCGTGCGGACCTTGCCAAGCATTCCGGTCTATCGCGGGTGACGAGTTCCCAGGCGCTGCAGCGGCTGGAGGCGCGCGGCCTCGTCGCCGTCCACGAACAACGGGCCGGCGCGAAGGGGCCGGCTGCCGACGTGTATGCGCTGACCCCCGGCATTGGCGTTGCGCTTGGGCTGGCGGTGCACTCGTCCGGGCTGCGGGCGGAGGTCTGCATGCTGGACGGTGAGGTGGTGGCGGTCGACGAGGAGCCGATCGGTGGGGACGTGGTGGACTCCTGCATCATCCTTGCGCGGCGCATAGTGTCGTCGCTTGGGGAGTGTGCAGGGCCGGTGCTCGCCGCAACGGTCGCCACGCCCGGTGTCGTCGACCCGAAATCGGGCGACCTCACGTTCTCCTATGACTTCGCCGACGCGGCCGACCTGCGCGAGCGGCTCGCGGTCGCACTTGGGGCGCCGGTGGTGCTCGGCAACGACGTGCATCTGGCCGCCCTGGCGGAGAGGCGGGTCGGAGTCGCCAAGGGGGAGCAGGACTTCGTGTTGCTCTGGATAGGGCGTGGTCTCGGGATGGCGGGCGTGATCGACGGTCAGGTCCGTGCGGGCGCCAGCGGGGCGGCCGGCGAGATCGGCTATCTTCCGGTGCCGGGCGTCGACCTGCCCAGTCGTGTCGACAACGTCGACAAGGGTTCCTTCCAGCGACTTGTGGGCGCCGAGGCCGTGGAGGCGCTGGCGGCTCGGTTCGGGGTGGATCTCGACGACGGTGAGTCGGTGTCAGGGGTGCCCGAGTTCGTGAGGGAGTTGGGGGACAGGATCAGCCTGGGCGTGGCATCCATCGGAACGATCCTCGATCCTGCACTCTTCGTGCTGACGGGCGAGACGGCGGTCCGGGTCGGTGGGCTGCTCGCGCCGGCAGTGGCTGCCAGCACCTCGCGGATCGCACCCATTAGTCCGCGTGTCGAGATCACGCTGCTCGGGCTCGACGGTCCCCTCTACGGGGCTCGCGTGCACGCCGTCGACGCCGCACGGAAGCTGTTGCTTGAGCGTGTCCGCACGGCAGAGGTCTCAAGTTGATAACAAGTGAAGGAATCCTTCTAGAAACAATCCTGCCTATGTGTTAGGCTCCTGTCATCCGATCGATGCGATGCCGCATGGACGGCCCAATGAAGGGAGACAGGAAGAATGAAGAAGATCAGGTGGGCAGTGGCAGCAGCGGCGGCCGGCACCCTGTTCCTCGGCGCCTGCGGCGGATCCGCGACGCCTGGTGAGACCGGAACCGCGCCCGGGACCACGCAAGCCCCCGAGACCACCGGACCTTCCGACAAGTCGGGCACGCTCAACGTCTGGCTCATGGACGGCAGCCAGCCGGCGAGCGTCGTCGACGCCGTCAACAAGGAGTTCAACGCGTTGTACCCGAACGTGAAGGTCAACGTGGAACTGCAGGCCTGGGCCGGCATCCAGGACAAGCTGACCACCGGCATGAACAGCTCCGCCGCCCCGAACGTCGTCGAGATCGGCAACTCGCTGACGGCGAAGTTCGCCGACTCGGGCCTGCTGGCCGACCTGAGCGACCAGGCCGACGCCCTCGGCAAGGCCAACTGGCTGCCCGGCCTGGCCGCCACCGGCGAGTGGGACGGCGTCCGCTACGGCATCCCGTACTACGGCGGCGTGCGCATCACCATGTACAACAAGGCCCACTTCGCCGAGGCCGGCGTCGAGGTTCCGAAGACCCTGGACGAGCTCGACCAGGTCGCGGCCAAGTTGGCCGACTCCAAGGGCGGCAAGGCCAAGGACCACTCGGCCTTCTACTTCCCGGGCAAGTTCTGGTACGGCGCGCTGCCTTTCATCTGGGCCGAGGGTGGCGACATCGCGGTCAAGGATGGCGACAAGTGGGTCGGAAAGCTCGACTCCGCCGAGTCCAGGGCCGGGCTCACCCGTCTGAAGAACCTCGTCGACAAGTACTCGACCGCGCCGGTCGACGACAACGAGGTCAAGAACTGGGAGGTGTTCCAGGAGGGCAACATCGGCATGGTCCTGGACTCCTGGTGGGCACCCGGCGCCATCGTCGGCGCCAACGCGGAGTTCGGCAAGAACGTGGGAGTCTTCCCGCTGCCCGGCGTGACCGCCGACAAGTCGGCGCCGGTCTTCTTCGGTGGCTCCGACCTGGCCGTGCCCGAGAAGAGCGCGGAGCACGATCTGTCCGTCGAGTGGATCAAGATCCTCACCAGCACGAAGATCCAGACCCAGCTGGCCAAGGAGGGTGGCGTCATTCCGAACCAGGAGGCCGCCTTTGTCGGACACGAGGGCAACGAGTTCCTGCAGGCAGCCGACCAGGCGGCCAAGGTCTCCAAGTTCACCCCGGTCAGCCCCAACTGGGGCAATGTCGAGGCCCAGAACATCCTGCCCGACATGCTGGTGAAGATCTTCTCCGGAGCCGCGTCGATCGACGACGCGACGAAGGAGGCCAACGCCAAGATCGTGGACATCCTGAACAGCTGATCCCCCTGATGATGGCGCCGGCTCGCGTTCGCCGGGAGTCGGCGCCATCACCATGTCCGGAACCACCACCCGACCAGGAGAAACCGATGTCTCTCGCGCCCACAGCCCAGGGTGCCGGGCAGCCAGCCCGCGCCGTATCCCGGGGGCCAGGCAGTCGTGCGCTGCCCTACCTGCTTCTGCTGCCAGCGGCTATCACCCTGGTGGTCGTGCTCGGCTACCCGATCTTCCGGCTGGTCCAGCTGAGCCTCAACAAGGCCAAGCTCAAGGACCTGGTCAAGGGAACCGAGAAGTGGAACGCCTTCGCCAACTACTCCAAGATCTTCGGCGACGAGGCCTTCTGGGCGGCCCTGGGGCGAACCATCGCCTTCGCGGCCGTAACGGTCGCCGCAACCATGGTGATCGGCACCATCCTCGCGCTCCTGATGCTCAAGCTCGGCAAGGTCGTGCGACTCATCCTGTCCGTCAGCATGATGCTCGCCTGGGCGACGCCCCAGGTGACTGCCACCCAGGTGTGGCAGTGGCTGTTCGACACCCGGTACGGGCTGGTCAACTACTGGCTGGTCAACGGCTTCGGCCTCAAACAGTTCGACGGCTACTCCTGGCTCGCTGAGCCGGTCTCGCTCCTGGCGGTCGCAGGCGTCATTGTCGTGTGGGGGGCCCTGCCCTTCGTCGCGCTCACGCTGTACGCGGGCCGCACCCAGATCTCGGAGAGCCTGTACGAGGCGGCTGGCATCGACGGTGCCGGTGGCTGGCGGACGTTCTGGACGATGACCCTGCCCATGCTCGCCCCGATCTTCACGATGCTGGCCGCACTGAGCACAATCTGGAACTTCCGTGTCTTCACACAGGTCTACCTGCTCCAGCAGGCCGGCGGCATCACGTCGGAGACCAACCTCATCGCCATCCACGCCTATCGGACCTCGTTCTCCGGCAACGACTTCGGCGTCGGCGCCGCGATCTCGGTCGTCATGGTGCTCGTGCTCGCCGGGCTGAGCGTCTTCTACATCCGTCGCATGCTGAAGGAGGTGCAGGCATGAGCTACCGCAACCGCAAGCGGTTGGCGAGGATCTTCTACGCCGCCGTGGCACTCATCGCCTCGGTCTGGTTCGTGTTCCCCGTCTACTGGATGATCACGACCGCCATGAAGCCGAAGACCGACGTGTTCACGAGGACGCCGTCGATCTTCCCGCGCCAGATCACATTCGAGCACTTCCAAAGGGTGCTCGGCGAGGGGTCCTTCCTCCACTTCGCCGGAAACAGCATCCTGGTGACCCTGAGCGTCGTGGCGGTCACGATGCTCGTCGGGTTCCTGGCGGCCACCGCAATGGCCCGCTTCGACTACCGCGGCCGCAGGGCCAGCCTCATCATCATCCTGGCGGTCCAGATGATCCCGATGGAGGCGCTCCTGATCTCCATGTACGCGATGCTGGAGAGCATGGGCCTGCTGGACCGGCTCGCCGGCGTCATGGTCGCCTATCTTGCGCTGGCGTTGCCGTTCACGATCTGGACCCTGCGCGGCTTCGTCGCCAACATCCCCGCGGAACTGGAGGAGGCGGCCATGGTCGACGGCGCGTCCCGGTTCCAGTCGTTCTTCCGGATCCTGCTGCCCCTGGTGGCGCCCGGACTCGCGGCAGCGAGCGTGTTCGCGTTCATCCTGGCCTGGAACGAGTTCATCCTGGCCAACGTCGTGCTGCTCTCGGCGCAGAACCAGACGCTGCCGCTCTGGCTGGCCAACTTCCAGTCGTCCTTCAAGGAGATCGACTGGAGCGGCCTCATGGCCGCCTCCACGTTCTTCGCTCTGCCGGTCCTGATCTTCTTCGTCGCGGTCCAGGGCCGCCTCCACGAGGGTGCCGCCGCGGGAGGTGTCAAGGGATGAACGTCCGCGAACTCACGCTCGGCGTCCTGCTGGCCGGTTTCCCCGGAGCCACCCCGGCCGAAGTGCCGGCCTGGCTGCCCGCGCTCATCGAGGAGGGCCTTGGGGGAGTGACGCTGTTCGGCAGGAACATTCTGCCCGACAACACCGTCCCGGGGCTGACTCGGCTGGTCTCCCACATCCGGCAGGGGTCGCAATCCCTGCTAGTGGCGATGGACGAGGAGGGCGGCGATGTGACCAGGCTCGACCGCGTCGTGGGCTCGGCCTTCCTCGGCTCCCGCAGCCTCGGCGTGGTCGACGACGTGGCTGTCACCCGGCACAGCGCCGGTCTGCTGGCCATGCGCCTGGCCGGCGCCGGTGTAAACCTGAACTTCGCCCCGGTCGCCGATGTGGACAGCGAGCCGGACAGCCCGATCGTCGGCTCGCGGTCCTTCTCCCCGGATCCGCAGTGCGTGGCCAGGCACGTCGCAGCCTCGATCGAGGGGCATCTCGCCGTCGGCGTGGCCTGCACGGCGAAGCACTTCCCCGGACACGGCTCGACGCTGGAGGACAGCCATCTTGTCGTGCCCACGGTGATGGCCGACGCGGAGACGCTCCGGTCGCGCGAACTCGTGCCCTTCCGGGCGGCGATCGCCGCAGGGGTGCCGGTCATCATGACCGGGCACCTCAGGGTGCCCGCACTGGACCCGGAGAGCCCGGCAACCATGTCCCGGACGATCCTGACCGACGTCCTGCGCGGCGAGATGGGTTTCGGTGGCGTCATCGTGACCGACGGGCTGGACATGCACGCGATCAGCCGCACCATCGGCCATGCGGAGGGCGTCGTGCGGGCGCTGCTGGCCGGCGCGGACCTCATGTGCATCGGAGGCGACAGCACCGACCCCGGGGTGGTTGAGGACATCGTCGCGGCAGTGGAGACGGCGGTCGCGACCGGCGGCCTCCCGATGGGGCGACTGGTCGAGGCGCACACTCGTGTCGGCGATCTGGCGGAGCGGTTCAGGCATCGTGATGGGGGCCACCACGTCGACGCGACGACGGATCTCCTTCCCGCGGCTGCGGCTTCGCTGCGCATCGTCGGGGACTTCCCGATCGGCCGGCCGGGCAGCGTGGTCGAACTGCACGACGCGCCCAGCATCGTCGCCGGCGAGGTGGGCTGGGGGATGGGACGGCCGCTTCGTGCCGGGGATCCCGGGCTGGCCGTGCTCGTGGTCCACGACGGCGATCCGCAACCGCCACTGCCTCCGGGTCCGGTCGTCGTCTCGACGAAGGACAGTCACCTGCACGCCTGGCAGGCGGAGTTCGTCGCGGGCCTCAGAAGGCGCGGGGCCGATGTCGTCGTGGTGGACCACGGGGGGACTGGGCCGGGAACTGCTCGGCGAGCGAGCGATCGTGGCGCACGACTCCTCGGCCATCGCCGCGCTGGCAGCGGCCGTGTTGATCGTCGGTGAGGCCGGGAGGGCAGGGACCGGGACGTAGAATCCTTCGAGGAATCCCACCCTTGGAGGAACATGTCAGGCGTCACCACCATCGCACACAGGCCGCTCAGACTGGATGCCCCGAGCAGGCCGGGAGCGGTGGTGGTGCCGCTTCCCGTGGTGCTGGCCCCCATGGCCGGTGTGACGAACGCGGCCTACCGGCAGCTGTGCCGGGAGCAGGGGGCCGGGCTGTATGTGTGCGAGATGATCACCTCCCGCGGGCTCGTCGCGGGCGACCCGAAGACCCGCGACATGCTCCAGTTCGACCCGGGCGAGACGGTGCGCTCGGTCCAGCTCTACGGCGTCGATCCGGACGCCATGGCCGCGGCGGCCAGGATCCTTGCGCGCGACTTCGACGTGGCGCACATCGACCTCAACTTCGGCTGCCCGGTGCCGAAGGTGACCCGTCGCGGCGGCGGCGGTGTCCTGCCCTACAAGCGGGAGCGACTGCGCGCCATCGTTCGGGAGACCGTCCGAGCCGCAGACGAGTTCGGCGTGCCGGTCACCATCAAGACACGGATCGGGATCGACGATGCCCACCACACGTTCCTCGATGCCGGGCGCATCGCGGAGGAGGAGGGGGCGGCCGCGATCGCGCTGCACGGCCGCACAGTCCAGCAGGCCTACTCCGGGGAGGCCGACTGGGAGCGCATCGCCCAACTGAAGCAGGCCGTCGGCATCCCTGTGCTCGGCAACGGCGACATCTGGGAGGCGGAGGACGCACTCGAGATGATGCGCGTCACCGGGTGTGACGGCGTCGTCATCGGCCGCGGCTGCCTCGGACGGCCGTGGCTTTTCGGCGACCTCGCCCGAGCGTTCGAGGGGGCGAGCGAACGGCGGCGGCCGGCGCTCGGCGAGGTCGGCGCCATGATCCTTCGTCACGCGGAGCTGTTGACGGCAATCATGGGTCCACGCGGGATCGTCGACCTCCGCAAGCACATGGCCTGGTATTTCAAGGGGTACCCGGTCGGCGAGCTGCGGCGCCGCTTCGCGATGGTCTCCAGCCTGGAGGAACTGGCGGGGCTGATCGGGCTGCTGGACGCCGAGGCCGAGTTCCCGCTCGCCGAGTTGGGCACCCCCAGGGGCCGTCAGGGATCGCCCCGGTCCAAAGTGGTGCTTCCGCACGGCTGGCTCGACGACCAGGGCGGTGCCGAGCTGGATCTCGCAGAGGCGGAACTGGACATCAGCGGCGGCTGAGTGCCCCGGGTGTTCGTCCGGGAATCCCGGTGGCTAGGCTCAGACCACGTTCGAAGGAGGCAACTGCATGGACCAGACCGCGATCCTGACCATCGACGGGGTGGAGTACGAGTTCCCGATCCGTACTGGCACCGAGGGGGAGAGGGCGATCGACATCTCCACCCTGCGCAGCCGGACGGGACTGATAACGCTCGACGACGGGTACGGCAACACGGGGGCCTGTGCGTCCTCGATCACGTTCATCGACGGTGAGCGAGGAATCCTGCGCTACCGGGGCATCCCCATCGAGGATCTGGCGGCCCGGTCCTCCTACATCGAGACCGCCGAACTGCTCATCTTCGGCGAACTGCCCGACCCGGAGACCAGGGCCGAGTTCGGCACGATGCTCACCGAAAGCGCCGCACTCCACCGCGACATGCGCAAGCACTTCGACGGCTTCCCGATCGACGCGCACCCCATGGCCGTGCTGTCGGCCATGATCAACGCGATCCAGGCCTACGACCTCCCCGAGATCCACATCGCCGACGAGCCGAGCTTCCGCAGGGCGGCCGCCTCGCTGATCTCCAAGACCCGGACGATCGCCGCAGCCACCTACAAGTCGCACGTCGGGCAGCCGATCGCCTACCCGCGCCCCGACCTGCCCTACGCAGAGAACTTCCTCCACATGATGTTCTCGCTGCCGTACCGGGAGTTCCAGCCAACACCCGAGCAGGCTCACGCCCTGAACATGTTCCTGGTGCTGCATGCCGACCACGAGCAGAACTGCTCGACGTCGACCGTGCGGATGGTCGCATCCGGGGGTGCGAACCTGTTCACCTCCGTGTCGGCCGGCGTCACGGCACTGTGGGGGCCGCTGCACGGCGGGGCCAACATGGCGGTGCTCGACATGCTTGAGCAGATCCACTCCGATGGCCTCTCCGTCACCGACTACGTCGCCAAGGCCAAGGACAAGCGTTCCGGGGTGCGCCTCATGGGCTTCGGACACCGCGTCTACCGCAACTTCGACCCGCGCGCGAAGATCCTCAAGGCGGCCGCGCACGACCTGCTGGACGCGATGCACGTGACCGACCCCCTGCTGGACATCGCCCGCGAGGTGGAGGAGGCCGCCCTCGCGGACGACTACTTCCGGGAGCGCAGGCTGTACCCGAACGTCGACTTCTACTCCGGCATCATCCTGCGGGCCCTCGGCATCCCCAAGGACATGTTCACGGTGCTCTTCGCGATCGGCCGCACGGCCGGCTGGATCGCGCACTGGAAGGAGATCCATGACAACCCCGACCAGCGGATCCACCGGCCGCGCCAGATCTACGTCGGCAACCCGCTGACCAAGTGGCTGCCGCGAGAGGAGCGCTGAGCACGGGGTGCACGACGACCTCCTGCCGCGCGCCCGCGCCTGGGCAACGACGATGCACGGGCACGGTCCGGGCGACGTCGTGATCGCCCACCGGACCCAGAGGGCAGCCGTCGCACCTGGGCAGCCGAGGAGGCGGGAACGTCGTGAGGAGGCCGAACGCCTCACGTTGGTACCCGAGGCCGCGTTCGCGGTGGGGGCGGGGAGCCGTGCCCGGCAGGAGGAACCGGACGAGTTCCGGACCTGCTTCGAAAGGGACCGGGATCGCATCGTCCACTCGGCGGCGTTTCGTCGGCTGGCGGGCAAGACGCAGGTCGTGGTCTATCCGACCGACCATCAGCGCACCCGCCTGACGCATGCCATCGAGGTCTCCCAGTGTGCCGTCGCGATGGCACGGGGCATCGGTGTGAACGTGACGCTGGCGGAGGCCATGGCGCTCGGGCATGACTGTGGGCACGGGCCGGGAGGGCATGCCTCGGAGGACGCCTTCGATGAGTTCATCCCGGAGGGCTACGACCACGGCCCATGGGGCGCCGATGTGGTGCTCGCGGGCCTGAACCTCTGCGCGGAGACGCTCGACGGCATCCGGAACCACTCCTGGTCCAGGCCCGCACCGTTCACGGTCGAGGGTGAAATCGTGTCATGGGCGGACAGGATCGCCTACTGCGCCCACGATCTGGAGGACGCTGTCCATGCCGGCATCGTGAGGATGGACGAGGTACCGGAGACCGTCCGGGAGGTCGCGGGTGTGACCCGACGGCAGCAGCTGGCCACCTTCCTCAACGCGGTCATCCGCACCACATGCGAGACGGGGACCGTGGGCATGGACCGTGTCACCGCCCAGGCCCTCGGCGAGTTGCGGCGCTTCAACTACGAGCGCATCTACACGAGGCCCGAGTCGGTGCAGCAGTCGCGGACCGTGGTGCGGGTCCTGCGTGACCTGGTCAACCACTACCTCGAACACCCGCGCGAGTTGCCGGATGAATATCACACCGACGACGCCGTCCGCGGTGTCGTGGCCTACGTGGGTGGCATGACCGATCGGTTCGCATTCGACAACGCCCAGCGCCTGCTCGGTTGGAACCCTGCCCTGCTGCCGCGGGGCATCGGACGCGGCGTGTGACCCACGAGGGAAGGTAGTCTGACGCCCATGGCCGGGAGGATCCACGAGGACGACATCGCGACTGTTCGCGAACGTTCACGGATCGACGAGGTCGTGTCCGAGTATGTGGCGCTCCGAAACGCAGGCGGCGGGTCGATGAAGGGGCTCTGCCCGTTCCACGACGAGAAGACGCCGAGCTTCACCGTCACCCCGGCCAGGGGCTTCTTCTACTGCTTCGGCTGCGGAGAGGGCGGGGACGTCATCACGTTCCTCCAGCGGCAGCAGAACCTGAGCTTCACCGAGGCGGTCCAGGTCCTCGCGGACCGGGCGGGGGTCGTCCTACGGGTTGTCGATGACGGCACGGGCCCCGGGCAACCCCCCGGTCTCCGCAAGCGCATCCTTGAGGCGAACCAGGCGGCCGAGGAGTTCTTCGCGGCACAGCTGGGCTCGCCCGAGGCGCTGGCGGCGCGGCAGTTCATCGACCAGCGGGGATTCGACAGGGCGGTGGCGCTGCACTTCAGGCTGGGCTACGCCCCGATGAGCGGTGGGGCTCTGCGTCAGGCGCTGCGCGGCAAGGGATTCGACGATGCGACGCTCAAGGCAGCCGGGCTCGTCCGTGATGGTGGCAGGGACTTCTTCGTCGGGCGACTGCTCTGGCCCATCCGTGACTCGGCACAGGCCGTGCTCGGGTTCGGGGCGAGGCGCATCCACGACGACGACCGGCTGCCCGCGAAGTACATCAACACCCCGGAGACCCCCGTCTACAAGAAGTCGCATGTGCTCTACGGCCTGGACCTCGCGCGCCAGGCCATCGGCAGGAAGTCGCAGGCGGTCATCGTGGAGGGGTACACCGACGTGATGGCAGCCCATCTCTCGGGCGTGGACACGGCCGTCGCGAGTTGCGGCACGGCCTTCGGTGACGATCATGCACGGCTCCTGCAACGGTTGATGGGTTCCCACGACGGACTCCACGGCGAGGTGGTCTTCACCTTCGATGGGGACGCGGCCGGGCAGAAGGCGGCACTCAGGGTCTTCGGCGGCGACCAGAACTTCATCTCGCAGACGTACGTGGCCGTGGAGCCCACCGGCCTGGATCCGTGTGACCTGAGGCTGCAGCAAGGTGAATCCGCCGTCCGTGAACTGGTCGCCCGTCGCGTTCCGCTCTATCGGTTCGTGATGCAGAACGTCCTTCGAGGCCATGACCTCGACAGGGCTGACGGGCGCCTTTCCGCTCTCCGGGAGGCGGCGGGCCTGATCGGTGCCATCCGGGACACGTCGCTGGTGGGGCAGTACCTCCGGGAGTTGTCGGGGATGCTGGGCATGGACATCGAGGACGTGCGCCGCGAGGTGGCCAGGCGCCCGAGGGCCGGGGGAGCGTCGGTGGAGGCGCCGGAGTTGGATGCGGCATGGCCCGATCCGGCAGACAGGACGTTGCTGCACGAGCGCGACACGCTCAAGCTGATGCTGCAGTACCCGACGACCTTCGATGCGGCATGGAACGGGGTTTCGTCGGACGACTTCACACATCCCGGATACGCCGCCGTGTTCCGCGTGGTGGCGTCCACGCCTCTCACCGAGGGCTGGGCGGACGCCCTGCGTGCTGCCGCCCCCAACGAGTTGGTCACGCAATTGCTGGTCGCACTGCTGGTCGAGCCCCTGCGCAGGGAGGCCACCGAACGCTACTCGTACATGCACACCAGCAGGCTGAAGCTCTCCGGCGTCGTGCGGGAGATCGAGAGCTGCAAGTCGCGTCTGCAGCGCACCGACCCGGTGAAGGAGCCGGCCTTCCACGCCGAGCAGTTCGAGCGGCTCACTGCGCTGGAGATGCGGCGGAAGGACCTGCTGGCGGCGAGCATCGGGGACTGACTCCTGCCCGGGTCAGGCGGCCGCGTCGAGCATCGATTCCGGCAGCACACAGCGATCGGCCTCCAGCAGGAGACGCGCGGCACGAAGGGCCTCGGCCGACACCCGCCTCGCCGTAGTCGGGGACATGCCGAGGCGTTGCGCCGTCTCCTTCAGGCTCAGAGCTGGGCCGGCCAGGCCATATCGGAGGCGCAACAATTCCGCCTGTCGGGGAGGCAGGAGGTTGAGGAAGTCGGTTCCCGTCCGGTCGACGTCCGCGAAGTGGCCCGTGGTCAGGGTCAGTGCAGGCGGCAGTTCATCGAAGCCGACCGTGTGGGTACGGCTCGTGTGCACCGCGTCGACGGTGATGCCGGTGCGAGCCGCGACCTCCGCTGCCGGGAGCAGTTCCGCCTCGGTCGCGCCGACGGCGCTGCGGATGCGGTGGCGGATGCGTTGCCGGTGCGGTGAGCCCTGGATCGTGCCGCAGCGGGTGGCGGCGCTCGTGGCGATGTGGTGCCAGATGTGGTCGTGGGCGAACGTGGTGAACCTGAGCCCCCTGGCGTGGTCGAACCTCTGAAGCGCGACGGCAAGGCCGAGGCAGCCGTCCTGGAAGAGGTCGTCCACCGGGAGCAGATGGCGCTGGGCGAACTCCAGCGCGATCTTCATCACGAGCCTCAGGTTGGTGGTCCACAGCCTCTGCCAGGCCTCGGTTCCGCGCCGGCGCACGGACTCCAGCTCGGACGGATCGTGTCGGCTCCCCCCGGCGAGGAGTTGCTCCGCATACAGGCCCGCCTCGATCCTCCGGGCGAGTTCGACCTCGAGGGCGGCGTCGTGCAGTGGTTCGGTGAGCGTCTGATCAAGTATGGACATGCGGATCAGACTCCCGGCCAACGTGCCGGTTGTCAGGTGGATGCGATGCATTGACAACACCGGGCCGGTCATTGACAACACCTGGGGGCCTCGTGACAACACCTGGGGGTCGTCCGACAACACCTGGCCCCTTCCTGACAACACCTCAGGCCGGCTCCGGTTGCCTGTGGCCGCGCCGGATGTTGAAGATCCCCACAGCCAGAAGACCTGCCGTGACGGCCAGTCCGAGCGCCTTGACCCACCAGCCTTCCGCGATGAACAGGCAGACCATCGCGGCGAGGACCGGCGCCAGGTACCGGAAGGACCAGACCATGTATCCGCCGAAGCTGGGCATGACGACACCGGCATCCTCCGCGACGGCCTTGACCATGAAGTTGGGGCCGTTGCCGATGTAGGTGAGCGCACCGCAGAACACGGACCCGAGGCTGATGGCCACCAGGTACGGTTCCGGGACTCCCGCGATCAGGTTCGCCTCGGGCATGCCCTGGCCGAGGGTGCGTGCCATCTCGAAGAACGTGGCGTAGGTGGGGGCGTTGTCGAGAATGGAGGAGAGGCCGCCGGAGAACAGGAAGAAGGTGACCTCGTCGAGCGGCAGCCTCGGGGCGACCTGGCCGAGAACGCGCAGTGCCGGGATCATGGTGAGGAAGATCCCCACGAACAGGGCGGCCACCTCGAGGATCGGTCCCCAACTGAACTGGTTGTCCACGTATCGGACCTTGTCGTTCCCCAGAAGGAGCGAGAGTGCCAGCGCGGCCAGCATCCCGAGCTCCCGCCAGGGCACGAATTGGTACCACAGGGCACTGCCCGTGGTGATTGCATGGACGTCCACCGATGGCACCAGTGCCACGCACAGCACGACGCCGAGCAGGAACAGCAGGTGGCGCTTCCCGAACACCGCGAGAGGCTGCACGTTCTCCTCGTCGAGGGCGACGGCCTCCGGTGTCTCGAGCGAGTGCATCGCAGTGTCGAGCGCGTAGTAGGTCGCCAACAGCATCGCATTCACGAACGCCCACTGCGGCAGCAGACGGAGCGTCCAGAGGAACGGCACTCCGCGCAGCATCCCGAGAAACAGAGGCGGATCCCCGAGGGGGGTCAGAAGCCCGCCCGCATTGGCGACGGTGAAGATGAAGAACACGATGGTGTGAACCTTCAGGTTCCGTTCCGCATTCGTGCGCAGCAGCGGCCGGATGAGCAGCATGGCCGCTCCCGTCGTCCCGATGAAGGACGCGATGACCGCGCCCAACGCGAGGAACCCGGTGTTGGTCAGCGGCGTGGCACGGATGTCTCCGGCCAGGTGGATGCCGCCGGAGATGGTGAAGAGCGCCAGCAGCATGATGATGAACTGGGAGTACTCGATGAGTGCCTCCACGACACCCAGCGGGCCCTCGACCGCGATCATGAACACGGCGACCGGGATGCCCAGGCCCATCGCTACGACGAGTTTGCTGCGGTTGTGTTCCCACCAGAGCGACGTGCTCGGCAGGAGGGGCAGGATGGCGATGGACAGCAGCAGGGCTGCGAAGGGCAGCACGGTATACCAGGCGAGGCCGGTCTCCAAGATCACGGGGGCTCCTAGGGTTCCCGTCACTTTAGCCACACCAGCGAGGCCCGGCACAATGGATGCCATGAGTCTCCTCGCCCACCGGATCGACAGTTCGCTCCTCGCGGAGTTGGAGGAAGTCACCGGCTCGCGCCCACACGTGCTGGCCTGGGGACGCGGCCCCGGCGTGCTGGTGGTGGCCACGCGGGAGCAACTGGCCTTGCGCAGTGGCGAGGCATGGAGGACGTGGGGATGGCAGGAGATCCTCTCGGGGTCGTGGCGTGCTGAGCGCGGCGTGTTGCGCTGGGTATGCGCGGACGGCGGGAAGGTGGAGGCCGGCCTCGATTCGGTCGGTCGATTGCCGGAGGCGTTCCGGGAGCGGATCCAGGCATCGACGGTTGTCACCGAGACGCACGATCTGGCGCAGGGGACGGTTGCGATCATCGGACGCAGGACCCTCGACGGCAGCGACGCGATGACCTGGTACGCCTCGGCGAGCGGAGGCGCGAGTCTGGCCGATCCTGCCACCGCGGAGTTCGTGGTCCGGAGGACCGACGCGCTCAAGGAGGAGTGGGGCTGATTCGTCCCCAGTCAGCGCGCGCCTCAGCCGACCACCACCGGGGCATCGATGGTGGCCAACTCGACGAAGGTCCGCCCCGGAGCCATGAGCAGCCGTGAGCCGTCATCCAACCGGAGCACGAAGGGGTCGGGCACGGCGGCCTTGGACCACGTGCCGGTGACGTGGCGTCCGCCGTTGGCATAGATGAAGGTGCCGGAGGAGTCGATGATGTGGTGGATGGGTTCGGGTCCGCCGTCGCCGTTGATCAGCTTTCCCCTGGATTGCTCGGCCCGGATCACGAGCACGTTGTCGGTGGTGACGCGGCTGCCGTCGGCGAGGCGATGCTCTCCCCAGGGCATGCTGCGCAGGTAGGTGCCGGATGCCTCGTCGTAGGTGTAACCCATGACGAAGTCCTTGCCCTTCCACGGAACACCGACCTGCGACGCCGGGGCGCCCGATGCCGTGCTCGGGAGGTCGTCGCCGGTCGCGAACGGCAGGTAGGGGGCCTGGGGGCCCTGGGCGAAGAGGCCGGCCTTCTCGCCGAGGACTGCGGGGTGGCAGACGAGCGCCCGGTCGTACTCGGTCTTGCCCTTGTACTTGTAGATCCGGTCCCGGTTGACGGAGTAGGCCCCCGTCTTCTTCATGTCGATGTAGATGAGATCGCTGCTGATGTACTCGGAGAAGCCGGCCAGGTAGTCCATCACCCATGGGGCGCCTCCGCTGCTGCCGATGACTGCCGTCATCGGGGCCAGGAGCGGGGCGTCGACCGGCCGGATCGAGCGAACCGGGGCCGCCGCCTCCGCCATGGTCGAGTGGAACACCGGCATGAGCCTGGTGCCGTCGTAGCCCTTCCGGTCGGGGTAGCCGTCGAGTTGGACGAAGACGATGTCGGCCTCGTTCAGCCCGACCTGCGGATGCTCGTTCTTGTTGTCCGGGACCTTGACCGCCACAGCCGCGCGGGTCGGTGTCGCCGGGTCCTCGATGAGTGCGCCGGTCAGGGGCCAGCGCGGGCGCAGGTCGGCGGTCGGCGACGGTGAGGGGGACGGTGACGGCGACGGCGACGGCGTGACCGACGGACGAGGGGTCGGGGTGGGCGTGGGGCTGGAGGGCGGTGCCTCGGGGCCTTGCCCGCTGCAGCCGGTGCCTGCCAGCGCCGCTCCGAGCATGCCGGTCAGCACGGTCCGCCTGTCGATTCCATCCATGCCGGATGCCCTCCTGCCATGTTGCATGCCCACTGTAGAGGGCAGATGTGCCGGCGCAGCCCGCAGGGTGACCTGCGGCGCGTCGACCCGATGGCAGGTGGTGCCCACGTGGTGCACACAGACGAGGGACATCACAGTGTTTGCCCTGGTGGGGGCGGAAATGCAAAGCTCCCCCGACTGGACTCGAACCATTGTGTCGGCTTGGGTGGTCTCGGCTTGTCGAAAGCGTCTCCCACAAGCGGGAAAGGTGGTTTGACTAGGTGTTGCGCCCTGTGTAGTTGGTGCTCTCAACCATAGTGCACAAGTGGCGCAATGCGCTACAGTGGGCAGAATCTTCCCCCTATTCTCCCCCCAGGGGGAAGGCCCGACGATCGGAGAACCCGCCATGACGCCCAGGCGAAAGACCCTCGGCACCGTCGAACGCCGAGGCGCCCAGTTCCGGGCCTACTACACCCGCAACGCGTCCCGGCACATCGCCGGCCACCACTTCAGCAACGCCGAGGCCGCGGAACGATGGCTCACCCAGGAACAGGCGCTCATCGATGCCGGGACCTGGACGCCACCAGCCGAACGACGCGCCCAGGCCGCGGCCGTCGCCGAACACTCGAGCCTCACCCTCGACACCTACGCCCGGGAATGGATCGCGGGCCGCACCACGCCCCGCGGGGGCAAGCTGCACCCCCGCACCGAAGCCGAGTACCGCCGCTACCTGGACGGCATCCTCGAACCGCTCGCGTCGCGTCCGCTTGTCGAGCTCACGCCGGCCATCGTGGCCCGCTGGCATGCCAAGGTCGCCGACACCCCGACGCTTCGCCACCGGGCCTACGCGTTCGCTCGTTCGGTGTGCAAGACGGCCGTCGAGACGCACAAGCTCATTGAGGTCAACCCGTTCCAGGTGGAGCACGCGACGCGACGCCCCGAAGCCGTCGGAGATCCCAACAAGACCGTGCGGGCCCTCGACCACGCCAAGGTGGCCGAGCTCGCCGGACTCGTCGCGCCGCGGGATCGGGCCCTCGTGCTGCTGCTCGCGTACTGCTGCCTGAGGACCGGTGAAGCGGTAGCGCTACGTCGCCGGGACCTCGTCACGGGGGCCGACGCCGAGGGGGTCGGGTTCGGTTGGCTGACCGTGGACAAGGCCATCAGCACGTACGACGGGGACAGGCATGAAGGGCCGACGAAGACGGGGCGCAAGGGGGAGCGCGTCATCCCGGTTCCGCCGCACCTACTGCCCGAGTTGACGGCCCATCTTGGGAGGTTCGCGGAGCCCGGCCCGTCCGGCCTGCTGTTCCCCTCTACGACGCCCAGCAAGGCGTTCAGGACGTCGGGACAGATCGCCGGCCACGCCGAGAAGATGAAGCGGGGGAAGGTGGTCGAACGCGGGTTCGGCTGGAACCAAGCGCGCCTCGATGCAGGAATCCCGGGTGCTCGGCTCCATCACCTACGCCATTGGGGAGCCACACTTTGGGCCGAGGCGGGCGCTCCCGAGCCGTTGCGTATCGCCATCTTGGGGCACTCCCAGCCGGGCATGACCGGCGCCTACACGCACCCGGACACCCGCAAGGCCTCCGACTATGCCCGGCGCGTCTCCGAGCTCGCAGGATGGAGCACAGGACGTCCGGCGGGCCCATCGGCTGCCGGGTCCCCAGCCGCTGCCGGTTCCGCGCTGGCTGCTGCGTTGTCGGCCCTGGACGACCAGTCGCTAGCCGCCGCGTTGGGTGCCTTGGAGGCGCCCCAGGTGACGCAGATCATGGAGGCGTTGCCGCCTGCCCGGCAAGTGGCTGTGCTGGCTGCGCTGGTGACACCGCGGCCGTCGTTCCATGTCCTGGACGGGGGCGCCCAGTGACCGGCCCGGCCACCGTCGAGCTCTACTGTGACCGGGGGCACCGCAGACAGTGGGTCGCACACTTCAGCCGCGGCGCTTGGGGTGAGCTGTTCCCCTACGGCCTCCCGCTGACCCCCCGCCCGGTTCCGTACTCGTCAAGTGTTCAGGTGTGGCATCGGGTACCGATGAAGTCGACGCGTCGAGAGGTCAAGCGGTCTGGACAGAACCCGAGCATGCGGCCAGAACGCAACCGCCCCGAAGAACAACGGCCGGTCACCATCGCGAACACATCCGATCTTGTGCCAGCACGCTCGGAGTCAACCCGGTCCTGGTTGTGGAAGGGGGAGGAGCCTCCGGCCGACCCGGCTCGAGACCACAGTCCCAGGACCGTACAGATGGCTTGCCGGCTCTGTGGGCAACTGCCGACCATCCGAGGCGAGAAGCTGGCCGTGGCCCTCGACAAGCTCGCCGCGGCCGGCATTGCTCAAGTGGAAGTTCACGCGTTGCTGAAGCACATGTGATCCGGACACGTCCGCGCGTGCTGTGCGCCCATTCCGGCGCATGCTGCTATCGTCAGTCGCACAAGCCCCGAGCAATCGGGCCAAGGGTCCTCTGTAGATTCCCCGAGAGCCAACCGCTCTCTGGTTCCACCGCCGGTCACACGGACGGTCAGTCCGCCGTGTGCGGAGAACCGGAGACGCCACCATGGCCCCAACCAGCACATTCCACACCGACTTCACCGCCCAGCTGCGCGAGAAGTACGGCAACTTCCTGACGATCCCCGAAGCCATCGAAGCAGTTGGCTACTCCCGCCGATCCCTGGGGCGAGACATCGACGCCGGCCGGATCACCGTCTACCGGGTGGGCCGGGGCCGAGTGCTCAGGTTGCGCGCCGAGGACGTCGCCGCGCTCGTCACTCCCGCGAACTGAAGCTATGGAGACGCGAAGAGCCCCCCGCCTGTGGGAAGCGGGGGGCACCGGAGATGGTGCCAGCATACGGCACCCACACAGGCTCCCGCTTGTGCGACGCGCACCCGGTCATCGGGCGGGGGTGTGACGTGGCCTGGTTCAAGGTGGATGGCAAGTTCCACTCCCACCCGAAACGCTACAAGGTCGGCCTACGCGCGATGGGACTGTGGGTTGCTGCCGGATCCTGGTGTGCTGACCAGCTCACAGACGGACACATCCCGGCCGCGGTGCTTCCACTACTGGGGGGCACACGAGCCGACGCCAAAGCCTTGGTCGACGCTGGCCTGTGGGAGACACGAGGACAGGACGGTTGGGCCTTCCACGACTGGAGTGACTGCAACCGGACACGTCCCGGGCACGCCACGGGGGAACCGTCGTGAACGGCGCGGACTCTCGGCAGTGGCACCGGGACCGCTGGCGCAACGCCGTCTTCTCCGATGGCAGAGTCTCCCCGATGGCCCGCCTCGTCGCCTCGATCATCAAGGAGTACGCCGGCGCGACAAAGTCCGTTGAGCTCTCGCTTGGGCGCCTGGAAACGGAGTCGAACGCGGCCCGCGCAACGGTTCGCCGTGGGCTGCGCCAGCTGCTCGAACTTGGGTGGCTTGTCGAGCTGGAACCGGCTGCCGGTCGTCGCCCTGCAACGTGGGAATTGGTGATTCAGGAGGCTTCAGACCGCCCAGTTGGAGGCGCCGAATTGGACCCTGAACCGTCCCGTAGGGGTGTCAGAAGTGAACCCCTACGGTCCCGTAGGGGTGTCAGAAGTGAACCCCTAGGCGCAGTGGTAGGGGTGCAATCCGAAGCCGTAGGGGTGCAATCCGAAGCCGTAGAGGTGCAATCCGAGGCCCGTAGAGGTATCGCCACGATACCCAATCAAGAATCAATAGATATCAATCAATCAACGCGCGCGCGAACCTCGGAGCTGGCCCGGCTGTGCGGCCTCAAGGACGACGACGAGAAGATGAAGATGATTGAGGAGGATCTGCATCGGCGCGACGTCGTCGACTTCGTCGCCTACGTCCGCGGCATAGTCGAGAACGGCACCTTGGCGGACTACTTGGCCGGGCTCGATAGCCGTGTGCGCGACGTCCCGGAGCTGCCGACATGGCGCGACGACACGCCCAGGCCGAACAACCCCGCCGATGTGCGATTGCGCGCCGCGCACGGAGCCGGCCAACACGCCGACGGCCACTACCCGCAGTGCTCCCTCTGCCGAGCCGAGGCCCAGGAATGACCGCCGAGCCCCGGCAAGGCCCCCCGGTCATGAACGGCCCCGTCGTCACCGTCGGTGCCGCCACACTCCCCGCCGCCATCCTCACCGACGCGCTCGAGCTCTACGCCGAAACCGCCCTCGACCGGGAAGGAGAACGACGCCGCCGAGGCCTCACCTCACCCCGCCCGGTCCCGTCCTGGCTGATCAGCGAGTTCGTGGAAGCCCTCAAAGTGAGCGGCGCCGCCCACATTCGGGCCGGTTCCTTGCCGGAACCACCCAGAGTGCCGTTGAGTCGCTGGTGCAACCTCAACTCAATACCGGCCGCCACCGCCCGCAGATGGGCCAGCACCGGCCAACTCGAAACCGCAACCAAGACCGGCACCGTCTGGACCGTCGCCGCCACCCAAACACCTGCAAGGAGAACACCCCGATGAACGACTACGAACCCCGCCCCGACACCAGCACCGCCGATGATCTACGCTCCGGCGTCGAAGCGCTCGCCGCCGCAGTCACCGAACCCGGCATCAGCCGCGTGGAACGGGTGAACCGGTCACGGTACGCCGCCGAGGCAATGCGGAACGTGTCCGCCGCCGCCCACCTCCTCAACCCCTACCGGGACCGGCGCCACCACGAGCTCCTGGACCGGGTACTCGTCGCCTCGAACCGCAACGCACCCCTCGACGGGCAACCCGGCACCGCCGCCCTGGCAGCAGCCCGGGACCGCCTCGCCTGCATCGCAGTCACCCGCGCA
Source organism: Arachnia sp. (assembly GCA_039811745.1). Lineage (GTDB taxonomy): Bacteria > Actinomycetota > Actinomycetes > Propionibacteriales > Propionibacteriaceae > Arachnia. Next base: position 79,611 of record JBDHZH010000003.1, read on the forward strand.
GCCGGCCCCCTCACCTCCGGCCAAGTCGGCGACATGGCGGCGCTCCAGCTGCGCCCCGCCACCTCCACCCTGGAACCGTGGGCCGGCGGCGTCGTCGCCCTCGACGCCGGCCCCCTCGACCGGGCCGTGACGCCCTGGCTGATCGGGTACGCCACCATCGGAGAACGCCCCTTCCGGGGCGTCGAAACGCAGCCCACCCGGTACGACGACCTGCCCCAGGCGACGATCAACCCCGACCTGAAGGCCGCAGACCTGACCGCCGCGAACCCGACCATCGACGGCACCCCCGCCGTATGGGATCTCGCGGCCCTCTACGTCACCCCCGACCGTCAGCTACTCGACTGGACCGAAGGTGCCACCGTCTACACCGACGCAGCCCGGGAGGCGGTCCTCCGCGGCCTCGAAACCGCCGTCATCACCAGGCTGACCACCGGCGCACCGACGGCCGGCACCTTCGCAGCCGCCGAAGCGCTCGCCGGGGCCGCCTGGCCCGGTTCCGGCGCCGACCTCGTGCTGTGCTCCGCCGAAGACCTGCCCTACATCCGCCGCGCCTACGCCACAGACCTGCCAGACCCGACCCTCCGGCCCCGTATCCTCGCCACCGCCGGCGTCCCGGCCGGGACCGCGCTCGTCATGTGCTCCGCAGCCGTGAACCTTCGCCGAACCGCCCTGGAAGTGCTGACCGGGCCGCGCCCCTCCGCCTTTGCACTCGACGCCGTCGTGACCATGTCCGCATCCGCGACACTACGCGCCGCCGGTGCCGTCGTCGCCGTCGACGTCACCGCCCTCACACCTGGGGTCACCCCGTGATCCATCCGGCACTGGTGGCCCTCATCGTCGGCATGCTCGTCGGGATCCCGATCGGCTGGTGGTTCATCCTCCGCCGCCCGCCGATCCCAGCACAGCCCCGGTATGCCGGCCGGGCGGACGCGTCACGGGGTCGCGCCGCCCTCGCGGGTGGGGAGCCGGACGCACTCCCGGCCCCCCGCCCGCCCCTCCCGCGGGCGGTGCCGGCCGTCGACACCCCGGCCCCGTCCCAGCCCCGCGAAGCCGCCCACGGCCCGCACATCACCAACAGCGACCCCTTCGACGCCGACGGCAACCTACGGCCCGGCTACGGAATCGACCTCTCACCGATCACGCCCGAAGTCGACCCCTACGCCCGCACCCGCCAACTACTCGAAGAGCTCCGCCTAGAAGAGCTCCACTCCGAAAGCCCGCAGACACCATGACCTACCGCGACTTCCACCCCCGAACCATCCGCCGCACCTTCACCGGAACCGCCACCATCGAATACCGCAACACCGGCACCCGCACCAGCCCCCGCTACGTCGAAGGCCTCGCCGTCCCCTACCGCACCTTCACCGACATCGGCCCCTACCGCGAACAGATCTGGGAATCATGCTTCGTGGAATCCCTCATCGAAGACCCCAACCTGCCCCTCCTGCTGTTCCACGACACACGCCAACTCCCGATCGGCATAGCCCAGACCTGGACCCACAAACACGACGGCCTCTACGCCCGATGGACCCTCGACACATCCGACGTCGCAACCGAAGCCGCACGCCTCGCCTCGATCGGCGCACTGAGGCTGTCCATCGGCTTCCAACCCGAACCCGGCGGAGGCAGCGACTACACCACCGACGCCAACGGCGACCTGTGGGTGACCCGACTGAAAGCCCGCCTCCTCGAAGTGTCACTGACCCCGACACCGGCCTACCCCGGCGCGAAGGTCACCGCCACCACCTAGACCGCCGGCCTGCTGTGACTGACCGTGAACGCAACAGGCCGGCCCCCCAGCTGCCCCCCGAGCACCCGACGATGGAACCGCCCCTTTCCGTGGAACCCGCCGGCCGAGCCGGGGGGCAGCACCACAACCCCAGGAAACCGCCCCAGACGGCCCCACAAGCCCCGCCCCTATCCCGACTACCCGAAACACCTCCAAGGCCCTGCAATCGGCCACACAGCACCGGCCAGCAGCATCACAGCACCGCAGGGGCCCGGTTTTAAGAAGCCGACCTGCCGCCGGAACATCGTCCGGTCTTCATTTCTCTCTCTCCTTCTCGTGCTCTCTCCACCCACCCGCCCGCACGCCCTTCAGGAGGCCCCACACCATGCCCATGCACACCGATCCCGCCCCGTCCGCATCCTCGACGCCACGCCCCAGGGTGGCCCGTGGCCGCCTCGCTGCTGCCCTGGCCGAGTTGAGCGACGCCGGGGGGGTCGTGGTGTGTGCCACCGATGCCCGCTTCCTTGGCGACTATCGGAAGGAGCGCGCCGAAGTGGTCGGGTGGTGCCGGGGATGCCCGGTGTTCGATGCTTGCCGGGAGGCCGGCCAGTTCGAGGTGTTCGGTGTGTGGGCGGGGCAGGACCGGACCCCGCACCCGGACGAGCTCTAGGCGTCACCGCCGGCCGAGGGGCTGCGCCTGGACAAGACAAGACCCCGCCGGCATGGTGTCGCCGACGGGGTCCCGCCCCTGCAAGCCGTGGAGCGCTACGGCTGCAAGCCCTCCACCGTCCCCAGCACCTCGACGGCCTGCAGCAGCAGCGCCGCGAGTCGTTCGGCATCGTCGGCGCCCAGCTGGGCCCCGTCGTCGACCAGGAGCTGGAGCACCGGCGGGGCCATGACCGGCCCGGTACCGTCGCCGCCGGCTATCTCGTCGGCTACCAGGCACACGCTCGCCGGGCCGGCCGTGCCGATGCTGTGTTCGTGGGTGCGGATCAACAACCCGGTGCCCGTGGTCGCTTCGTAGTCGTCCAGGTGGCCGGCGCCTGCCAGTGTGCACCAGGCGGGGCAGTCGAGACGGGGCCGCACCGGCCCTACCGCCGTCATGCCCGCCACCTGACCGCCGACACGGCATCCACGACGCCCCGCAGCTCGTCGGGGGCCGTCTCGACGTAGCGTTGCGTCGTCATCGGCGACGCATGCCCAAGCAGCCGTTGGACCGCGAACAGGTTCCTGGTCGCCTGATAGGCCTGCGTGGCGAACCGGTGCCGAAGCTGATGCATCGTCACCCCCTGGGGCAGCGCCAACGCCACCAGCTTGCCGACCCACCGCGCCGACAAGTGCCCCTCGACGCTGCCGGGGAACACGAACCCGGGATCCCGCTGCCGCAGCTCCAACGCCAGATCCGGCGGCAACGGCACCGCCCGAACCTTCCCGCCCTTGCCGTGGACGTGCAGCCACCAAGCCCTGGTGTGGTCCTGGATCAGATCATCGGAGTGCAGTTCGGCGACCTCGACGCGCCGCAGCCCGAGTTCCGCGGCCAACCGCAGCATCAGCCCGGTACGTTCATCGGCCTGCCACAGGGCCGTCTTGTAGGCGTCCTCCGATGCCGGGCGGGGAAGATGGTTCGCCGCCCTCGGGTGGGGCAGCTCGTCGGCGGGGGAGTACTCGACGTAGCCCATCAGCTCCGCCCACGTGTAGAAGTCCCGAAGGGTGCTGCGTGCCCGCCGTAGCGTCTCCCGCGCCCACCGGTGGGATGCCATCCAGCCGGCAAGGTCGCGTTGGGTGAGGAGCCATGGGGAGGCGGCGCCGGTCTGCCTGGCGCACATTTCCAGGCACTCCCGGCGCGTCCGCACCGTGCCCGCGGACAGGCCCTTGGCCTGCCCCCAGCGCTGATGTTCGCGGAGCGCGTCCGCCCAGCTGGTTGGGACGTTGCCGGCAAGCGGGTGATCGTTGCCGGCCATCGGGTCGGCTGGCACCCGGCCGGCCCGGTACGCCCACCGGTAGAAGTTGCGGACCGCGGCCCGGTACAGGTATCGCGTGTTCGGGGCCAGCTGCAGGGAGCCGATCCATGCTTCGACGTCGCCGGCGGTGACGTCGAACGGGGCCCGGTCGCACTCCCGGGAGAACTTCAGCAGTTGCTTGTTGAGCCGGTGCCTGGTGCTGTCGGCCAGTCCGGTACGGCGTAGGTGGTTCTGCCAGTCGACCCGTGCCGCATCCCACAGCCCGGCCGTCATGCCGGCACCCGACCATCAGTGAGTGCGGCCGAGACCGCGGCCTCGAACCATGCCGGGGGTTGGGGGCCGTCGGGCCAGACCACCCGGTCATCGACGACGCCGACGGGCTGCCAGGCCGCGGCCTCGTTGGATTCCAGCCAGCGCGACGCGGACCGGAGGTTGGGGAGGACGACGAACCGAACCCGGGTCGCCTCGAAGTCGACCCCGGCCGAGTTGGTGGCAGGCGTCGCCGGGCACGGAAACAGGCCCTCGAGCTGCAAGGCGTTCGGGGTTGGGTTGGTGGACATGAGCGCTCCGGTTCCGGGAGCAACACCGCGTCACGGTGGGGAAGAACCTTCCCCCTATCTTCCCCCCGAGGCTAGCGGTTTGGGTGAAAGTGCTTGTCAGAGCCGTTTGGATTGGCTCCCCCGACTGGACTCGAACCAGTAACCCTCTGATTAACAGTCAGATGCTCTGCCAATTGAGCTACAGGGGATCGGTGATTGCGAACAACCACGCGAGGTAGAACGTTAGC
>JBDHZH010000004.1:0-83602 GCA_039811745.1 Arachnia sp.
TCCATGTACACCAAGTACCCCGATCACTACGCGGGCACCGGGGACCACCTGGTCTCGCAGGCGTTCTACTTCACCGACCCCGAAGGGAACGGGCTCGAGTTGTACCACGACCGGCCACGGGACCAGTGGGATTGGCGCGGTGGCCAGGTGCGGATGGCGACCCTCTACATCGACCCGAACCGTTTCATCGAGGCACATCTGGGCGGCCTCGACCCTGCGACCCTCGGCCCGGCCGAGGGCAAGCTCGGGCACGTACACCTGCAGGTCGGTGACATCGGATCGGCCCGTGCCTTCTACGTCGGCGCCCTCAGGTTCGACGAGACTCTCGCCATGGACTCGGCGCTGTTCGTATCGGCGGGCGGCTACCACCACCACATGGCGATGAACGTGTGGAACTCCCTCGGCGCCGGGCCCCGGCACAAGGCGCTCGGCATGGGTGTGGTGGACATCCAGGTCCCCGACGCCGAGGAGATCGCCAAGGCCGGCGAGAGGCTGCAGTTCGCCGGCTTCCGGCCCACCAACGACGGCAGGACCCTCACCGTGCTCGATCCCTGGAACAACGAGATCCGCCTGTCCGTCGGCTGACGAACAGGCGGATCCACTCGGCGTTTCCCCAGGTCTCAGCGGCTCCTGCGGAAGCTCCTGGAGAAGTCGGCCGCGCTGTGGGACGCGGCGGGCTGGGAGGCGCCGGCCGAGGTCTTCGGGCGTGAGTTCGCCGGCCGACGGTTGCCGCCGGTCTGGGTGCCCTGCCCGGTCGAGACGGGCCGCTGCTCCCGGCGACGCTGCGCCGGCGGGTTGCCCTGGGGCTGGTTGTTGGAGACCCGGCCCCGCGGTGCCCTGCCACCCTTGGATGCGGAGGGGGGCTGCGGCTGCTTCGGGGTCACGCCGGACTGCTCGGCGGCCGTGGCCGGATCGAGGAACGTGCGCTCTCCCGGGGCGAGGTGCGTCAGGACGTCGGCGCCGGGGGCGGCGTCTGTGAACGTCGGCCTGATCTTCGCCTGCCTGAGCAGGGTTCGGACGTCGTTCCGCTGCGCCGGCACCTCCAACGTGACGACGGTGCCGGAGGCGCCTGCCCGGGCCGTGCGGCCGGAGCGATGCAGGTAGGCCTTGTGCTCCACCGGTGGGTCGGCGTGCACCACCAGCGACACGTCGTCGACGTGGATGCCGCGCGCCGCGATGTCCGTTGCCACCAGGGTCGTGACGCGGCCCGAGTGGAAGGCGTCGAGGTTGCGGGTGCGGGCGTTCTGGCTGAGGTTGCCGTGGAGATCCACCGCGGGCACACCCAGGGCGATGAGCTGCTTGGTGAGCTTCTTCGCGCCGTGCTTAGTGCGGGTGAAGACGATGATGTTTCCGGGGGCGGCTGCCAGTTCCGCCACCACCTGCGTGCGGTCGGAGTCGTCAATGCGCAGCACGTGGTGCTCCATCGCGTCCACGGGGGAGTGGGCCGAGTCGGCCTCGTGCGTCACCGGGTCGTGCAGGAACTGCCTCACGAGCGTCTGGACGCCGTCGTCGAGCGTGGCGGAGAACAGCATGCGCTGTCCCTTGGTCGGGGTGGCCTGCAGGATGCGGCGCACGAAGGGAAGGAAGCCCATGTCGGCCATGTGGTCGGCCTCGTCGATGACGGTGATCTCGACGGCGGACAGGTCGCAGAGCCCCTGGTCCATCAGGTCGAGCAGGCGACCCGGGCAGGCGATGAGGACGTCGACGCCGCGCTCCAGGGCCTTGGCCTGGGGGTTCTGGCCGACGCCGCCGAAGACGACGGTCGAGGTCAGGCCTGCGGGCTTCTCGAGGACGACGAGCGACTCGTGCAGCTGGGAGGCCAGCTCACGGGTCGGTGCCAGCACGAGGGCGCGCGGCCTCCTGGCCTGCCGCCGCCGGCCGGAGGCGACGAGCCGGGCCACCAGTGGAAGCAGGAACGCGAATGATTTGCCGGAACCGGTCCGGCCACGGCCGAGGACGTCGCGCCCGGCCAGGGAATCGGGCAGCGTGGCCGCCTGGATTGGGGTGGGGGTGGTGATGCCGCGCGCCTCGAGGGCTGCGGCAAGGTTGGTGGGCACGCCGAGGCGTGCGAAAGCTGATGACAAGTGGATACCTATCGGGAGTCATGTCTCACCGGGGTGCCAAGGCTCAAGGAGCGGAAGCGGCGAATCAGCAGGGCGATGACACACCTGCGCGCCGAAGGTCCGGGGCGAGACCGGGCGGACCAACGCGACGAGACTACCAGTCCCGGCGCGGGATCCCGAATGCGGCGAGGCACAGGGTATGACGCCGCACGTCTGCGCGGGCCGCGGAAGCGTCTCGGGCAACGGGTCCAAGGGGATGCGGGGACCGTAGGATCGGTCCATGTGGACCAAGAACGCCCGGTGGGTACGGTGAAAGCCGCCGTGCCGCAGCCGCACCCCTCCCGCATCACCCCCTTCCTCGGGAATGCCGTGGTGGCAGGTGTGGAGCCGGGGCAGCCCGAGCTGGTCGCCATCACGGCCGCCCAGCTCGCATCGGCTCTCGGTGGACGCCTGTACTTCGCGTTCGCCGACCCCGCTCGGATGACAGAACAGGAGTTCCCGGACGGCACCGTGCGGCACGTCGGCCTGAATCCCGACCTGTACGAGGACGAGGCCTGGAGGCGGCTCGAGCGCGAGCTCGTCCAGGCGCTCACGGCTGCCCTGTCCGGGACCGGGGCGTCGTGGGAGTTCCGCTACCTCGCGGGTCGCCCCGACCGGGCGCTGACGCACCTGGCCAGGGCAGTGGACGCGGCGGTGATCGTCGTCGGCGCGGGCCGGAGTGGGGCCGGAGCGCGTCTGCATGAGGTCCTCCAGCGGTCGGTCGGGACGCATCTCGCACACCATCAGCACCGCCCGGTCCTCGTGGTCCCGACCAGTGTCGTCGACTGGAAGACGCCGCTGGCATGACCGCCGACCCGATCCGGCGACCGGCACATCTGAGGCCTGCCCTCATCGCGTGGGTGGTTGCGGGAGGGGCCGTCGGCAGCACGCTGCGCAGCCAGATCGCCACTGCGTTTCCGACCTCGCCCGGGCATTGGCCCTGGACGACGTTCCTCATCAACGTGTCCGGGGCCCTCCTGCTGGGACTGCTGCTGGAGTTGCTGTCGATGCTTGCACCTTCGGAGCGCCTCCGCGCGCCGCTGCAGCTCGGGATCGGGACCGGTGTGATCGGCGGCTACACCACCTACAGTTCGTTCGCAGTGGAGACGATCTCGCTCGGCGCCGGCGGAGCGGTCTGGGTTGCCGCGGGGTACGCCCTTGTCAGTGTCGTGGCGGGCCTACTGGCCGCAGGTGCTGCCATGTGGGCAGTCCGCCGGGTCCTGGGCCCGCGTCGTGGGGTGGCCCGGTGACACCGTTCCTGCTTGCGCTGGCGGGCGGTCTGGGGGCGGGGACACGCTTCGTGCTCGACGGCGTACTGGCCGCACGCATCGGTCGCGGCCTGCCGACCGCGACGCTCATCATCAACGTGATCGGCTCCTTCCTGCTGGGATTGCTCACCGGTTGGGGTGCCGACCATCGCGCAATCCGGGAGGTCCTCGGGGTGGGGCTGCTCGGCGGATTCACGACGTTCAGCACGGCGAGTGTTGAACTGGTGAGGCTTGTGCGGGCGGATCGCCGTTGGCCGGCATTCGCTCTCGGCTCGTCCATGCTCGTGCTCTGCCTGTTGGCGGCCGGCCTTGGCCTCGCCTTCGGCCGGATGCTCGCCTGAGCCGGTTCGGCAACGTTTCGGCAACGTTTGGGTATCGAATGGGTCTCCTCAAGGGTTGGGTGAGGTGGGGCCCGGTAGCGTTGACTGTTACCAGGTTGGCCCGACACGTGGAGGTGCTCGGTATGAGGAGCAACATCTGGTTGACAAGGGCGTTGACTGTACTGAGTGTGCTGCTGTTCCCCGCACTCTTCACGGGCTGCGGCTCGTCCGGCACCTCGTCGGCGCCCGGGGCGCTCCCGGGGGAGGACACGCAGGCCGGCGGCGGGTCCGTCGCTGTCCCGGAGAAGGGCGGGGGCGGGACGGCCGATGGCACGGATCGCCTGATCATCCGGTCCAAGACCCTGCGGCTGCAGGTGGAAAGCACCCCCGACTCGGTCACGAAGATCCGGGAACTGGCCGCGGCACGTGGGGGCAGCGTCACCGACATGCAGGTGGCCACGGATGTCGACGACTGGGTGTACCGGTACGACAACAACGGCAACCGGGTCGGCGACGGCACCGCCCTGCGCGGCTGGGTGACGGTGCGCGTGCCCACAGCCTCCTTCGACGCCTTGGTCGATGACGTCTCGAAGATCGGCACGATCAAGTTCCAGTCGGAGTCCACCGAGGACGTCACCCAGGCACATGTGGACATGTCTGCACGGCTGGAGAACCTGAGGGCACAGGAGGCACGCCTTCGCGAGTTCTTCGACGCCGCCAAGGACGTCAAGGACATGCTGGCCATCGAGCAGGAACTGGGCAGGGTCCGGGGTGAGATCGAGTCCCTGGATGCGCAGGTCAAGTACCTGGAGCGGCAGGCCGCGATGGCGACGGTGACCATCGAGTTGGTCGAGAACAAGCCGGTCGTCCGATCCGCCAGCGACGACTGGGGTTTCGGCCAGGCCGTCACCAACGGTGTCCAGGCGGCGGCGACGATGCTGAACGTGCTGGTCGCGGTCGTGATCGCCACCTCTCCGCTGTGGCTGGCGGCGCTGATCCTCTTCTTCCCCATCCGCGCGCTGGTGAGGCGTCGCCGGGCTAAGGCGGCGCGGCCGGTGGCACCCGCGGTCCCGCCTGTGAGCCCCCAAGCGCCGCCGCCGGCGGATGAGCCGCAGTCGGACGGGTGACGACGAGGGGCTCAGGCGAGCGGCTCGACCGCCTCGACGGCGTCGGCGATCCTGAGGTCGCGATCCCTGCCGCGCGCTCGCAGGCCCTCGACGATCCCTGCCCTGTCGGCGACCGTGCGATTGCGTGACAGCTTGAACCGCCCGACGACCTCGGTGATCTCCAGCTCCAGACCGACGATGCCCTGCAGCATCGCAGCCATGAAGTCCTCCGGCGCCTCCTCATCCGTCCAGGCTCCTCGGCCGGCGTCGGGCGAGTCGGGCACGTCGGCGAGGCGCTCCGAGTCGATCTCGATGGCCTGGGCAAGCACCTCGGATCGCAGGCGCTCCGGGTCCCTGTGGACCCTGAGCCAGCCGGCGATCTGTACCTGCTCGTAGTCCCAGGTCCCCACGGCCCGGCCCACGGCGCGGCCCCTCGCCGATCCGCCGTGCTCGCGGTCCTGGATGCTCGGATACCACCGCGGGCTGACGTAGGTGTGCGCGCCCTGGACCACCACACGGCAGGGCACGGCCCGGCCCTCGGGCAGTGCGAACTGCTCGTTGCGGACCGACGCGTGCGCGACGAGCCGGTCACCGTCCCACGCCGTCGGGAGCAGGGTGACCTCGGGCACACCGTCGCCACCTGTGATCCAGAGTGCAGCCCCGACATCGGCGAGGAGCGCGCGGCAGCGCGAGATGTCGTCGACGCGCTGGCTGGACGGCACGTGGACCCGGTTCGGTGGGGGTTCGGCGGGCATGCAGGCATCGTAACCGCCTGCCGCAGGCGGACGGCGGTCGGGCACGCCCCTTGTGCTCGCCTAGAGTTCTTGGGGATCCAGGGTGAACCCGGGATCACCGAAGGAGGCATCGGATGGGCGTTGGCAGCCTACGAGTCGCGATCGTCGGTCGTGGCCGCCTGGGCACCGCGTTGTCCCATGCACTGCGTGAGGCGGGCTGGGAGGTGACCGGGCCGCTCGGCCGCGGAGCCGACCCGTCCGGCTCCGACGTGGTGCTGCTCTGTGTCCCGGACAACCAGATCGCCGCCGCGGCCGCCACCGTCACCGTCCGCGACGGGCTGCTCGTCGGGCACTGCTCCGGTGCCACGACCCTGGCACCGCTCGGCGCGCACGAGGCGTTCGGCCTGCACCCGTTGATGACGATCCCCACATCGGGAGCCGTGTTCGAGGGGGCCACTGCCGCGATCGCGGGCTCGACCCCCCGGGCCCTGCAACTCGCGCGCGAACTTGCGATATCGCTTCGCATGGAGCCCGTCGGTGTGAACGACGCCGACCGTGCCGCCTACCACGCCTCGGCTTCCGTGGCATCCAACTTCCTTCTGGCGCTGGAGGACCTGGCCGAGCGTCTGGCCGCCTCCGCGGGAGTGCCCCGTGACCGACTGGTCCCGCTGGTGCGCGCCACCGTCGCGAACTGGGCCGCAACCGGAGCCGGGCCGGCCCTGACGGGGCCCGTCGCCCGGGGAGACGAGGAGACGATCGCGCGCCAGCGTGACGCTGTGGCCGAGCGCGCACCCGAGGACCTTGGACTGTTCGATGAACTGGTGGCGGCGACGCGCCGCCTGGCCGCGAGGAAGGACCACGAATGACCACCGTCCGAACCATCCCGGAGTTGCGGGCAGCGCTCGCCGACCACAGGGCGGCCGGCCGTCGCATCGGCTTCGTCCCGACGATGGGTGCGCTCCACGAAGGGCACCTGTCACTGATCGGGGCGGCACGCAGGGACTGCTACGTCGTCGTGGTGTCGGTGTTCGTGAACCCGACCCAGTTCAATGATGCAGCGGACCTCGCGGCGTACCCCCGTGACGAGGAGCGTGACGCCGCCCTGGCCACGGCCGCCGGCGCGCAACTGCTGTTCTGCCCGGACCCCGGGGAGATGTATCCGGCCGGGTACGCCACCACCATCAGCGTCCGTGGCGTCAGCGAGCCACTGGAGGGGGAGCGTCGCGGTGCGGTGCACTTCGACGGCGTGGCGACGGTCGTGGCCAAGCTGCTCATCGCCGTCGGCCCGGATGTCTCCTACTTCGGCCAGAAGGACGCGCAGCAGGTCGCAGTCGTGAGGCGGCTTGTGGCCGACCTCGGTCTGCCGGTGGTGATCGAGACCTGCCCGACGGTCCGCGAGCCGGACGGCCTGGCGATGTCCAGCCGCAACGCCCGCCTGTCCCCGGCGGACAGGCCGAAGGCACTTGCGCTCAAGGCCGGGCTGGATGCCGTTGCCGCGGCGGTGGCTGCCGGGGCGGGCCCGCGCGAGGCGGAGCACGCGGGCAGGGCCCGTATGCTTGATGCAGGTGTGGAACCGGAGTACCTGGTCCTCGTGGACCCGGACACGTTCTCGCCCGCGAACGACACGTCCCGCAAGGGTCTGGCCGTCGTCGCCGCCCAGGTCGGCGGGGTGCGGCTCATCGACAACCTACCGATTCCGTCCGTTAACGGCTCCGAGGAGCGCAACTGATGCAGCGCACAATGCTGAAGTCCAAGATCCACCGTGCCACGGTTACGGACGCGGACCTGCACTACGTCGGCTCGATCACCATCGATCCGCTGCTTCTCGAGGCGGCGGACATCATGGAGTTCGAGAAGGTCGCCGTGGTCAACGTCAACAACGGGGCCCGGTTCGAGACCTACACCATCGCCGGCGAGCCCGGGTCGGGTGAGATGAAGGTCAACGGTGCGGCGGCCCGCCTCGCCCACCGTGGCGACATCATCATCGTCATCTCGTACGGGTCCTACGACGGCTCTGAACTGGTCGACTACAAGCCCGTCGTCGTGCACGTCGAGAAGAACACCAACAAGGTGGCCACAGTCGACGCCGCAGTCGGAACTCTCGTGACCGAGGCCTGACCTCACATGTCCTCCCGCCCCCGGAATGAGGCCACATCCGGCAAGCGCCGGAAGCTGACGTTGCCTGCGCTCGCCGAGATGAAGGCCGAGGGGCGGAAGGTGGTCATGGTGACCGCCTACGACCATCCCGGCGCGCTCGCCGCCGAACGGGCCGGGGTCGACATCGTCCTGGTGGGGGACTCCGCTGCCATGACCGTGCTCGGGCACGACAGCACCACGTCGGTCTCCGTCGAGGAGATGCTCATGCTCACCGCCGCGGTGCGGCGTGGGTTGAGGGCGCCGTTGCTCGTTGCCGACCTGCCCTTCGGGTCCTACGAGGTCAGTGATGCCCAGGCCGTCGCCACCGCCGTGCGCTTCGTGAAGGAGGCGGGCTGTGACGCGGTGAAGCTCGAGGGCGGTGGGCCGATGTCCTTGTCGCGGGTCCGGGCGATCATCGCCGCCGGCATCCCCGTGATGGGGCACGTCGGCCTGACCCCCCAGACCGCCACGGCGCTCGGCGGGTACAAGGCACAGGGTCGAACCGCCGCGGCCGCGCGAAGGGTCGCGAACGAGGCGCGGGCACTGGACGAGGCGGGTTGCTTCTCCATCGTGTTCGAGGCGATCCCGTCCGATGTCGCGAGCGACATCGCGACATCGGTCGGGGCCGTCGTGATCGGCATCGGTGCCGGCCCCGACGTCGACGGTCAGGTGCTCGTCTTCCATGACCTGCTCGGCATGGCCACCGGTGGCAGTGCCCGTTTCGTGAAGCGCTACGCCGAGGTCGGGGACCTCGTCGTCGAGGGCATCGCCCGGTACGCCGCCGAGGTGCGCGACGGCACCTATCCTGCACCCGAGCACTGCTACGGCATCGACGCAGTCCAGTTGGCGGCCTTCCGGCAGCCCTGATCGGGGTTCACCCGGGGGGCTGCGCAGTCGTCCTCGCCGATCAGGAGAGCGCTGCGGCCACCGCCAGCTTGAGTGCCGTCTGGAAACGCGTCTCCCGGTCCTCGACGCTCATGTTCTGGCTGTGGTCCAGCAGATGGTCGCTGACCGTCAGTACGGTGAGGGCCTCCCGGCCGAACTCGGCTGCGGCGCCGTAGATGCCGGCCGATTCCATGTCGACGCCGAGCACGTTGTACTTGGCCAGCAACTCCAGCTGCCCCGGCGGGCCGGCAAGGTAGAAGTGGTCGTTGCAGATGATCGTCCCGGCATGGACCGTCGCATCCAGACCCGCGGCGGCGTTCACCGCGGCAGCGGCCAGGTTGTGGCTGGCGACGGCCGAGAAGTGGAACCCCGGGAGGCGGAACTGGTTCATGTTCGACTGGGTGTGCGCCCCGATTGCCACGATGACGTCGCCGACACGGACGTGCGGGGGAATACCGCCTGCAGTGCCGACGCGGATGATCCGCCGCACACCGTAGAACTGGTAGAGCTCGGTGGCGTAGATGACGGCGGAGGGCATGCCCATGCCTGATGCCATGACGGACAGGGGCTTGCCGTCGACGGTGCCCGTGAAGCCCAGGATGCCCCGGACGTCGGTGACCTGCCTGGCATCCTCCATGAGCAGTTCGGAGATGCGTCTGGCCCGCTTCGGATCACCGGGCATGATCACGGCCGGGGCGAAGTCTCCGACCTCTGCATTGATGTGTGGTGTCGCCATGAATGGCTCCCTTTCTCTTGGGTCGATTCTGTTGGGTCGATTCCGCTGGATGGATCTGCCGTTATGGATCAGGGGTACGGCTTTCCGACGCCGGCCGGTGCCACCGCCGACTTCACGAACCCGCCGACGGCAAGGATCGTCACGATGTAGGGGATCATGAGGACGACCTCGGTCGGGATGGGCGCCTCGACGGTCTGGATGATGAAGCCGAGGTTGGTGGCGAAGCCGAACAGCAGCGCGGCCAGGGCAGCCCCGATCGGCCGCCAACCGCCGAGGATCATGGCCGCCAGCGCGATGTAGCCGTTGCCGGCAACCATGTTCTTGCTGAACGCCAGGCCCATGCCGATCGTGAACACCGCGCCACCCATGCCTGCCATGGCGCCGCCGAGCAGGACGTTTCGCCAACGCAGGGCGACCACCTTGATGCCGACGGTGTCCGCTGCCTTGGGATGCTCACCCACCGACCGGGTGTGGAGCCCCCACCTCGACCTGAACAACGAGATGTTCAGCACCACGATCAGCACGTACACGAGATAGACGAGGATCGTCTGGTTGAACAGGACCGGGCCGAGGACCGGTATACCGACGAGAAGGGGGATGGGCAGGGTCGGCAGGGCCAAAGCCTGGTTGAGGCCCGCCGTGGAGCCGACGAACAGGATCGAGAACAGGAACGAGGTCAGTCCGATCGCGAGCATGTTGAGGACGACGCCCACGATGATGTTGTCGACCCGGTACTTGATCGCGAAGACACCGAGAAGCCATGCGACGGCCACGCCCGCCAGCGGCGCGGTGATCAGCCCCACCCACGGATTGCCCGTGGCCGACGAGGCGATCACCGCCGCGAACGCTCCGGCGATCATCTGCCCCTCGATCGCGATGTTGACGACCCCCGACCGTTCGCAGACGACTGCCGACAGAGCGCCGAACGCCAGCGGCACGGCGAACACCAGGGCACCGCTCAGGAGCCGCATCACCGGGATGGCGGCGGCCTGGTTGCCCGCGACCGTCCAACTCAGGAAGGCCAGCACCAGTGCCACCCCTGCGACGACGACGGGCCAGGTGGGCACCGTGCGCCCCCTGGCGGCGAGTGCCACTGCGTAACCGCTGGCGGCGAATGCCAGCACCGTCAGGACCCAGTTTCCGGGTCCCGCGGGCACCGTGATGTTCGGGATCGTGAACCAACTGGTTGCCCCCTGCATCGAGAACGTCGCATCACCATGGGAGCCGACCGCCAGCAGCAGCGTCGCCACCGCCATCAGCCCGGCCACCACCGGCCACTTCCAGGACACCGGCTGCCTGATGTCGGTCGAAGCGTGGGTCTCTGTGTGGAGTGTCATGCCCCTGCACCTCCTCCGGATGCGGCAGCGATGACAGGCGCATCAAGCACCCGTCTGTCGCGCGGGAGCGGCAGCCGGAAGATGGCCCGCACCAGCGGAGGTGCGGCGATCAGGAGCACGATCACCGCCTGTGCGACCTGCACGATGTCGATTGGTATCCCGGAGGCCGCCTGCATGAGGGAGCCGCCCGCGTTGAGTGCGCCGAAGAGGATGCCGGCCAGGAAGGTCCCGAGGGGCCGGGAACGACCGAGCAGTGCCACCGTGATGGCGTCGAACCCGTAGTTCGCCGCGATGCCCGTGGTCAGGAACTGCTCGGTGCCCAGTGTGGGGGCGGTGGCAGCGAGACCGGCGAGGGCACCGGACAGGATCATCGTGATGATGATGACCTTCTTCACGGACATGCCCGCGGCACGGGCGGCTTCAGGATTCGCCCCGACCGCCTTGAGCTCGAACCCGAACGTGGAACGCTCCAGCACCCACCACATGACGACGGTTGCGAGCACGGCCACGAGTAGTCCCCAGTGCAGCCGGAACATGGGGTCGATCAGCGGCGGGTAGGTGGCGCCGGGGGCGACGTCGATGGACTTGCCTGCGAAGCCCCCTCCGATGAACGCCGGCGTCTTCAGCAGGAAGTTCAGCAGGTAGAGCGCGATCGAGTTCAGCATGATGGTGACGATGACCTCGTTGGCGTTCACCTGTGCCTTCATCACCCCGACGATGGCACCCCACAGCGAGCCGGCGACGATCGCCGCGATGATGGCGACGACGAGGTGGAGGCCGGCCGGCAGCTGCCACGCGAAGCCGACGTAGCCGGCCGCGATGGCCCCGACGATGAACTGGCCCTGCGCGCCGATGTTGAACAGGCCGCCCCTGAATCCGAGGCCGACGGCGAGGCCGGTGATGATGAGCGGGATCGAGTTCGTCAGTGTCTCCGTCAGCGGCCGGATTGCCCGGGCGAACGTGACTGCCTGGTAGTCGAAGATCGCACCGCGGAACAGCGAGGTGAAGTAGCCGCTGGCCGACATCCAGGCGGCCGTGAAGGCATCGCTCGGCCTGGCAAAGAAGTAGGTCATGGTGTAGCGGAAGACGGGATCGAAGATGGTCACGAGCAGGGCACCGATCACGAGGGCGAGCAGCACTGCGAGCGTGATCATCATCCCGGAGGAGGCCATGATGTCCCTGAGGACGAGGTTGCGGGCCGGCGCCTCGTCGCGCGTCGGGGTTGCGTGGTCACTCATCGCTGCTCCTACGGGATCGTGCGTCCACTGGGTGCTCCTCTTCTGAGGCGACTCCTGCCATCATCAGACCGAGCACGTCTCTCGGCGTGCCCTGGGGCACGACCCCGACGATGCCGCCGCGGTACATGATGGCGATGCGGTCCGCGAGCGCCTCGACCTCGTCGAGCTCCGTGGAGATGACGATGATCGGCGTGCCCTTGTCGCGCTCGGCGACCATGCGCTTGTAGATGAACTCGATGGAGCCGACGTCGACGCCGCGGGTGGGCTGTGAGACCACCAGCAGCCTCAGGTCCCGGTTGAGCGCACGGGCCAGGATGGCCTTCTGGGCGTTGCCGCCGGACAGCGTGGAGATGGGGTCCCGCACTGAGGTGACCCGCACGTCGAACTCGTCCCTCAGCCGCGCCGCGTTGTCCTGGATCACACCCGGTTGGAGCGATGGCCCCTTCGCGTAGGGGGCGACGTCGTAGAGGTCGAGCACCATGTTGTCGGCTATCGAGAAGGAGCCGATCATGCCGTCGGTCTGCCGGTCCTCGGGTACGAACCCGAGACCTGAATGGAGCCGCTGCTTGACGGTTCGGCCGACCAGGTCGTCGCCGTCGAGGGTCATGGTGCCCGCGGCCGGCGATCGGATGCCCAGTATGGCCTCGGCCAGTTCCGTCTGGCCGTTGCCCTGCACCCCGCCGATGGCGAGGATCTCGCCGCGATCGACGTGCAGGTCGATGTCGTCGACCACGGCCCGGCCTTCGTCGTCGAGGATGGTCAGCCCCGTGATCGCCAGTCCCGGCACGCCCGGGGAGGCCGGCGTCTTGTCGACGCTGAGGTCGACGCTCCGGCCGACCATCAGGGAGGCAAGCTCGGCCTGTGTCGACGTGGGGGAGGCCTTGCCCACCACCCTGCCCCTCCGGATGACCGTGATTTCGTCGGCGATCGCGCGCACCTCGCGCAACTTGTGCGTGATGAAGACGATGGACGTGCCGGACTCCTTCAGCTGCCGCATGATGCCGAGCAGTTCGTCGGTCTCCTGCGGGGTGAGGACCGCGGTCGGTTCGTCGAGGATCAGCACCTTGGCCTCGCGTGACAGGGCCTTGATGATCTCGACGCGCTGCTGGGCACCGACGTCCAGGTCCTGGATGCGCGCCTCCGGGTCGAGGTCGAAGCCGAACCTGTCGGAGAGTTCCCGCACCTTGGCCGCCGCCACCGACTTGTCGATCAGGCCGAACCTCCCCGTCGGCTCGTAACCGAGCACCACCGATTCGGCCACGGTGAACACCGGAACCAGCATGAAGTGCTGGTGCACCATGCCGATGCCCGCCGCGACTGCCTCGCCGGGGCCGGTCAACACCCTGGGGACGTCGTCGATGACGATCTCGCCCTCGTCCGGCTGGTACAGGCCGTACAGGACGTTCATGAGCGTGGACTTGCCAGCACCGTTCTCGCCGAGCAGCGCGTGGATCGTGCCCGGCCTGATGACCAGGTCGATGGCGTCGTTGGCGGTCAGCGGCCCGAACCGCTTCGTGATGCCACGCAGTTCGAGTTTCATGACCACGGCCTCCCGTCTTCCGATGCGCTCATGGTTGGTTCACCGTCTCGATCCTGATGCTGCCTGCGATGACATCCGCCTTGAGCGTCTCCAGCTTCTGGCTCAGTTCCGCCGGCACCTTGGCCTCGAAAGCATGGAACGGCGCCAGCCCGACGCCGCCGTTGTCCAGGTTGCCGATATAGGCCTCGGGCGAGAACTTGCCTTCCACTTCGCTCTGGATGGTGTCGTAGACCGACTGGCCAACGTGCTTCACCACCGATGTGAGGATCAGGTCTCCGAAGGTGGTGGTCTCGTACCCGTCGAAGTCCACCCACACGATGGCCGTCCCCGGCGTCGCCCTGGCGGCCGCCAGGGCACCGTTGCCGGCGTTGCCCGCGACGGGCATGATGATGTCCGCCTTCTGCGCGATCATCCCCTGGGTCAGCTGGTTGCCGCGTGCCTGGTCCTGGAAGCCGCCGGCAAAGGATCCGGTCTGCGCCTGCTTGTCCCACCCGATCAGTCTCACGGAGGTGCCGTTGTCCGTGTTGTACCGGCTGACGCCTTCTGCGAAACCGTCCATGAAAAGGGAGACCGGCGGGATCTGGAGGCCGCCCCAGGTTCCGACGACGCCGCTCGCTGACATCCCCGCGGCGAGGTACCCGGCCAGGAAGGACGCCTCCGCGGTGTTGAACACCAGCGCCTTCGCATTCGGCAGACTCACCTCGACGGGCGGGTTCCCCTGCGTGATGCGGGAGTCGATCAGCACGAAGTGGATGTCCGGGTTCGCTTCTGCTGCCCTCCGGATCGCGTCGTTCAGGGTGAATGCCACGCCGAAGATGATCGTGCAGTTCTGTGCGATCAGGTTGTCGATGTTCTGCTTGAAGTCTCCCGGCCCGGAGGACTCAGTCGTGGCCGACCGCACGTGCAGGTCGGCGACGGCGCGGTCGAGGCCCTCCTTGGCGGACTGGTTGAACGACTTGTCGGAGAATCCTGCCTGGTCGGAGACCAGACAGGCCTTGACGGGACTGTCGGCGTTCTGGGCGTTGTGCCATGGCGGGTAGGGCGGTGCCGGTGCGCAGCCGGTCATCCCGAGAGCCGCTGCCGCGCCCAACGCAGTCAGCCTCCACGTTCGTCCCACGATTGCCTCCTCGCAACCTGCAACCGGCCGGTCCGTTCCCGAGTCGAGTGCGGCGGGCTGACCGGAGCTCCTGGCCAGCAGTCTTCCACACGTACATTCGCCCTGGGCGGAATCGGGTCAACGACACGGTGTCCTCCCCCGGAAGATCAGATCGCGCGCGTGAGCGCGGCACCCTCCTCCGAGAAGCCGAGCCCGAGCAGGTAGCGCCGGTGTTCGGCGGTTCCCGGGTTGGCCACGATGCGGCGGATGCCGGAGAGCCCGAGCTTCCCGAAGCCCTCCCCGAACAGCCAGGCACCCAGTTTCGAGTCCCGGTAGGGGGGCCGCACGTAGTCCAGCTTCACGCGGAAGTCGGGACCATTCACGTTCCCGAGCAGCGCCCCCACCGGCAGCCCATCGCGAAGGAACAGCCAGGCACTGTCCCCCGGCTCGGGCTCGACGCCGGGCTGGAACTTGTCGATGTCAGCCCGGTGCGCACCCAGGAAGTCGGCCAGGAAGGGCGCATCGATGGCGATGGGGGATACCCCCAGCCCCTTCTTCGACGTCAGTTCCCGGTAGATGTTCCAGATGTTCAGGCAAGCGATGATGCCGTTGGCGATGACGATGGGCCACGCCGAGAGAAGCACCCCGTAGATCACGTAGGCGATGGAGCCGAGCAGCGAGATGGTTCGCAGCCGGAGGACCGAGGTCATGGCCAGTGAGGCGACGATGAGGGCGGAGGCTACGTATCCGATGACTTCGACCATGAAGGGGGACATGGAAGGACTGTAGTGACGGCGGGCCGGAAATGTGGCTCGAACATCTGGAACGGGCCATGATTGAGCCGTGGATGTCCCAACCCGAGCCGGCAAGCCGTGGCGGCTGCCGCTGAAGTCCGTCAACCACGAGCCCGGCCCATGGGTTTATCGGTTCATCGTCCTCCGGCTTGCGCGCATGGTGATGCCACTTGTCGCATCGCGCCACTGGGCGGGGCAGGAACGGATTCCTCGTACGGGGGGAGTCCTGGTGGTGGCCAACCACATCAGCAACTTCGATCCGATCGTGCTCGGCGAGTACCTCATCTGGGCAGGGAGATGGCCGAGGTACCTGGGGAAGTCGGACATCTGGCGCGTACCGGTGCTCGGCTGGGTGGCAAGACAATGCGACCAGATCCCGGTCTATCGCAACTCGGAACGAGCGAAGGACTCGCTCATCCACGCCAGGCGGGCGCTGAAGCAGGGCAAGTTGGTGGCGATGTACCCCGAGGGCACCATCACGGGCGACCCGGACGGGTGGCCCATGAACCCGAGGACCGGTGCCGCGCGCATCGCACTGGAGACCGGAGTGCCGGTGATCCCCGTCGGCCAGATCGGGGCGGACAGGATCCTCGGAGGCAAGCGAATCGAGTTGCGCCGGGTACTCAACCTCCGACGGCGACCCGTCCACGTGCTGGCAGGCGATCCCGTGGACCTCGATCGTTTCCGGACCGGAGACGAGCCGGACAAGGAGACGTTGGAGGCCGCCTCTGTGGCGATCATGGACGCCGTGACCGCCCTCGTCGAGCAGCTGCGGGGTGAGAGCGCACCGCTGGACCGTTGGGAGTTGCGCGTCGGCGGACGAGTTCCGCAGCGGCGGGAGCGAAGGCCCGCCTGAGATAGGCTTTCGGGGCGGAACCACCAAACGGGAGGCCCAGTGGACAAGCGGATCCAGGTCGCACTCATCTTCGGAGGGCAGTCGTCGGAGCACGGCGTCTCGTGCCTTACGGCCGCGAGCGTGCTCAAGGCCATCGACAAGGACCGTTTCGACGTGGTGGGCATCGGCATCACGCCCTCGGGCCGATGGACCCAGGTGCCGTTGGAGGTCATCTATTCGTACGAGGTCACGTCCGGCCAACTGCCGTCCGTGGCCGAGCCGGAGCGCGACGCGGTGTGGATGGTGGGAGCCGACGGCTGCGAGGTGGCCACTCGCGACGGTCAGCGTCTCGTGGACATCCACGGCGTCGACGTCGCCTTCGCCCTGCTGCACGGTCCCTTCGGCGAGGACGGCACCATCCAGGGGCTCTTCGAGATGATGGGCATCCGCTACGTCGGATCCGGCGTAGCGGCCAGCGCCATCGGCATGGACAAACACCACATGAAGGTCGCCTTCCAGGCCGCCGGGCTGCCGGTGTGGCCGTACGTGGTTGCCACGGACCGGCGCTGGCTCGACGACCCCGACGGCGTCCTCGCCGAGGTCGGGACGCTGGAGTTCCCTGTTTTCGTGAAGCCCTGCCGAGGCGGATCATCACTGGGGATCACCCGCGTCACCGATCCCGCGGGGGTGCGGGATGCCGTCGAGTTCGCCCGGGGGTTCGACCCGAAGGTCATCATCGAACAGGGGTTCGTCGGGGCCCGTGAACTCGAGTGTGCGGTCATCGCCAACCCCGGTTCCACCGAAGGTTGCGACGCCTCCGCAATCGGCGAGATCCGCGTCCACGTCAAGGACGGCTTCTACGACTTCGACGCCAAGTACATCGCAGGCGACGAGGCATCACTCGATGTCCCGGCCGACATCGACGACGCACTCTCGGCCCGGATCCAGGATGTGGCCAGGCGCGCATTCCAGGCGATCGGTGGCGAGGGGCTGGCACGCGTGGACGTCTTCACGGACGCAGACGGCGAGGTCTGGTTGAACGAGATCAACACCATGCCTGGCTTCACGGAGATCTCCATGTACCCGGCGTTGTGGCAGTACAGCGGCATCACCTACCCGGATCTGGTCGGGCGCCTGATCGAGTTGGCGCTCGAGCGCCCGATCGGCCTGCGCTGATGGAACTGGGCGAGTTCGAACTGATCGCCGACATCACCGCGGGCCTGCCGCAGGGGGCCGACGTGGTGGTTGGGGTTGGTGACGACTGCGCGGTGCTGCGCCCGTCGGGCGACATCGTCGTGACGACCGACATGCTCGTCGAGGGCATCCACTTCCGGCCGAGCTGGTCGTCGGCGTTCCAGATCGGCCGCAAGTGCGTGGCGGTCAACGTGTCCGACGTCGAGTCGATGGGGGCCGTTCCGAGCGCCATCGTCATTGCCCTCGGCTTCCCGGAGGCGACCGGGCTGGAATGGGTTCGGGGCTTCACTTCAGGGGTCAGGGACGAGTGCGCCCGTGCCGGTGTCAGCCTCGTCGGGGGCGACACGTCGAGGGCCGGCAGCGTCGTCATCGGCGTCACCGCCCTCGGCAACCTGGGCGGGCGTGCCGCCGTCAGGCGTGCGGGGGCACGTCCGGGCGACGTCGTCGCCGTGGCGGGGCGTCTGGGCTGGGCCAGTGCCGGCCTGTCGGTGCTGCAGCGCGGCTTCGGATCCCCCAAGGAACTGGTGGCGGAACAGCAGTGCCCGAGCGTGCCCTACGGCCAGGGACGTCTTGCCGCGGAGGCGGGTGCCACGGCCATGGTCGACGTCTCCGACGGGCTGTTGGCCGACCTTGGACACATCTGCGAGGCTTCAGGGGTCGGCATGGACCTCGGAACCCACAACTTCGAACTCCCGGAGCCGATCCAGCGCCTGTCCGCGGCCACCGGCACATCGCCTTGGCGTTTCATCCTGGGCGGGGGCGAGGACCATGCGCTGGCGGCAACGTTTCCGCCCGGGACAGTGCTGCCGGAGGGATGGCGGCAGATCGGTCAGGTGACGTGCTCAGGTGACGTCACTGTGGACGGGGCGCCGTGGGAGGGGCCAAGGGGATGGACCCACTTCGGCTGATGCCGGGTGTCGGTCCCGGGTGAATGACACCCATGTGGGTTAGTCTGGCCTACATGGCGTCCCGCGCAACTTCCCCAACGCGGAACTCCAGCACCAAGGCGCGCGCCTCCGGTGCTGCTGGTTCCCCAAGACCCAAGAAGCCCACGTCCTCTCGCGCCGCAGCTGCCCCTGCGGCACGGAAGCCGCCGGCACCGCAGGGCTCGCGGAGTCGCTCAACCCAGCAACCCGCTGCACCCAGGCCGAATGCCTTTCTCCGCGGCACGAAGTGGCTGGTTGCCGGCCTGGCATTGGGAGCCGGGTTGCTGGCACGCAGCTTCGGCGGCGTGGACAAGGACGCGGACCCTGCCCTGCGACGCGACGGCTTCGGCCTGTTCATGCTGCTGCTCGGCGGTCTGCTGGCCGCCCGGTTGTGGTTCCAGTTGCCCGGTTTCGTCGGTGACGGCATCCAGTCGGTGACCACCACGATCTTCGGCTCAATGGCCGTGGCCGTCCCGGCCGTGTTGCTGTATGGATCGTGGCGGGTGTTCAGGCATCCCCGCGACGTCGACGCCGCCCCCCGCAGCGGGTTGGGGTGGACTCTCGTCACCTTCGGGGGGCTGGGGCTGGTCAACATCGCAGGCGGTCTGCCGCGGCCGGATGACATGCCCGCCGTCCGCGAGGCCGGCGGCATCCTCGGTTTCCTTTCGTCGAGCCTTCTCGGTGACCTGTTGACCGTGTGGGGCGCCATCCCGCTGCTCGCGTTGCTCACTCTGTTCGGTGTTCTGGTGATCATCGGCAAGCCGCTGCACGAGGTCGTCTCCGGCGTCAGGGATGCATTCGCCCTACTGGTCGAGCGCCCCGACAAGGCCGTGCCCCCGAGTTCCGAGAAGCTCAGGCTCGGCGTCGCCGTCCCCTACGACACGCCCCTGATCCAGGACGAGGAGCCCTCCCGCGACGTCTTCGACTGGTCCGCCCAGGAGCCGGCACATGAAGTGGACGAGGACGAGATCCTCCTGCCACCGAAACCCGTGCCCGGTCGCAGGCGTGAGCCGTTGCCGCCGCCCGCCCACACCCCAGCCCCTGCGAAGGGCGAGCAACTTCAGCTCTCGGGCGATGTCGTCTACCAGCTGCCGGCCGACGGCATGCTCGCGCCCGGCACCAAGCCGAAGGCCCGGACCGAGGGATCCGACAAGGTGGTGCGCCAGCTCACCGATACGTTGAACGAGTTCGAGATCGACGCCCGCGTCACCGGATACACCCGGGGCCCGACGGTGACCCGCTATGAGGTGGAACTCGGTTCCGCCATCAAGGTGAGCAAGGTCACCGGTCTCGCCGACAACATCGCCTACGCGGTCGGGTCCAGCGAGATCCGCATCCTCACGCCCATCCCGGGCAAGTCCGCGATCGGCATCGAGATCCCGAACCTGGACAAGGAGGTGGTGAGCCTCGGTGACGTGCTGCGCTCCAACAGGGCACGGAGCGACCACCACCCGCTGACCGTCGGGCTCGGGAAGGATGTCGAGGGCGGCTTCGTGGTCGCCAACATGGCGAAGATGCCACACCTGCTGGTCGCGGGCGCGACCGGTTCCGGGAAGTCGAGTTTCATCAACTCGCTCATCACGTCCATCCTCATGCGCGCAACTCCGGACGAGGTGCGGATGCTGCTGGTCGACCCGAAGCGCGTCGAACTGAACCACTACGAGGGCGTCCCGCATCTGGTGACGCCCATCATCACGAGCCCCAAGAAGGCCGCAGAGGCCCTCGCGTGGGTGGTGCGCGAGATGGACATGCGCTACGACGATCTGGCGGCGTTCGGGTTCCGTCACGTCGACGACTTCAACAAGGCCGTCCGTGCCGGCCAGGTCAAGATCCCCGAGGGTTCCCAGCGTGTGCTCGCCCCCTACCCCTACCTCTTGGTGGTCGTGGACGAGCTCGCAGACCTGATGATGGTGGCCCCCCGCGACGTCGAGGAGTCGGTGGTCCGCATCACTCAGCTCGCGCGGGCGGCAGGCATCCACCTCGTCCTGGCCACCCAACGGCCCTCCACGGACGTCGTGACCGGCCTCATCAAGGCGAACGTGCCCTCCCGGCTGTCGTTCGCCACTTCGTCGATGACGGACTCGCGGGTCATCCTCGACCAGCCCGGCGCCGAGAAGCTGGTCGGCAAGGGTGACGGGCTGTTCCTCCCGATGGGGGCCGGGAAGCCCATCCGTGTCCAGGGTGCCTGGGTGGACGAGTCCGAGATCAGGGACGTCGTCGAGCACGTCACGGCACAGCTCCAGCCCACCTACCGTGAGGATGTGACGGCCCCCACCGCGGAGAAGAAGGTCGTCGACGACATCGGCGACGACCTTGAACTCGTGCTGGACGCCGCCCGGCTCGTGGTGGAACTCCAGCTCGGCTCGACCTCGATGCTGCAGCGAAAACTGCGCGTCGGATTCGCGAAGGCCGGCCGCCTGATGGACATCCTCGAGAGCCGCGGGGTCGTCGGGCCGTCCGAGGGGTCGAAGGCGCGCGAGGTCCTGGTCAAGCCGGATGACCTGGAGCAACTCCTCGTGAACCTCGCACAGGGCTGACGACCGCCGATCGGTGCCATACTGGGGCCACCATGACCGCCACTCCCGAACTCCGCACCGTCCACATCCAGACGCTGGGATGTGCACGAAACGACGTCGACTCCGAGGAGCTCGCGGCACGGCTCGAGGCGGGTGGTTTCGCGCTGGTGGACGACCCCGACGAGGCCGAGACAGTGGTGGTCAACACCTGCGGTTTCGTCGAGCAGGCGAAGAAGGACTCGATCGACACGCTGCTCGCCGCCGCCGACCTGAAGGAGTCCGGCCGGACGCGCGCCGTGGTTGCGGTCGGGTGCATGGCCGAGCGCTACGGCGTCCGGCTCGCGGATGAACTCCCCGAGGCGGACGCGGTCCTCGGCTTCGACGACTACGGGGTGATAGCCGACAGGCTCAGGGAGATCCTGGACGGCCGCGCGCCTGCGCCACACGTCCCGAGGGACAGGCGCAAGTTGCTGCCGTTGGCGCCGGCCGCACGGCCGGCAGCGGCCCCGGGCGTCTCGGTACCGGGGCATGCACCGCTGCCCGAGGGGCTCGCGCCGGCGTCCGGCCCGCGCGCGTTTCGCCGTCGTGCCTCCTCCGGGCCGTCCGCCCCACTGAAGATCGCATCCGGCTGCGACCGAAGGTGCGCGTTCTGCGCCATCCCGTCGTTTCGCGGAAGCTACCTGTCGCGCCCGATCCCCGAGATCGTGGGCGAGGCCGAGTGGCTGGTCACCCAGGGTGTGCGGGAAGTCTTCCTCGTCTCCGAGAACACCTCCAGCTACGGCAAGGACCTTGCAGGGGCAGCGCGACTCGAGGAGCTGCTGGGCCACCTGTCGGTCGTCGACGGCCTCGAATGGATACGCGTCTCCTACCTGCAGCCCGCCGAGATCCGCCCGTCGATGCTCGAGGCGATGCTCGGGGTGCCGAAGGTTGTGCCGTACTTCGACCTCAGCTTCCAGCATGCGTCGCGCTCCGTGCTCCGAAGGATGCGCAGATTCGGGGACCCGGACTCCTTCCTGGACCTGATCGGCCGCATCCGGGGCGTGGCGCCCGAGGCCGGCATCCGCAGCAACGTCATCGCCGGGTTCCCGGGTGAGACCGAGGACGACGTCGAGATCCTGCGTCGGTTCATCATCGATGCGGAGCTGGACGTGCTCGGCGTGTTCGGCTACTCCGACGAGGATGGCACCGAGGGTGAGACACTGGACGGTCACCTCGACGAGGCGGAGATCGAGGCCAGGCGAGCCATGCTCGCCGACCTCGCGCTCGAGGTGAACGAGTCGCGCGCGGCAGACCGGGTGGGGGAGTGCGCGAGCGTGCTCATTGAGGAACTGTCGGACGGCGAGGCCGTCGGGCGGGCGCCCCACCAGGGGCCCGAGACCGACGGCGTCGTGAGGCTGCGAGCCGGGTCGCCACTGTTGGTGGGGGACCTCGTCGAGGTGGAGTTCATCGACTCCGACGGAATCGACCTGATTGGAGTGTCCCGATGACTGATGCCGAGGGCCCGAAGGCGCCGCCCAGCAACTGGAACCTGCCGAACATCCTCACCGTGCTGCGGATCGTTCTCGTGCCAGTGTTCCTGGTCGTGCTCTTCTGGCATTCCGACGATGCCCTCTGGCGCCTCGGCGCAACGCTGGTCTTCGTCGTGGCGATCCTCACGGATCTCGCAGATGGGAAGATCGCCAGGAAGTACAACCTCGTGACCGACTTCGGCAAGCTGTGGGATCCGGTTGCGGACAAGGCGCTGACCGGCGCGGCCTTCATCTCGCTCGGCATCCTCGGGGAGCTGTGGTGGTGGATCATCATCGTCATCCTGGTCCGCGAATGGGGCATCACGTGGCTCCGGGCCGCCATCGCCAAGTACGGCATCATGCCGGCGAACAAGGGCGGCAAGCTCAAGACCGTGACGCAGTCCCTGGCGCTGATCCTCTTCCTGCTCGGGCTGATGTACCTGCCCGAGTGGGTTGGCTGGATCGCCTGGACTCTGATGATCGCGGCGTTGGTGCTTACCGTGGTGACGGGGCTCGACTACATCCGCGAGGCCATGCGCATACGCAGGGAGGCCACCACCAAGGGCGGGGCCAGGTGAGGGCACGCCCCGGCGGCGACCAGTCCGTGTCGGGGGCGTTGGAATAGACACAACCCGGACTGCGTTGCCCCGATTGATGGGCAGGGTGCCCAGAAGGCAGGGCTGTGAGATGAAGACGATTCTGATCCGCAAGGTCATGGGTGAGACGCTCCGGGAGATCCGGATGCACGCCGGGATGACGCTGCGTGAGGTGTCCGTCGCCAGCATGGTGAGCCTCGGGTACCTCAGCGAGATCGAGCGGGGCCACAAGGAGGCCTCCAGCGAAGTCCTGTTTTCGATCGCCTCGGCACTCGGTGTCTCGCTTTCCGACCTGCTGTCGCTGGTCAGCGACAAGGTGGCGCTGCTCGAGGCGCAGGGGGCAACGAGAGTCGCACTGGCCGCCTGACGCCGTCCTCAGTTGGCGACGGGGGCGGGCACGACGACAACCTCGACCCCCGCCGCCCTGATCCGATCGAGTTCGTCAGTCGGGGCGGTGGAGTCCGTGACCAGCACATCGATCTCGTCCAGGCTCGCCATGCGGGCGAGTGTTATCACGCCGATCTTGCTGGCGTCGGCCACCGCCACGACTCGCTGGGACCTCTCGATCAGGGTGTGGTTCGTCCGCGCCTCGATCTCATCGTGCGTCGTCAGGCCGCCGCCGGTGCTGATGCCGTCGGCTCCGATGAATGCAGTACCGACGTTCACGAGGCGAAGCGTGGCCTCGGCGAGCGAGCCCACCAACTCCAGCGAGTTGGGCCGGAGCACGCCGCCGGCGATCAGGACCCGCGCCTGTCCCTGCTCCGCGGCCGCCATGCCGATGGTGATCGAGTTGGTGACGATGGTGAGGTCGTCGCGGTGACGCAACGCCCTCAGCACCTCCGCGGCGGTGGTTCCGCCGGTCAGTCCGATGGCGTACTTGCCCTGCGGGATGAGTTGGGCGGCGGCCGCGGCGATGCGTTCCTTGACCGCGTGGTTCCTACCGTCTCGCAGCCTCACCGGAAGTTCCTTCAGCCCGGTGGTGGGGCGGGCCCCGCCGTGTGTGCGATCCAACAGCCCCTGTGCCGCCAGCGATGCAACATCCCGCCGAATCGTGGCCTCGGACGCGCCGAGATCCTTCGCCAACTGGGACAAAGGGAGGTGCCCGTGCTCGCTCAGCATGGACAGCAGCGCAACCATTCGGTCAGAGCGCTTCCTGGACGGTGTCCCCTGGTTGCTCATCGACGGTTCGTCCCCCCTCCAACACCGTCCCTGCGGCGGCTCCTGCCCATACTCTAGTGGCGCGCCCCTGTCCCGCGACGACGCTGGGTCGGCAGTCCTCGGAGAGGAGTTCGGACGGGTATTCTTGCCCGGTGCGCGAGGCGGAGTTGTGGCAGAGGCTGGAGTTGGTCCTGCCGGACGGCTACGCCGCGGTCTGGGCCTCACAGGTGGTCCTGGCCGACCTCGGGGGGCGCACCGTGTCCGAGGCGCTGGCGGCCGGCCTGCCGTGCAAGCGAATCTGGCGCGCAGCTTGGCGCTACCTGGAACTCCCGGCGACGCTGCAGTGATGTTCCGGCGTGTCGCATGGCAATCGAACTGGTGTTCGGCTAGCGTTGGCAGCACGGATGGTTCTCCACAGCCCACGCGGTTCGTGGAGCATTGTCAGTCCCGAAACCTAGAGTGAAGGTCGATAACGATGGCGGTAGCCCAGAAGGGCCAGAGGAAGGGAACAACCATGGCTGTTGCGGATCGCGCCAAGGCGCTGGAGGCGGCGCTCGCGCAGATCGAGAAGGTCCACGGCAAGGGGTCGGTCATGCGGCTGGGCGAGGATGCCCGCCAGCCCATCGACGTGATCCCCACGGGTTCCGTGGCGTTGGACGTGGCGCTCGGTATCGGCGGTCTGCCGCGAGGCAGGATCGTGGAGATCTACGGGCCGGAGTCCAGTGGCAAGACCACCGTGGCTCTGCATGCGATCGCCAATGCGCAGAGGGAGGGTGGGATCTGTGCCTTCATCGACGCGGAGCACGCACTCGACCCTGACTATGCGCAGAAGCTGGGCGTGAACACCGACGAGTTGCTGGTCTCGCAGCCGGACAACGGCGAGCAGGCCCTGGAGATCGCAGACACCCTGGTGCGCTCGGGTGCGCTTGCCCTGGTCGTCATCGACTCCGTCGCCGCCCTGACCCCGCGGGCGGAGATCGAGGGGGATATGGGCGATTCGCATGTCGGACTCCAGGCCCGCCTCATGAGCCAGGCGCTCCGCAAGATGACGGGCGCGCTCAAGGGTGCCAACACCACCGCGATCTTCATCAACCAGCTGCGCGAGAAGATCGGCGTCATGTTCGGCTCCCCGGAGACCACCACCGGCGGTCGCGCACTGAAGTTCTACTCGTCGATCCGGCTTGATGTGCGGCGCATCGAGACGCTGAAGGATGGCACTGAGATGGTTGGCAACCGCACCCGCGTCAAGGTCGTGAAGAACAAGGTGGCCCCGCCCTTCAAGCAGGCCGAGTTCGACATCATCTACGGCGAGGGCATCTCCCGTGAGGGGAGCCTCATCGACATGGGCGTCGACGCCGGCATCATCCGCAAGGCGGGTGCCTGGTTCACCTATGAGGCCGACCAGCTGGGTCAGGGCAAGGAGAATGCGCGCAACTTCCTCAAGAAGAACCCGGACGTGGCCAACGAGATCGAGAGCCGGATTCGTGTGCACCTCGGCGTCGACAAGGATCCGGATGCCCCCGAGGAGCGTATCGACCCGGTGACGGGTGAGGTCGAGATTGACTTCTGATCGGGAGCCATCCGTCGCCGAGCAGGTCGAGTTCGCGATGCGCATCGCCCTCGGCCTGCTGGAGGCCCGGGCCAGGACCGAGCATGAGCTCAGGGGCGCCCTTGCTGCACGGCAGGTTCCCGGGGAGGTGGCCGACCTGGTGGTTGCCCGGTTGATCGAACTGCGCTACCTGGACGACGAGTCCTACGCCCGAGCCCTGACTTCGAGCAGGGTGCGCAACTCACATCGGGGGCAGGCGAGGATCCGTCGTGAGTTGCAGCTCAGGGGCGTCGACGCCGAGGTTGCCGCTGCGGCGCTGGGGGAGATCGACGCCGACGACGAGTGGGCGTCGGCCCGCACGTTCGCGGCGAAGAAGATCCGTTCGATGCGCGGCATCGAACGGGTTGCAGCCCGGCGCAGATTGCAGGGGGCGCTGGCGCGGAGGGGCTTCAACTCCGACATCGTCCTGACCGTCACGAGGGAGGCACTCGGGGAGTGGGACGAGGAGTACGGGTCGTAGTGACTCAGGACGGCCCGACTCAGGACGGCTCCGGCGCGGATGCCATCAGGTCCAGACCGAGATCACCGGCCAGCATCCTGGCCACCAATTGTCCTCGAACGCTGTTGCCGGTTGCATCCAGTGGAGGGGAGTAGACGCCCAGGGCGCCCTTGCCGGGGGAGACGGCCATGACGCCGCCGCTGATCCCGCTCTTGCCGGGTGCCCCGACATCCATGAACCAGTCCCCGGAGGTCTCGTACATGCCCGCGATGCTCATCACGGCCAGCGTGGCTCGCGCCACCTCGGGGCTGACCACACGTTCCCCGGTGATCGGGTGCACGCCGCCGTCTGCCAGGGTTGCCCCCATGGTGGCGAGGTCCACGGCCGTGACCGCCAGTGAGCACTGTCTCGTGTAGAGATCGACGGCCTCAAGCGGGTCGCCGACCAGCGCATGCATGTCGCGCAGCAGCATCGCCAGGGACCTGTTGCGGAAGTTGCTGCGGCTGGCCGAGTCCAGAATCATCGGGTCGAGTTCGAGCCGACGGCCGGCGAACCTCGAATAGCCCGCCACGAGGAACTCCCACCGGGCCGCGAGCGTCTCGCCGGGCACCAGGCTGGTCGTGGCGATCGCCCCGGCGTTGACCATCGGGTTCGTCCGGCCGCCCGGAGACTGGTCCACAGCCTGAAGCGAGTTGAAGGGCAGGCCGGTCGCGTTCACGCCGACCAGCTCGCGGACCGTGGAGACACCCAGCGCCTCACAGACCAGGGCGAAGGTGAACGGCTTCGAGACGCTCATCATGCTGAACTCGAGGCGGGAGTCCCCGACCTCCTCGACGATGCCCGCGGTACTGGTCAGCGCGATGCCGAACCAGGAGGAGTCCGCGGCCGCGAGTGCCGGGTAGGTGAGCGATACCACGCCGTCCGTCACGGCACGGACCTCATAGTAGGCCGCGAGGATCAGGTCGTGGACACGTGAAGGGGCAGGGAGCGAGCCGGTGGAGACGAAGCGTTCGTGTTCGCCGTGAGCCGGGTGCGGTGTTGCCATCGGGTCTCCCTGTCCAGAGGGGTTACGGTCATAACAATTGCACAAAGTTCCGCGTTGCGCTGCCTGCCGCGTCCCTGAGCATGCAAACATTGCGTCATTCGATTGGTGGAAGGAACCGGTATGCCAAGACTCGGGATTCTGGCTGTGGCAGCCTCTGCGGTGTCTGTGCTCGGCGCCTGCACCGCCAACCCCCAGCCGGGACCGTCGTCGACGGATACGGGAGCGCCGGTGGTCAGGCCTACCGGGGAACCGACGCCGACCGAGCCCGGGTTGCCTCCTGTCGCCGAACCGCTGGCGCTGAAGGATGTCGCCACGTTCAGTGGCGTCGCGATGATGAATGCGGGCTCCAACTGCACGGGCACCCTCATCGACACCGGCGTGCCGACCGGCCCGGCCTACATTCTGACCAACGGGCACTGCGCGGGCGACGTCGGTCGCCCTGCACAGTCGACGACCCTGGCGAAGGAGTGGTTCGGCACCGCGACCTTCCTCGCGGCAAAGGGCAATGAGGACAACCATCTCGTCGTTGACGTGATCGGGCTCGAGTACTCCACCATGCGGTTCACCGACACGGCGATCCTGCGCCTCAAGCCGACACTGGGTGAGCTGGTGGCGCTCGGCATCAAACCAATCCCCCTCACCAAGACCGAACCCGCGCAGGGCGCGGCGGTGACGAACGTCGGGGTCCCTGTCCAGGACCTGATGCCCGAGGACTGGGTGCTCAGGCGCGGCGAATGCAGGCTCGGGTCGCAACAGACGCTGATCGAGTTCCTCTGGACCTGGTTCGGTGTGTGGTCCAACGACTGCCCCGGCATCATCCAGGGCTCAAGCGGCTCGCCGCTGCTCAGCCTCGGAGCGGACGGCGCCCCCACCTCCGTCGTCGGGATGATCAACACCACGACCGGGGGGTCGAGCGCGGCCGTGGGCGGCGCCTGCTTCCTCAACCGCCCCTGCGAGGTCACGCCCGAGGGCCCGGTGATGCGCGAGGCCACAAGCTACGCGCAGAGCGTTGCCGGCCTCGGCGCCTGTTTCGACGACAAGGGCAAGTTCGCCATCGGCGGCAGCTGCCCGCTGCCGGTTTCCAGCATCTGGGCTGCGCAGGGAGGCGGCGCCTTCCGCGGGGCGGGGGAGTTGAACGCGTTCAGCGAGACATCGTCCGCACGATTCGTCGGGCGGAGCGAAGGCACCATGCGATCGGCTCTGGTGCCGATCGGTGATGCCAGGGGCTGTCAGAAGCCTGAGACCTACTCCGGGGTCACCGCCAAGCCGCTCCCTCTTGCCGGAGAGCCCTGGGAACTGGACGGCCAGGTGGTCACAGCCGACCTGCCGGCCGAGGAGGGCTTCTACCAACTCTGCGCGGTGAGCGGCGACGACTACGCCGGTGCTGCCGGCGTCCTGTTCGAGGTCGACCGGACCCCGCCCATCCTGCCGGTCGGCGCCGATGTCGAGGACCTCGGGGGCGGGTCGATGCTGGTCCAGCCGCACCTGAACCCGCCGGAGATCGCGACGGTGCGCTTCAAGTGGGGACCCAAGGGGTCGACCGACTGCACTGATGCGGCGACGTTCCAGGACTTCCTCATCGTCCCGCTGGTCCTGGAGCCCAAGGACCTCCCGGCGACGTACTGCATCTACGGCATGGACACGGCGGGCAACCGCACGGAGGTCAAGCAGATCGACATTCCATGACACGCCTCCACCCATGTTGCTGAACCCGGACGACGGCTTGTGTTTTCCACAGGTGGGCCTTAGTCTCTCACCCAAGGTCCTTGTGGCCCCGCATGAGAACACCCTTCGCATCATCGCGAAGTTCAATTGGAACGATGGACTGAAGACTCCCCCTTCCGTGGCCACCTGACACAACTGGCCTTCAAGGGGGAACTGACAAGCACATATTGCCCAACTGAGTCGATCCGTCGACGGTGCGGCCGTCCCCTGCCGGGATGCGTCGCCCGCTGGTGTCCCATCGCGGAGCCCTGACCTCCTGGACGAAGGAGTGCACCGTGGAATGGCTCGGCTGGTCGGTTGCGGGTCTGTTGCTGCTGCTCGTCGTGTTCCTTGTGATACGTCAGCGCCGGGCCGCCATGGATCTTCAGGATGAACGTGTCCAGATGGAGCGCAGGTCCCTGGTCGAGGCGCAGGCCATGCGAGCGCAGGCAGAGGAGTCCGCACAGCACCTGAGGGTGGACGCCGAGCGTCTGCTTGAGCAGGCCCAGCGACGCGCCAAGGAGACGATGGGTGACGTCGACCGCCGCCGCGCCGAGGTGGAGGCCTCCCTTGACGCCCAACGTGTCGAACTGCGCGAGATGCGGGCGGCCCAGGAGCGCCAGGAGGCGAGGCTCCATGAGAGGGAGGACCGCGTCGTGGCGGATCTCGAGGGCATCCAGGCGAGGCTGGAGCGACTCGAGGTCCAGCGGCAGAACCTGAAGTCTTCACGCAAGGAACTCAACACCGAGATCGAGCGGGTCGCGGCAGAGCGGGAACGCATCGCCGGGTTGAGCGTCGCGGATGCCCGCAAGGAGGTCATGGCGGAGGCCGAGCACCAGGCTCGCCTTGCGGCCACGGCACTGGAGCGCGACATCGAGCAGGCGGCCCGCAGGGACGGCGAGCGCAGGGCCCGGAACATCATCGTAACCGCCATCCAGCGGTGCGCCTCGGAGCAGACGAGCGAGTCCGTCGTCTCCGGCGTCGAGTTGCCCTCCGACGACATGAAGGGGCGCATCATCGGCCGCGAGGGCCGCAACATCCGGGCCTTCGAGCAGATCACCGGTGTGAATGTGCTGATCGACGAGACCCCAGAGACCGTCCTGCTCTCTTGCTTCGATCCAGTGCGACGTGAGACGGCGCGGCTGACGCTGGTCGACCTGGTGGCGGATGGGCGCATCCACCCGGCGCGTATCGAGGAGGCCTTCGAGAAGAGTCAGAGGGCCATGGAGGAGCGCATCCGCAGGGCCGCTGAGGATGCGCTGGCCGAGGTCGGGATCACGGACCTGCACCCGGACCTGTTGCCGTACCTGGGGGCCCTCGCGTTCCGTACGTCCTATGGGCAGAACGTGCTGCG
This sequence comes from Arachnia sp., assembly GCA_039811745.1. Lineage (GTDB taxonomy): Bacteria > Actinomycetota > Actinomycetes > Propionibacteriales > Propionibacteriaceae > Arachnia. Next base: position 30,177 of record JBDHZH010000004.1, read on the forward strand.
TCACCTCGTGGAGAGCGCCCACCTCGCCGGCGTGATGGCTGCCGAACTCGGGCTGGATGTGGCGTTCTGCAAGCGCGCGGCTTTCCTGCACGACATCGGCAAGGCCCTGACGCATGAGGCCGAGGGTCCGCATGCCCTCGTCGGGGCGGACCTGCTGCGCAGGTGCGGCGAGCATCCGGACATCGTCCATGCCGTGGAGGCGCACCACAACGAGGTCGAACCGCGGACGGTCGAGGCGATCCTGACGCAGGCCGCCGATGCCATCTCAGGTTCGCGCCCCGGCGCCAGACGCGAGCCGCTCGAGGCATACGTGGAGCGCATGCAGCACCTGGAGTCGATCGCGACTGCCCATCGCGGAGTCGAGCGGGCCTTCGCCATGCAGGCAGGTCGCGAGTTGCGCGTGATGGTGGCCCCGGACGTGATCGACGACGCGTCGTCGCAGGTGCTGGCCAGGGAACTGGCGCGGGAGATCGAGAAGAACCTGACCTACCCGGGCCAGATCAAGGTGGTCGTGGTCCGTGAGTCCCGCGCCATGGAGACGGCACACTAGCCGCTGCAAGCTCGTTGGGCGGGGGGGGCGGGCAGGCCCGGCGGATCCGTCCGCCACGCCCAAGGAACCTCAGAGGCCCCTGGCGCCCCAGCGTGCCATCGTGGACTCTCCGGGCTCCAGGACGATGACGCCGTCATGGGTGGGACCCTCGTTGAAGGCGTCCGGCCCGCATGTCATCGGCTCGACGGCGATGGCATGGCGGTCGGGACGCGTCGTGTAGACCTGCACCCATGGCATGCTCGCGTCCGCCCACACGACCACGCCGTGTGATTCTGCGCGCAGCTCGACCGCCCATACGGTGGACGTCGGGGCGCAGAAGGCGGTGTCGAACTCCGTATCACCGATGACCCGGGTCTCACGGAAGTCCATGGGGGCCGAGATGCTCCGGACTGCGATCGGGAGGAGCCGAGCCGGATCCACCTCGAGTTGGGAGGCGAACGGGAGGCACAGTGTCACGTCCTCCAGGTCGCCGAACTCGAAGTAGGGGTGAACCCCGTAGCCGTACGGCGCGGGGGACGCACCCTCGTTGACGGCGAACACCTCGACGACGAGACCGTCGTCGGAGATGCTGTGGGTGATCGTGACCGTGAGGAGGCCCGGCCACCCGTTCTGCGGGTAGAAGGTGTGGCGCTGCACGACGGAGACCTCGTCATGTGAGACGAGTTCCCAGGCGATTCCGTTGTTCAGGCCGTGCAGGGCCGTGTTCCGGTCGATCTCGGTGATGGCCAGCTGCTGGGTGACGCCGTCGAACCTGTAGCGGCCGTCGGCGATGCGGTTGGGCCAGGGCAGGAGTTGCTTGCCCTGGCTGTGGGCGGGCTTGCCGTCGGCGGAGAAGGTCCACAACAACTCGCGTCCCTCGAAGGTCAGGGAGCGGAGCGTGGCGCCGACTTCCGTGACGACGGCGGCATGGCGGCCGCCGGCTATCTGATACTGGGCACCGCTCGGATTGAGGCTCATGCCACCTGAGCCTATCGCCGGACGTTTCCGGAGGTACAGGGACCGCGTCTACAGTTGGTGCACCATGTCTGAGTTGCGCACCTATCACGTCATCACCTACGGCTGCCAGATGAACGTCCATGATTCCGAGCGGATCTCCGGTCTGTTGGAGGAGGCCGGCCTGCGCAGGGCACTTGCTGCCCCGGACGCTCCGCTCGGTGCCGGCGCCGATGTTGTCGTGTTCAACACTTGCGCCGTGCGCGAGAACGCCGACAACCGTCTCTACGGGAACCTCGGCCACATGGCGAGGGTGAAGCAGGAGCATCCCGGGATGCAGATCGCCGTCGGTGGTTGCATGGCCCAGAAGGACAGGGACCTGATCGTCAGGAAGGCCCCCTGGGTCGACGTGGTCTTCGGGACGCACAACGTGGCCTCCCTCCCCGTCCTGCTCGAGCGCGCTCGCGTCGAGCGGGAGGCGCAGGTCGAGATCGTCGAGGCCCTGCAGACGTTCCCCAGCAACCTTCCCAGCCGCAGGGAGTCACCGTACTCGGCCTGGGTCTCGGTCAGCGTGGGCTGCAACAACACATGCACCTTCTGTATCGTGCCCGCCCTCAGGGGGAAGGAGACCGACCGCAGGCCGGGTGACATCCTCGCCGAGATCCGCATGCTTGTCGAGCAGGGTGTACAGGAGATCACACTCCTGGGCCAGAACGTGAATGCCTACGGTGTCGAGTTCGGCGACCGTGGCGCCTTCGCCAAGTTGCTGCGTGCCTGCGGCGAGGTGGATGGACTGGAACGGGTCCGGTTCACGTCGCCGCACCCCAAGGACTTCACGGACGACGTCATCGAGGCCATGGCATCCACCCACAACGTGATGCCGCAGCTGCACATGCCGCTGCAGTCGGGTTCGGACGCCGTCCTCAGGGCGATGCGGCGCTCCTACAGGAGCGAGCGCTATCTCGGCATCCTGGAGAGGGTGCGAAACGCCATGCCGGAGGCCGCCATCACCACCGACATCATCGTCGGGTTCCCGGGGGAGACCGAGGACGACTTCCTTGCCACCATGGACGTGGTGGCCCGCTCCAGGTTCTCCGCCGCCTTCACGTTCCAGTATTCGAAGCGCCCGGGAACACCAGCTGCCGAGATGCCCGGCCAGGTGCCGAAGGAGGTCACCCAGGAGCGCTACGAGAGGCTCGTCGACCTCGTCAACGACATCGCCTGGCAGGAGAACCGCAAGCTGGAGGGCCGCGAGGTCGAGGTCATGTTCGCACTCGGCGAGGGCCGCAAGGATTTCGAGACGAACAGGATGAGCGGTCGGGCCCGCGACAACCGGCTGGTGCATGTCACGGTTGGCGACGTGCCGGAGGAACGACCAAGGCCGGGCGATGTGGCGCTGGCAACCGTCACGCACGCAGCACCCCACCACCTGAACTCGGATGCTCCGTTGACCGGCCTCCGCCGTACCCGTGGCGGTGATGCGTGGGAGGCTGCCAATTCGTCGGCGCCCGCCCAGAAGGGGGTCGGGCTCGGGATGCCCGGGTTCGGCAGGCCCGACTGATCAGCAACGCCGCAATCGTGACAGGACATGAAAGAAGGGGTGGGCCATGGTCCCACCCCTTCTTCTGCCCTGATCGTGGGCGGAGTCTCAGTTTCGACGCGCCGACCGTGTCGGCTCACCGATGATCAGTTGGATTCGTCTCCACCAGCGCTGGACAGGGAGTCGACTGCCTTGTGCAGCGCTTCCTGGCCCTGGTCGATCTGTTCCTTGAACTTGTCACCGGTCTTGGAGTCGATGAAGTCCCCACCCTTCTCAATGGCTTCGTCGATCATGTCGGCGTTCTTGGCGACCTGATCTCCGATGTTTTCGAGTAACCCCATGCGCAACCTCCTCATGCTCGGCCATCAGTGACATCCCCCATGCTGCCTCAATCCAGACGCATATGGAAGGGGCGCGGCGCAATGAACTTGCAGACGCCTGTCAGGATGTATCGCGTGAGCACACCCCTTGTCGTCATCGTCGGCCCGACGGCCTCGGGCAAGTCGGCCCTTGCGCTGGAGCTTGCCGCCCGGCTCGGCGACTCCGGACGTGCGGCCGAGATCGTCAACGGTGACTCCATGCTTGTCTACAGGGGGATGGACATCGGCACCGCCAAGCCGACCCCGGCCGAGCGGGCGAGGGTGCCGCACCACCTGATCGACATCATGGACGTGTCGCGCACGGCCAACCTGGCAGAGTTCCAGGGGTTGGCTCGCGCTGCCATCGCGGACGTCCGTGCCCGGGGGGCGATTCCGATCCTCGTGGGTGGGTCGGCCCTGTACACCCACGCGATCCTCGACGAGTTCGACTTCCAGCCCTCCGATCCTGCTGTGCGTGCCAGGTGGGAGGCCGAGCTTGCGAAACTGGGCCCTGCCGAGCTCTACGAGAGGCTGCGCGCCGCATCCCCGGAGTCGGCCGCGAGGATCGAGCCGGGCAACGGGCGCCGCATCGTGCGTGCGCTGGAGATCATCGAACTGTCCGGGAGCCACATCGCCTCGCTGCCGGCGTGGCGCTACGCACTCGATGACGTGTTCCAGTTCGGGCTGGAGGGCAGCCGGGATCTTCTCGATGCGCGTATCGATGCCAGGGTGGAAGCCATGTGGGCAGAGGGACTTGTGGACGAGGTCACGGGCCTGCTGCTGGTTGGCCTGCGTGATGGGACCACCGCGATCCGAGCCATCGGGTACCGGCAGGTCGTGTCGTTCCTGGATGGCGAGTGTTCCGAGGAGGACGCCATGGCACAGGTCAAGCGGGCGACCAAGAGGTTCGTCCGCAAGCAGTTGGGCTGGTACCGGCGGGACCCTCGCATCCGTTGGCTACCTGTAGAAGACCCTGCCAACCCTGATTCGATCATCGCCGGGCTACGATGGGGCAACCGGGACTGAGGGAGGCAGTATGCGCCGATTCGCGTTCCTGAAGGGACAGGGAACCCTTAACGACTTCGTGATCATCGACGACCAGCACGGCATGAGGGAGTTGTCGCCACAGTTCGTCAGACAACTGTGTGACAGGAGGGGGGGCATCGGAGCGGACGGGGTCCTCAGGGTGGTCAGGGCTCAGCACATCAAGGGCTGGGACGGCGATCCCGACCTCTGGTTCATGGACTATCGCAACTCCGACGGGTCCATCGCAGAGATGTGCGGGAACGGGCTTCGGGTGTTCGCTCGCTACCTGATGAACGAGCAACTCGTGCCGATGGGCCGATTCAAGGTGGCCACCAGGGCCGGCGTGAAGGAGGTCAGAATCGCCCGGGGAGGCATGATCGCCGTGAACCTGGGAGAGGTCGACCTGCCGGGCACCTCGGTGGCCGTGCGCCACCAGGGCCGGGACTGGCCCGCCGTTGCGGTGGATGTCGGGAACCCCCATGCCGTGTGTTTCGTGGATGTCGACACCCTTCGCGGGCTCGACCTGACCATTGCGCCGGTGTTCGTTCCACCTGAGGCCTTCCCGGAAGGCGCGAACGTGGAGTTCGTCGCCGAGACAGGTCCGGGTCAGCTGGAGATGCGCGTGTTCGAACGGGGCAGCGGCGAAACCATGAGTTGCGGCACGGGCGTGGTTGCCGCGGCCGCAGCCCTCCGACAGCGCGGCGACGGGCCCAACCACGTGGTGGTCTCCGTCCCGGGCGGGGAGCTGAAGGTGGACTTCCGAAAGAGCGGCGTCTGGCTCACCGGCCCGGCGGTGATCTACATCCGCGGGGAGTTCTGGGCCTGAGGCCGCTGCCGCGGTCGGCTGTGTGCCGCCGCCTTGGACAGGCCTGAGACAATGGACGTCATCATGACCCAACAAGAACATGTGACGATGCCGCGCGACGCCGTGACCGACGTCGACCCCGATGGTGACCAGGCCGAACTCGATGCCCGGCACGCGATGCGACGCGTCGCCGGAATGCGCACCGAACTCACCGACGTCACGGAGGTGGAGTACCGACAGCTTCGACTGGAGCGTGTCGTGCTCGTGAGTGTCTGGACGACCGGCAGCCAGGCCGACGCCGACAACGCGATGGCCGAGCTCAAGCTGCTCGCAGAGACGGCGGGTTCCGAAGTCTGCGACGCCCTTGTCCAGCGTCGAAGCCAGCCCGACCCTGCCACCTACATCGGCAGCGGCAAGGTTGCAGAAGTGGCCGAGGTCGTTCTCGCCACCGGTGCCGACACCGTGATCTGCGACGGGGAGTTGGATGCTGCACAGCTCAGAAACCTCGAGGACCGCATCAAGGTCAAGGTGGTCGACAGGACCGGGCTGATCCTGGACATCTTCGCCCAGCACGCCAAGAGCGCCGAGGGCAAGGCCCAGGTCGAGCTGGCCCAGTTGCAGTACCTCCGACAGCGGCTCCGCGGCTGGGGCGGGAACCTGTCCCGCCAGGCCGGCGGCCGTGCCGCCGGGGGTGCAGGAATCGGCGGCAGGGGTCCCGGTGAGACCAAGATCGAGACCGACAGGCGCCGGATCCAGCACCGGATCAGCATCCTGAGGCGCAGACTCAAGGAGATGGCGACCACGAGGGAGGGAAAGCGGGCCGAGCGGCAGCGGAACCAGGTGCCCTCGGTTGCCATCGTCGGATACACCAATGCGGGCAAGTCCTCGCTTCTCAACCGGATCACAGGGGCTGGAGTCCTCGTCGAGGACGCGCTGTTCGCCACACTCGACCCCACGACGCGACGCTGTGAGACGGGCGACGGGCGGGTGTTCACCATGACCGACACGGTCGGGTTCGTGCGCCACCTGCCGCACGACCTGGTGGAGGCGTTCCGCTCCACGCTGGAGGAGTCGGCGCAGGCCGATCTCCTGTTGCACGTCGTCGACGCGTCGGACCCCGATCCCGAGGGTCAGATCACGGCGGTGCGGCAGGTGCTCTCGGAGATCGGCGCCCTCGGTGTGCCGGAACTGCTGGTCCTCAACAAGTCGGACCTGGCCGATCCGGCGACGGTGCTCACGCTGCGCGCCAATCACCCGGATTCCGTGGTCGTCTCCGCCCGGACGGGGGAGGGGTTCGAGGAGCTGGCGGCGAAGGTCGCAGAACGGCTACCGCGCCCAGAGGTGGAGGTCAGCGTCGTCGTGCCGTACGGTCGCGGTGACCTGATGGACCGTATCCACAAGACGGGGCGTATCGAGGACCTGGAGCACACCGCCACGGGCACCAGGGTGCGGGCTCGTGTCCGGCCTGCGCTCGCGGAGGAATTGGCCGACTTCCGGCATGGGTGAGGAGCGGGCCCTCGCGATTCTCCATGCCGCCGTCGCCGACATCGCCGGGCGGGAGCGGCCCGGGCAGCAGGCCATGGCAGTCGCTGTGTCGCAGAGCCTGGAGGCCGGGGTGCACCTGTTGGCGCAGGCGGGCACGGGCACGGGCAAGTCGCTGGCATACCTCGCGCCGGTCCTGGATCGGTTGGTGGGTACCAAGGACCGCATCGTGGTGGCCACGGCAACCCTCGCGCTGCAGGCCCAGCTGGCGAAGAAGGACGTGCCTGCCGCCCTGGACGCGGTCGAGGAGGTCACCGGCGCACGCCCCAGGGTCGCGGTGTTGAAGGGGCGCACCAACTACGCCTGCCTATTCCGCGCACGATCGGGTGGAACGGGCGCCCAGGCGACCCTGCTCGGCGTCCAGGACCTGGAGCAGCCCGCGGGCACCGACGATGTGAGCCGGCTGGGCAGGGAGGTCCTCGCGCTCCGCGAGTGGGTGGAGGATCAGGCGTCGGGGACGGGGCCTGCGGACCGCGACGACGCCCCACCCCACACCGCCGCGGCCTGGCAGCAGGTATCGATCCCCACCCGGGAATGCCTCGGGGCCACCTGCCCGTTCAATGCGGAGTGCTTCGTGGAGGCCTCTCGGGTCGAGGCCCGCTCAGCCCAGTTGATCATCACCAACCATGCCCTGCTGGCCATCAACGCGATGCACGGCGGGACGGCCCTCCCGGAGCACGTGGCGCTGGTGGTGGATGAGGCACATGAGCTGACGAGCCGGCTCACGACCGCGGCCACCGACGAGCTGGCCCCGCCCCTCGTCGATAGGGTGGCGCGGCGGGCGCTCCCATGGCTCGACGACGACCTCGGTGCGGACTTCCTCGGTTGCGGGGACGACCTGCGGGACGCCCTTGCGGAGTCGGCTCTCGAGAGGGTCCTCGACCCCGGCGCGCCGCTCGTGCTGGCGGCCGCCCGGATCCGCGATCTGTCAAGGAGCGTGGTCAGTGCGCTCGGGGGGAGTCAGACGGACCCCGACAAGACACAGGCGTCGGCCGCTGTCCAGGAGGTGTTCGACATCTCGGCGCGGATCGCGGCACTCGCCGACTCCGACGTGGTGTGGGTCTCGGAGTCCGACGGCCGCATGCGAACGGCATGGGTGGCCCCCCTGGATGTGGCGGGGTTGCTTCGGACCAGGGTGTTCGCCGAGACCGCCACCATCTGCACGTCGGCCACCCTGACGCTTGGGGGCGAATTCGCGCCCTTCGCCAGAAGCCTTGGCCTGTCGGCCGGTGACGAGGTTCGCACCTCTGGGGACGAGGCGGCATCGGACAGGGCGGTCTGGCGGGCCGTCGATGTGGGGTCGCCATTCGACTATCAGCGTCAGGGGATCCTCTATGCGGCCAGGCACCTCCCGAAGCCCGGCCGGGACGGTCTGGGGGACGAGGTCCTGGCGCAGATCGCACAGCTGGTGTGGGCGGCGGGCGGAAGGACGCTGGGCCTGTTCGCCTCGAGGCGCGCCGCCGAACAGGCCGCCCAGTACTGCAGGGAAGAACTACCCGAGTTCGAGATCCTCTGTCAGGGTGATTCGCAGCTTCCCGAACTGCAACGCCGGTTCGTGGCCGAGCAGGAGACCAGCCTGTTCGGGACCATGTCACTGTGGCAGGGGGTGGACGTACCGGGGGAGACCTGCCAGCTCGTCATCATCGACAAGATCCCGTTCCCGCGGCCCGACGATCCGCTGATGCAGGCCAGGAAACGTGCGGTGGACGACTCGGGCGGCAACGGGTTCATGTCCGTCGCAGCGTCGCATGCGGCGCTGCTGCTGGCCCAAGGGGCAGGCAGGCTGATCCGGAGGAGCGAGGACAGGGGAGTGGTGGCGATCCTCGATCCGCGGCTGGTGACGGCCCGTTATGGGTCATTCCTGGCGCATTCCCTTCCAAGGTTCTGGACCACCACCGACGTCGACGTCGCAGTGCAGGCACTCAGGCGGCTCCGCGGGCTGGAGTGAGCCCGAACGCTCCGAGTGCGGCTCAGACCCGCCGCAGGACCGCGACGACCTTCCCCATCACGCTGGCGTGTGTGCCGTCGATCGGCTGATAGGCGGGGTTGTGGGGCAGCAGCCAGACCTTGCCGTCGGTCCGCTTGAAGGTCTTCACCGTCGCCTCATCATCCAGGAGTGCCGCCACGATGTCGCCGTTCACCGCGTCCGGCTGCTGGCGGACCACTACGTAGTCGCCGTCGCAGATGGCTGCGTCGATCATCGAATCCCCCTTGACCTCGAGCATGAACAGCGTTCCTTCGCCGACCAACTGCTTGGGGAGCGCGAAGACGTCCTCGACGCTCTCGGTGGCAAGGATCGGGCCGCCCGCGGCGATCCGGCCGACCAGCGGGGCGGAAACGGCCCGGGGGTTGGTTCCGGGGCCTGATTCGGACGAACCGTACGGCTCCTCGTGGTGGCCGGCGGACTCGGGGATGGTGACTACGAGGGCGCGCGGGCGGTTCGGGTCCCTGCGTATGAAGCCCTTCTCCTCCAGGACCTTCAGCTGGTAACTCACGCTCGACGTGGAGGCCAGGCCGGCCTGCCGTGCCAACTCCCGGATGGAGGGCGGGTAGCCGACCTTCTCGACTGCCTCACGGATGACGTGCAGGATGCGTCGCTGCCGTTGGGTCAGGCCGAAGGCGTCCGCGGGTCCGTCGGGCAGAACCGCGATGCCCTCCAGGTCGGCCTCGACCTGGGCGGCGGTGGGGCGTCCCGCGCGCGAGGCGCGGAGCGGGGGAATCTTCTGATCATCGGCCATGGCACCAGTATAGCGGGCTATCCGAACAGGTGTTCGACCTTGTCGGCGTGTCGCCCCGACGAAAGTGTCGGTGGGGCCTGATTGCCTGTTCCCAGAGGGCGAGAGGCAGACCCATTCGAACTACCGTTTGAATGTAGCGGGGATGTGCTCTACTCTTAATGAAACTGTTGTTCGAGACGCCACGGAGGGTGTCTCAGGTCGGAAGGAGGGACCATGACGGTCTCGCTCCAGCAGCCGCGGATGGCGGCTGTACCGCAGGGGTTCGCCATCGGATCCAATGGCAGGCGAACGGCCCACCCCGGCCGTCGCACGATCTCCGGGCGCAGCCTGCGGCCGGTGGCCTGTGACGGCGTCCTGGTTGCCCGTCGTGCAGGCATGGGGTTGTGGCTGACGGTCAGGGTCTGCGTGGCGGTGGCCCTGATGATCGTCGGCTTCGGCGTGTCGGTCGCAGAGATGGCATCCTGGGCGCACCCCGACCCGGCGGTGGAGTACGTCAAGGGTGATCCCGCTTGGGTGCACGTCGACAGGGCGCTCCCGCACAACTGAGGTCGTGATGCGGCGACACGCCGGGGAGCGGTTGACTCCCGACCCCCGCCACCCTAGGGTCTAGCACTACATCTAGTAGTTACGACGTTGTTGTTCCCCAACAGGTAGTAGTGTTGGGGTCGTTGCTGGAAGTGCCAGGGATGTCGGGGGACATGGTGTCCCGCGGCGTGGGTCGAGAGGATTTGCCGTGCGTTGCCCGTTCTGCCGCCACGAGGACACCAAGGTGTCGGACTCGCGTGTGGCCGAGGACGGGGCGGCCATTCGCCGGCGTCGGGTGTGCCCGCAGTGCGAACGGAAGTTCACCACGGTCGAGCAGATCCAGCTCACGGTCCTGAAGCGCTCAGGTGTCGTCGAACCGTTCAGCCGGGACAAGGTGGTCAGGGGCGTCAGCAAGGCGTGCCAGGGGCGCCCGGTCACTCCGGCGCAGTTGGCGGCTCTCGGGCAGCAGGTCGAGGAGACGCTCCGGTCAAGCGGGCAGGCCGAGATTCCTGCCGCCGACATCGGCGTGGCCATCCTCGGGCCACTTGCAGAACTCGACGCAGTCGCCTACCTGCGGTTCGCCAGCGTCTACAAGAACTACGAGTCGGTGGGGGACTTCCTTGCGGAGATCGCCGCCATGCAGAACATCGACCCGTCGGAGCAGGATCCGGGGTCCGCAACGAAGGCCGAGTCCCGGCATCCCAGAAGACATCTGAGCGCGGTGTCACAGGACCCGTTGATCGGTTGAGCGGACCCAGGCCCACGCATCACCACCCGAAACCAGTTAGGAGAGTCATGACCACGACCGCGCAGAAGCCCCCCACCAGGCGGGGACGCACCTCCGTCGGCTCCGGCCGCAACGGAGGTCTGGTGGTGGAGCGCGTGTTCACCACCGAAGGGGTGCATCCCTACGACGAGGTCGAGTGGGGCCCTCGTGACATCTCCCAGACCAACTGGAAGACGGGCGAGTCCGTGTTCGACCAGAGGGAGGTCGAGTTCCCGACCTTCTGGAGCGTCAACGCGGCCACGATCGTCACCACGAAGTACTTCCGTGGGGCGCTGGGAACTCCCCAGCGTGAGCGCAGCCTTAAGCAGCTGATCGACCGTGTCGTCAAGGCCTACGCCAAGGCCGGCAGCGAGCACGGCTACTTCGCCACGCCCCGGGATGCGGAGATCTTCGAGCACGAGCTCGCCTGGATGCTGCTGCATCAGTACTTCTCGTTCAACTCGCCGGTCTGGTTCAACGTGGGCACGCCGTCGCCGCAGCAGGTGTCGGCCTGCTTCATCCTCAGCGTCGACGACTCGATGGAGTCGATCCTCAACTGGTACAAGGAGGAGGGGTTCATCTTCAAGGGTGGCTCGGGGGCAGGCCTGAACCTCTCCAGGATCCGTTCCTCGAAGGAACTCCTGAGCTCCGGCGGGACGGCGTCCGGGCCGGTGTCCTTCATGCGCGGTGCCGACGCGTCCGCTGGCACCATCAAGTCGGGGGGCGCAACCAGGCGTGCCGCGAAGATGGTCGTGCTGGACGTCGACCACCCGGACATCGTGGAATTCGTCGAGACCAAGGCGCGCGAGGAGGACAAGATCCGCGCCCTGCGCGATGCCGGCTTCGACATGGACCTCGGTGGCAAGGACATCACGTCGGTCCAGTACCAGAACGCGAACAACTCGGTCCGGGTGACCGACGAGTTCATGAGGGCCGTCGAGGCTGGCGGGCGGTTCGGTCTGCGGGCCCGCGGCGACGGACGGGTCATCGAGGAGGTCGATGCCAAGGGGCTGTTCGGCACCATCGCGAAGGCCGCATGGGAGTGCGCGGACCCGGGCATCCAGTACCACGACACGATCAACGCGTGGCACACGAACCCGGAGACCGGCCCGATCACCGCATCCAACCCCTGCTCCGAGTACATGAGCCTCGACAACTCGTCCTGCAATCTCGCGAGCTTGAACCTGCTCAAGTTCCTGCGTGAGGACGACACGTTCGATGCAGAGCTGTTCGTCAAGGCCGTCGAGCTGATCATCACGGCCATGGACATCTCCATCTGCTTCGCGGACTTCCCGACCGAGGCGATCGGCAAGACCACGCGTGACTTCCGGCAGCTCGGCATCGGGTACGCCAACCTGGGCGCGCTTCTCATGGCAATGGGCAAGGGCTACGACACCGACGCCGGCCGCTCGACGGCGGCGGCGATCACGTCGATCATGACGGCGGCGTCCTACCGTCGCAGCGCGGAGTTGGCGGGCATCGTCGGTCCGTACAAGGGGTATGCGGTCAACGCCCAGGCACACCAGCGCGTCATGCGCAAGCACCAGGCGGCGAACGACGACCTCGTGGTGCTGCAGGACGACAGACCGTTGCGTGACGTCGCGACGAGGGAGTGGGCCGACGTGGTGCGGCTGGGTGCCGACAACGGCTTCCGGAATGCCCAGGCCTCCGTCCTCGCGCCCACGGGGACCATCGGATTCATGATGGACTGCGACACGACGGGCATCGAGCCGGACTTCTCGCTGGTCAAGTTCAAGAAGCTCGTCGGTGGCAGTTCGATGCAGATCGTGAACCAAACCATCCCGATGGCGTTGACCAAGCTGGGCTACGACCGTGCCCAGATCGAGGACATCGTGGACTTCATCGGCAAGAACGGTCACGTCGTCGGTGCTCCCTGGCTGAAGGCCGACCACTACCCGGTCTTCGACACGGCCATGGGGCAGCGCGCCATCGCACCGATGGGGCATGTCCGGATGATGGCCGCCGTGCAGCCGTTCCTGTCGGGAGCCATCTCGAAGACCGTCAACCTGCCCGAGACGGCCACGGTCGAGGAGATCGCCGATGTCTACATGCAGGGCTGGAGGCTGGGGCTGAAGGCGCTCGCCGTCTACCGTGACAACTGCAAGGTTGGGCAGCCGTTGTCCGACGCCAAGAAGGCCGACGACAAGGTGGAGGCGAAGCCCGAGCCCGAGGTGCGGATCGAGTACCGCCCGAAGCGCACCCGTCTGCCGAAGTCCCGGAACAGCCGCACCACCAGCTTCTCGGTCGGTGGCGCAGAGGGCTACATGACATCCAGCGCGTACCAGAACGGCCGCTTGGGTGAGGTGTTCCTGAAGCTCGGGAAGCAGGGTTCGACGCTCGCCGGCGTCATGGACGCGTTCTCCATCGCAGTGTCGATCGGGCTCCAGTACGGGGTGCCGCTCGAGAGCTTCGTCCAGAAGTTCACCAACCTGAAGTTCGAGCCTGCCGGCATGACCGACGACCCGGACATCCGAATCGCCCAGTCCTTCATGGACTACATCTTCCGCCGCCTGGCGCTGGATTACCTGGACTTCGACGACCGCGCGGACCTCGGCATCTACACCTCCGAGGAGCGCGCCCGCTACGTCGCCACAGGGAGCTACCTGTCGGAGGAGGACGAGGCAGCGATGCCGGAGGCCGACAGCCTGCGCAACGACGACTTCGACAACTTCCAGGTCGACGGCGCCCGCCAGCCCTCCCTCCTCGACGCCCACACCACGGCGGAGCTGATGGAGTCCATCACCGGCACCGCGGTCGATGCGCCGCTGTGCTTCACCTGCGGCACCAAGATGCGCCCGAGCGGCTCCTGCTATGTCTGCGAGGGCTGCGGCTCCACCAGCGGCTGCAGCTGATCCGAAACACGACCCACAGGCCGGTCCCCCAAGGGGCCGGCCTCGTCGTGGTCCCGATCCGTGGCAGAATGCACGGATGGCTTCCGTTCATCCGGCGATGGTGCTCGCCAGGCGCGGCCCGAAGGGCAAGGTCGACACGTTCCTGGGCTTCTGGCTCGCGATACTTGCCGACGGCAGGCAGGCCCGGTTCGAGACGAACAGGAAGCGCACGAGGCAGACCATCGATCGCTTCCTCGGCGGCGGTGCAGTGAAGGATGCGCGCGAGATCCTGGGTGAGGACGTCCTGGCCGCCGAGTTGGAGGACGCCGCGGTGCTCTACTTCCAGACCTGCATGACGGATGCGCGGTACGCGACGACCCTGTTCGGCACCAAGCACATGGAGCGGACCCAGGTCGTCGCCAAGGCTGCTGCGGAGGCTGCAGGTGCCGTCGGCGTGATGGTGGAGAGCGGTGCCTCGGGATTCGCTGCCAGGCTGCCCGCGCTTCTGGTGCGGGGCTTCATGACCGCCCTCGGAGCAGATGCAGCTCCCGTGATCAGGGCCGCGCTGGCGAAGACCCCGTCGGCCCGGCATCTGGAAGGCCTCGCCGGAACGTCCTGAGGCCAAATGGGCGTCCGGGTTGCGCGTGGTGCCACCTTGGTGTGACGCCGCCGTCGGTCGGGGGCAGAATCGGGGGCAGGCCCACGGACTCTTCACGACAAAGGACTGCCATGACCTCGACCGGCCGCGTCACCCTCCCCATCGAGCAGGGGATGGACGACCAGCTTCCCGGAATCCTCGCCCGTCTCGGCGCCGACGCCGTCCGCAACTCGGACGGCACATGGCTGCCGGAGATCACGCCCCAGCTCGGGGTGAAGGTCTACGAGACCTACTTCCCGGCCCGCGGCAACCAGGAGTTCGCGCTGGCGCACCTGGACGCGCGGCCCAGGTTCTACCTGATGAGCGAGCGCGTCGCCGCACCGGCCGCGGGTGCCTTGCAGATCGACATCATGACCGGCTACCTCACCTTGCAGGTGCAGCCGGACCTCGGCGACGTCAAGCGCTGGTGGGAGGTCATCGACCGCACCACAGGTGAGGTCGTCGACGTCGACGGCTGGTTTGTGAGCGAGGACGGCAACGTCGTCACGATTGAGGAGCCCGCCCCGCACCACGTCTACACCGTGAACTTCCTGGCCTGGCAGGCGTGGGACTCCACGCAGATGTACAACTACATCACCAACGACTGGCAAAACGACCCGACCCGGGTGCGTGAGATCGGCTACGACGCACGCCACCCCGAGGCCTGGCAGTTCATGCAGGACTCGCTGCGCCAGTGGTGCGCGGACCGGCCCGAGGTGAACGTCGTGCGTTTCACGACGTTCTTCTACCACTTCACGCTGGTGTTCAACGACCTCCAGAAGGAGAAGTTCGTCGACTGGTTCGGCTACTCCGCCTCCGTCTCGCCGCTGGCGATCGAGGCGTTCGAGGCAGAGTACGGCTACCGGCTTCGTCCCGAGGACTTCGTCGACCAGGGCTACTACAACTCGCCGTTCCGCCCGCCGACGAAGACCTACCGCGACTGGATCGACTTCCAGTCCCGCTTCGTGTGCGGCCGCATCAAGGCGCTGGTCGACATAGTCCACGAGGCCGGCAAGGAAGCCATGATGTTCCTCGGCGACACGTGGATGGGCAGCGAGCCCTACGGCAAGTACTTCGCGGAGACCGGCATGGACGCCGTCGTCGGCTCCGTCGGCTCCGGCGCCACCTGTCGCATGATCTCCGACATCCCCGGCATCCGCTACTCCGAGGGCCGGTTCCTGCCGTACTTCTTCCCCGACGTGTTCAAGCCGGGCGGCGACCCGCTGACCGAGGCCAACGAGTCCTGGCTGTGCGCCCGCCGAGCCATCGCGCGCAAGCCGCTGGACCGCATCGGCTACGGCGGCTACCTGTCCCTGGCCGTCAAGTTCCCCGAGTTCATCGCCCGCGTGGAGCAGATCTGCAACGAGTTCCGCTCCATCCACGAGGTCGGCAAGGGCCAGCGCCCGGAGCACGCCCCCATCCGGGTCGCGATCGTCAACGCCTGGGGCAGCCTTCGCACCTGGCAGACCCACATGGTCGCCCACGCGCTGTGGTACAAGCAGATCTACTCCTACCTCGGCGTCATCGAGGCCCTCTCCGGCCTGCCGTTCGACGTGGAGTGGATGAGCTTCGACGACGTGCGCGCCGGCTCGCTGGCGGGCGTCGACGTCGCCCTCAACGTCGGTAACGCCAACACGGCCTTCTCAGGCGCCGACGAGTGGCTGGATGCCGACCTGGCCACGGCGTTTCGGGCGCACGTCGCCGCCGGCGGTGGCCTGATCGGCATCGGCGAGCCCACGGCCGCCATCGCCAATGGGGCGGTGTTCCAGCTGTCCGACGTGCTCGGCGTCGACAAGGAGATCGGCTGGTCCCAGTCCACCGACCGCTACCCGGTCGAGAACGCCGACCACTTCATCACCGCGGACCTGCGCGGCAGGGTCGACGTCGGCGAGGGCGCGGGCGACATCTTCGCCGTCGACGGCGCCACCCAGATCCTGCAGCTCGACGGCAAGTCGGTCGATCTGGCCGCCCGCCAGGCCGGAGCGGGCCGGGCCGTATACGTCGCCGGCCTGCCGTACAGCACCGACAACACCCGGCTGCTGCACCGTGCGATCTACTGGGCCGCCGGCCGCGAGGACGACTACGCGTCCCACTGGACCAGCACCAACCCAGACGTCGAGGTGGCCGTGTTCCCGAATGCCGGCAAGGCGTTCGTTATGAACAACTCCCACGACGCCGCTGCCACCACAATCGCCGGCCGTGCCGCGGGCCTGGCCGCCGATGGCGACGTCACCACCCTGGAACTCGACCTCGAGCCCATGGAGTCCCGCTGGATCGACCTGGCCTGACTCAACCCACGTTGGTCGAGTAGGTCGCCCGGCGACCGTGTCGAGACCCAGTTGGGCTCGCGGGGACGGTTGCGAGGTCTCGACACGCGTGTCCTCGTACCTCGGACGCGCTACTCGACCAGCGTCGGATGGCCTCCCCATCCCTCGGATGCGTTGCGCGACGGGCGGTGGGGGCGGTTCGCTGCGCTGGTGAGCGGACCCCGCCTGCGTTGGGGGAGCGGCCATGAGGCAGAATCTTGTCCCGTGCGTTTCCTTGCCCTGATCGGTGGCGTCTTGATCCAGCTCGTGATCGGGGGTGTGTACGCGTGGAGCCTGTTCGGGCGCGCGCTGCAGGCCCCGGAGGCGATGGGGCTCAGCCCGGTGGCGGCGTCGGTTCCGTTCGAGGTGGCGATCGGCATGATCTTCGTCGGCACCTCGATCGGCGGTCGGCTGCAGGACAGGAGCAGCCCGCGCGTCGTGGCGTTGGCGGGTGCCGTCGTCTACTCACTGGGGATCATGCTCGCCTCCATGGCCAGGGGCGCCGACGACTTCTGGCTGCTGGTGCTGGGCTACGGGGTGATCGGCGGATTCGGGCTGGGCATGGCCTACATCGTCCCGATCGCCCTGCTGCAGAAGTGGTTCCCCACCAAGCGGGCTCTGGTCACCGGCATTGCGGTCGGCGGCTTCGGATTCGGCGCGACGCTGACCTCCCCGGTTGCGCAGTCGCTGCTGGCTCGCACGCCCGAGACGCCAGCGGCGGCGTTCCTGCCGCTCGGGCTCGGGTACCTGGCCTCCGGCGTGCTCGGGTCGCTGCTGATGTTCCGCCCGCCGTCGGCTCCCGACAAGGTGGCGGCAGCGTCGGGCGATTTCACCGTCGCGGGCGCGCTGCGGACGAGGCAGTGGTACCTGCTCACCGCATCGCTCGCGCTGGCCGTGGCCGCCGGCATCTCGCTGGTGTCGATGATGGCCCAGGCGTCGGTTGAGGTGGGCGGCTTCGACGTCGCGGCCGCGGCGACGATCGTCGGCGCACTGGCGCTGTTCAACGGGGCCGGCCGGATCGTGTGGGCCGCGATCACGCAGCGGGTCGGACCCCTGCCCGCGCTCATGGCCATCCTTCTGCTGCTCGGCGCCTCGCTGATCCTGCTCCCGCACACTGCCGGGGCCGGGTTCCTCGCGCTGGCCGCGGTGGTGTACCTCTGCTACGGCGGCGCGTTCGGGACCCTGCCGGCCGCGGCGGGCCAGTTCTTCGGGCTGACGCACGCCGGGGCCATCTACGGGCTGATGCTGATCGGCTGGTCCCTCTCCGGCGTGCTCGGCCCGCTGCTCGCCTCCGGGCTGGTCGGCGACGCCGGCAACTTCCGGCTCGCGTTCAGCGTCATGGGAGCCCTGGCCGTGGCCGGGGTCGCCCTGCCGCTGGCCCTGCGACGGGTCGGCCACCCCGCGCCCGTCCCGGCGGTGGCTGCCGAGGGGTCCGGGGCTGCCTGAGCCGCGTGGTCCGCGAACCGGACTGCGCCGCTCGCGGTTCCCAGCCTCCGGGCGTCACCGGCTAGTGTTTGGGCCGCGCACAACAAGAGGAGACCGCCATGCCGCAACTGCGTTCCCGAACCACCACCCACGGCCGCAACATGGCCGGAGCGAGGGCGCTGTGGCGCGCCACCGGCATGACCGAGTCGGACTTCGGCAAGCCCATCGTCGCCGTCGCGAACTCGTTCACGCAGTTCGTGCCCGGACACGTGCACCTGCGCGACATTGGCAGGCTCGTCAGCGAGGCCGTCGCCGAGGCCGGGGGAGTGGGCCGCGAGTTCAACACCATCGCCGTCGACGACGGCATCGCCATGGGCCATGGCGGCATGCTGTACTCGCTGCCCAGCCGGGAGCTGATCGCGGATTCCATCGAGTACATGGTCAACGCCCACTGCGCCGACGCGCTGGTGTGCATCTCCAACTGCGACAAGATCACGCCTGGCATGTTCCTGGCGGCGCTGCGGCTGAACATCCCCACGGTCTTCGTCTCCGGTGGCCCGATGGAGGCGGGCAAGGCCGTCATCAAGGACGGGACCGCGCTCACGTCATTGGACCTGGTGGATGCGATGGTGTCCGCGGTGGACCCCAACGTCTCCGACGACGAGCTGTACCGGATCGAGGCCAACGCCTGCCCCACCTGCGGTTCCTGCTCCGGCATGTTCACCGCCAACTCCATGAACTGCCTGCTGGAGGCCATCGGCCTGGCACTGCCCGGGAACGGCTCCACGCTGGCCACCTCCGCCGCGCGCCGCAACCTGTTCCTGAACGCGGGCCGGCTCGTCGTCGAGCTCGCCCGCCGCTGGTATGACGAGGACGACGCCTCCGTGCTGCCCAAGTCCATCGCAACCAAGGCCGCCTTCTCCAACGCGATGCGCCTCGACGTGGCGATGGGCGGCTCCACCAACACCGTCCTGCACCTGCTCGCCGCGGCCCAGGAGGCAGGCGTCGACTTCGACCAGCACGACATCGACGCCATCAGCCGCGTCACGCCCTGCCTGGCGAAGGTCGCGCCCAACTCCGATCACTACTACATGGAGGACGTCCACCGCGCCGGCGGGATCCCGGCCATCCTCGGAGAGCTGCACCGCGGCGGCAAGCTCGACGACGCAGTGCACGCCGTCCATGCGCCCGACCTGGATTCCTGGCTCGCCGAGTGGGACATCCGCGGTGGCAGCCCGTCGCAGTACGCGATCGAGCTGTTCCACGCCGCGCCGGGCGGGGTGCGCACCACCGAGGCGTTCTCGTCGACCAACCGCTGGGAGAGCCTCGACACAGACGCCGAGGCCGGCTGCATCCGCTCCGTCGCGACCCCTTACACCACGGACGGTGGCCTGGCGGTGCTCTACGGCAACCTCGCGCCCGATGGCGCCATCGTCAAGACCGCTGGCGTGCCCGAACACCAGTGGGAGTTCACCGGACGCGCGGTGGTCACCGAGTCGCAGGAGGCCGCCGTCGAGGCGATCCTCGGAAAGCGGATCGTCCCCGGCGACATCGTCATCGTCCGCTACGAGGGTCCCAAGGGCGGGCCCGGCATGCAGGAGATGCTGTACCCGACGTCTTACCTGAAGGCGCTCGGGCTGGGACCCCAGTGCGCTCTGATCACCGACGGCCGGTTCTCGGGCGGCTCCTCGGGGTTGTCCATCGGTCACGTCTCGCCCGAGGCGGCCTCCGGGGGCCCGATCGCGCTGGTCGAGGACGGGGATGAGATCACCATCTCCATCCCGAACCGGACGCTCCAACTGAACGTCGACGACGAGACGCTGGCAGCCCGTCGCGCCGCGGCCGAGGCCGACGGGTGGCGGCCGAAGGGCCGTGAGCGTCAGGTCTCCACCGCCCTGAGGATCTTCGGGGCCTTGGCGCAGTCCGCGGACAAGGGAGCGGCGCGCCGGTTCGACGGCTGACGCGGAGGCCGGCGGTTGCCATATCAGGGGGTGGCCAGCGTCTCCAGTGGTGCCGGCGGGTTCTTGGCGGGGCGGCGCCAGAACACGAACAGGATGGCGATGACCGCGAGCGCAACGACCGAGATGGTCAGTACTGGGCTATAGGCCCACAGCCGCGCGATCGCGACGAAGCCGATGAAGCCGACGGTGCCGTACATGACGGCCCACATCAGCGATCCCAGCACCAGCGCCGGCAGGTAGCGGCGCAGCGGCATACGCCCCACCCCTGCACCCACGTTGATCATGGTCTGAAGACCGACGGTCAGGAACGAGAACGAGACGGCCAGCGGGCCCCAGCGGTCGAGCCAGGCCGAGGCGACGCGGTAGGCCTTGGTGCCGAGCAGCCTGCGCCAGCGGGTCCGCGCGGTCCCCGCGGCGATGCCTCGGCCGAGCGCGTACGTGCCACCCGCGCGCAGCATCACGATGCAGAAGAGGATCGAGATGGTCAGGCCCAGTGGGAGCTGCCAGTGCTTCGGGTCCAAGTCGGGTGCCTCCAATCCGGCCGCCAGTCTAGGACAGGCATTCGGCAACCCACCAGTCATCTGGTTCCGCGGACAGGCTTTGCTAGGTTGACTCTGGCACGAGAGGCAGGAGAGGGCATGGCCGAGATCGACGATTTCGACCTGGACCGGTCGACGACGGCGGCGTGGGAGACATTCACGAACCGGCTGGACGAGGTCTTGTCCGTCATGGATGCGAGCGCGGACCTGACCATTTCGGTCGCCGCCAGTGGGTGGACCACGGACGTGGCGCCCGTCATTCGGTTCTCCGTGGTCCGGCCGGGCGTGGTCGAGGCGTCGCTTCAGGGCGTTAGAACCCCTGCGCTGGCCGATCTGGGCTGGATTCCGGAGCCGGACGGCCCGAGCAGGCTCGAACGGGACCAGGAGCACAGCCCCGAACTGGCGAGCATCATAACCAGGACCCTGGCGGATGTACTGGGTGTCCTCCACCCGGTGTTCCTGGAGCCCGACCAACTAGCGGAACTGCTCCGGGGCGAGCCCGTCCCCGACGCCCTGCTCGCCGACACCGGGACGGCGGGGGTCATCAGCCCGGGAAGCCGGCAGGAACTGGACGCGGCCGTCGACGCGGAGCTGACGAGGCTGTTCGGGCATCCGCCCCTGCGTGACGAGGACGGCGACGTGGCGCTGCGGGTGGGCTCCACCGTCGTCTTCCTGCGCACCACGCCCGACTTCCGCGAGGTCCTTCTGTTCGCCGCACTGGTGCACGACGTGTCCGGTCGATCACGGGCGTGCGAGGTGCTGAACGACCTGAACACCGAGGCCCGGTTCTGCCGCTTCGCGCTCCACAGGGACCGCGTCTTCGTGCAGATCTCGGTGTTCGCGCAGCCGTTCGTGCCGTCCCACCTGGCGCAGTCACTCGAGGCGCTCTCCGCCGTGGCGGACGGGATCGACGACGAACTTGCCTCCCGTTTGGGCGGACGGACCACGTTCCCCGGATAGGATGGGCGCATCGGTATCACGGCAGGTCGGGGGCCGGTCGGCAACATCGGTGGGACAGGAGCAGGGACCATGACCGAGAACAAGAACCCGCTCATCGTCGTCGGAGTGGACGGCAGTGAGGACGGGCTGCGGGCCGTCAGGTTCGGGAGCGGCACAGCATTGGAGACCGGCGACGACCTCCTGCTGGTCCATGCGGTGGACGACGCCATGCTCGCCGGTGCATGGGGCGTCGTCTACGACCCCGAGGTGCTGCAGAATGCCGGGGCGACAGCCAACGAGCAGGCGCGGGGTGTGGCGCTGGAGATGGGACTGCCGGAGGACCGGGTCCGCACGGAGGTCGTCCTCGGATCCCCGGGGGGCGTGCTCGGACGTCTCAGCGAGGTAGCCGAGTTGATCATCGTGGGTAGACGCTCGGTGTCTGGGCTGGAGCGCATGTTCGTCGGTTCCACGAGCGTCTCGGTGGTCGCGAACGCCAGTTGCCCGGTCGTCGTGATCTCGGCGGCATCCACTCCGAAGCCGATCGGCAGTCACGGCGTGGTCGGTGTCGGCATCAACGCGACGCCCGGCAACCAGGAAGTGCTCGAGACGGCGTTCCACTTCGCCAACAGGCGCAAGGCGATCCTCGAGATCGTCCATGTCATCCAGCCGCCGGTCGGCCTGTTCGCTGCGAAGCTGTCCCCGGACGAGTTGGAGGAGCAGATCCGCTTCACCCGCGGCGGGATCAAGGCCGTGGCCAAGCAGGTCGGCAAGCAGTACCCGGACGTGAACTACCGCGTGGACGTCACCGCAGGTGCCCCCATCAACGAACTCGTCAACCGATCTGCCGGCTACGACATGCTGGTGGTGGGGAAGAGCGCCGGGACCCTACCGGGATTCGGCCTCGGCGGCCTGCTCCGCGGACTGATGGCTCACGCAGCCTGCCCACTGCTCATCCGCAACTGACCGTTGACCCAAGGACAACAACCTCGCCTGGAGTTCGATCCGGCCCTTCCGATCACGCCCGAGGCGCCTCGGATCGCCGCGCTGATCCGCGAGCACCAGGTGGTGGTCGTCGCGGGGGAGACGGGCTCGGGCAAGACCACCCAGCTGCCGAAGATCTGCCTCATGGCCGGCCGCGAACGGATCGCACACACGCAGCCGCGGCGGATCGCGGCGCGCACGGTGGCGGAGCGCATCGCGCAGGAGTGCGGCACCGAACTCGGCGAGTTCGTCGGCTACCAGGTGCGGTTCGCACGCCGGGCGACACGCCAGACGCGCATCAAGGTCATGACCGACGGCATCCTCCTCAGCGAACTGACCCATGACAGGGACCTTCGCAGATACGACACCATCATCATCGACGAGGCGCACGAACGCAGCCTCAACATCGACTTCCTGCTCGGCTACCTGAAGCAACTGCTGCGACGTCGTCCGGACCTCCGCGTCATCGTCACGTCGGCGACGATCGACACCGCACGCTTCTCCGATCATTTCGATGGCGCCCCGATCGTGGAGGTGTCCGGGCGGACGTACCCCGTGGAGGTCAGGCACCGGCCCCCAAGGGACGACCAGGACGAACTGGATGCGCTCGTCGAGGCCGTGACGGAGATAGCCACTGAGCCGGGTGGCGGTGACGTGTTGTGTTTCCTCACCGGTGAACGGGAGATCCGTGACGCCGCGGAGGCGGTCGAGGGCCTGGACCTCGGCTGGGAGGTGCTCCCCCTCTACGCCCGGCTGTCGGCCGCCGAGCAGCAGCGCGTCTTCCAGACCCACAGCAGGCGCCGCATCGTGCTCGCCACCAACGTCGCAGAGACGTCCATCACCGTCCCCGGGATCCGCTACGTCATCGACGCAGGGCTCGCGCGCATCTCGCGCTACTCGGCCCGCACCAAGGTGCAGCGGCTGCCGATCGAGCCGGTGTCGCGGGCCAGTGCCAACCAGCGAGCGGGCAGGTGCGGACGTCTGGGCCCCGGGATCGCGATCCGGCTGTACTCGGAGGAGGACTATGCCTCCCGGCCGGAGTTCACCGAACCGGAGATCCTGAGGACGAACCTCGCGACGGTGATCCTCCTGATGGCCCAGGCGGGCCTCGGCGACGTCGAGTCCTTCCCGTTCGTGGAGGCACCCGTCACGTCTCAGATCAATGACGGACTTCGCGTCCTGGCCGAGCTCGGGGCGATCTCACCGCGGAGGCGGCATGAGCACGTGCGCCTCACACGCACTGGACGTGCACTGGCGCAGATGCCGGTGGATCCGCGGCTCGGTCGGATGCTGCTGGAGGGTTCCCGCCGTGGCTGCCTGGGGCAGGTGCAGGTGCTGGTGGCCGGTCTGACGGTGCCGGACATCCGGGAACGTCCCGCAGACCGCCAGCAGGCTGCCGACGAGCTGCACCGTCGATTCCAGCAGGGGATCCCGGAGCAGGGCGTCGGGCCCGGGTCGCGCTCCGACGCGCCGCTGCGGCACACCGTCCACACCGGCACGCGTGTCGAGAAGCCGACGAAGGCGACGCTTGAGGGCGGCGACTTCGAGGCGATGCTGAACCTGTGGCAGTATCTTCGGCTCCAACGCAAACGCCTGTCCGGCAACGCCTTCCGCCGCCTGTGCAGGGACGAGTACCTGCACTTCGTCAGGTTCCGGGAATGGGAGGACCTCGTTTCGCAGATCCGAGAGACCTGCCGCGAACTGGATCTCGGTGAGCCGAAGTCGGGCGGCATGCCAGAGGTGCTGACCTCCCTGCTGTCGGGATTGCTCTCGAACATCGGCCTCGCCGAGACCGAGCCGTCCGGTGGCAAGCCCCAGAAGAACCGCAGGAAGCAGCTCACCGAGTACCAGGGGGCCCGGGGTGCGAGGTTCGCGATCCAGCCGGGTTCCGCCCTTGCAAGGTCGACGCCGCCGCTGGTTGTCGCATACGAACTGGTCGAGACGAGCAGGCTCTGGGCGCGCACCGTCGCGGCGGTCCAGCCGGAGTGGGTGGAGTCGGTGGGTGCGCATGTCGTCACGCGGACGCTGTCCGAGCCGCACTGGCAGCAACGCACCGGGACCGTGGTGGCGAGCGAGACCGTCTCGTTGTTCGGTGTGCCGCTGGTCTCGGGTCGGCGCGTCAACTACGCCGCACAGCATCCGGATGAGGCCCGCGAGATCTTCATCAGGAGTGCCCTCGTGGAGGGGGAGTGGGAGACCAGGCAGCCGGTGGTTGTCGCCAATCGATTCGCGCTCGGCGAGGCCACCGAGCTCACGGACCGCATGCGCCGTCCGGACCTCCTGATCAGCGACGACCAGCTCTTCGACTTCTACGACTCGCGCCTGCCACCGGAGGTCCTGTCGGGCGCCACGTTCGACAAGTGGGTGCGGGGACTCACCGACGATGCTGCCCTCAGGCTCACCCCGGCCGACTGCATCACGCGCATCGACGAGTTGCGGGTGTCCGACTTCCCCAATCGTTGGTCGGTGGACGGGCACACGCTGCCGGTGCGCTACGTCTACGAACCGGGGACGGGCACGGATGGGGTCGTCATCGAGGTGCCACTCGTCCTTGTGCACCAGCTGGAGTCCGCCCCGTTCACCTGGCAGGTGCCGGGGCTGCGCTCCGAGTTGGCCACCGCCCTGCTGCGCACGCTCCCGAAACGGATCCGGACGCGTTTCGTCCCAGCGCCCGACTGGTCGGCCAGGGCGCTGGCTTGGCTTGCGCAACACCCGTCGGAGGGGGAGACCCTCACCGGGGCGTTGGGGAGGGCGTTGCAGGCACTGACGGGGGAGCGCATCGAGCCGGAGGACTGGCAGCCCGAAGCCGTCGATGCGCACCTGCGACCGACGTTCACCGTCGTCGACAAGGGGCGGGAGGTGGCAAGGGGCGGCGACCTCGACGCATTGCGCCGGCAGTTGGCCCCGAAGGTGAGGGAGCGACTGAACCGATCCGCGCGGCGCCTGGTGGCCACCGGCCAGACGGACTGGACGTTCGGGGCCATCCCCACCACCATCGAGCTCGGGGCCGGGGTCGTCGGTTTTCCCGGGCTGACGGACGAGCGGTCCACGGTCGGCGTCTCGGTGGCCGACACCGCCGCTCGGGCCGCCCTCGAGCACGCGCTCGGCGCGCGCAGGCTGCTGACGCTCACCAACCCCTCGCCCGTGCGCTCGGTTGTGGCGCACCTGTCGAACACGGAGAAGCTCGCGCTCGGCGCCAGCGCCTACGCCTCCGTTCCGGATCTGCTCGCCGACGCCTGGCTGAAGGCGAGCGGCCAGCTGCTGGCCCGCCACGGTGGTGCGGAGGGGGTCCGCGACGAGCAGTCCTACCGGCGTGTCGCGGACCTGGTCCGCGTCGACTGCGCCCGGGCCACGCAGGAGGCAGTACACGTCGCCGCCAGGACGCTGGCGATCCAGGCCGAGGTGGTTGCCGCACTTGCCGCCCTGGACGTCGACGACCCGGTCCGCGTGGACGTGTCCGAACAGTTGGCCAACCTGACCTTCCGCAACTTCATCTCCGCCACGCCGGACCCCTGGTTCTCGCGGCTCCCCGCCTATCTCAGGGCGATGCTGGTCCGGCTGGACTCGGCGGCGCGCAACCCTGTGCGCGACCAGCGTTCCCGGACCGAGGTCGAGCCGATTGAGCGCCTCTTCGCCGACCTGTGCGACGAACAGCCCGAGGGCCCGCTGCGGCCCGCAGTCGAGGAGATTGCGTTCCTGATCGAGGAGTTGAGGATCAGCCTGTTCGCGCAGGAGGTCCGGGCGGCCGTCCCCGTGTCCGCAAAACGTATCCGGCAGGCCATCACGAACGCCCGGACGGGCACCGCGTGATGGTGACATGATGTCGGGGTGCCAAGCAACGTCGAGGACCTCGTCGCGCTGTTCGACATCGTGCAGGTCTCAGAACTCAAGTTCCGCGGCCCGCAGCCGGACACCTACTTCCAGCGGTTGTTCGGTGGCCAGGTGCTCGCGCAGTCGCTGTGGGCGGCGATGCGCACGGTGCCACAACAGCGGCGCCTCCACTCGCTGCATGCCTACTTCCTGAGGCCGGGGCGCCCGGATGCGCCACTGCGGTTCGAGGTGGAGGACCTCCGCAACGGGCGCACGTTCAGCGCCCGCCGCGTCGTGACCCGGCAGCATGACAGCGAGATCTTCCAGCTGAACTGCAGCTTCCAGCAGCCCGAGCGTGGGCT
Organism: Arachnia sp.; assembly: GCA_039811745.1. Lineage (GTDB taxonomy): Bacteria > Actinomycetota > Actinomycetes > Propionibacteriales > Propionibacteriaceae > Arachnia. The sequence goes on from JBDHZH010000004.1 coordinate 56,773, forward strand.
GGAGCACTCGGCCGTGCCGCCCTCTGACGTGCGCCCCCCGGAGGAGTCACCGTCGCTTCGTGGCTACCTGGAGGAGCAGTTCGGTTCACCGATCGTCAGCCTCTCCGAGTGGGATGCCCTCGACGTCCGTCTCGCGAGTGCTCCTGCTCCGAGTCCGGGCGGTGGCACGATGCGGGCCTGGGTGCGTACGCAGACCGGGTTGGACGAGGACCCGCACCTCCATGCAGCGGTGGCCGCGTACCTGTCCGACATCACCTTGCTCAGCGTGTCCACCGTGCAGCACCGTCTGGTGCTCATGTCGTCGGAGATCCAGGCCGCCTCGATCGACCATGCCATGTGGTTCCATCGTCCCTTCCGGGCAGATGAGTGGCTGCTCTACGACATGGTGTCGCCCTCGACGGCGGATGCGCGCGGGTTCTGCACGGGCAACCTCTTCCAGGACGGCCTGTTGGTCGCTTCATGCGCGCAGGAGGGCCTCATACGCATCGTATGAGGCCCTCCTGCCGCGTTCGTCGCCCGACTGGTGGCGCGGTGTCGTCGGTCAGGCGGCGGCTGTCGTCGCCTCGCGCATCTTGGCCAGCGCCATGCGCTCGATCTGTCGCACGCGTTCGGCGGTGATTCCCCAGTGCAGGCCGATGTCGGCAAGCTTGGCCTGCCTGCCGTCGATCAGCCCGTAGCGGCGTCGCACCACATCGGCCGAGCGCTCATCCAGCCCGGACAGCATCCCGTCGAGCCGAGCACGCTCCTCGGCGTCCAGGACCATCTCGTCCGGGCCGGGCGCGGTCTCGCGTGCGATGAGGTCACCGAGCGCAGTGTCACCGTCGGCCTCGACCGGGGCGTCGAGGGAGACATGGTCACGGGAGTAACGCAGGAGGTCGACCACGCGGTCCTCGGTGATGTCCAGCTCGGCTGCGATCTCGAACAGTTCGGGGTCGCGACCCAGCTGGCGCTCCAGGTTCCGGCGGACGGCGGAGACCTGGTTGACCTGCTCCGCGACATGCACGGGCAGCCGTACGATGCGGCCCTGCTGGGCGATGCCACGGGAGATGGCCTGCCGGACCCACCAGGTGGCGTAGGTCGAGAACTTGAATCCCTTGACGTAGTCGAACTTCTCGACCGCGCGGATCAGGCCGGTATTGCCCTCCTGGACCAGGTCGAGCAGCGGCATCTGGGCCCTTCCGTACTTCCTGGCCACGGACACCACAAGCCTGAGGTTGGCCTTGATGAAGCGTTGCATGGCCAACTGGCCCTCGGTGACGACTGTCTCAAGCTCCTCGGTCGTTGCATCGGTGGGGGAGTCGACGGCGCCGGCCAGGATCTGTTCGGCGAACAGGCCCGCCTCGATCGCCCGGGCGAGTTCGACCTCGTCGGCGGCGTTCAGCAGCGGGGTCTTGGCAATGGAGTCAAGGTAGAGTCCGACAGCATCCTTGCCATCGATGCCGTCGGTGCTTCGGGTTCGAGCGGTGGAGATCATCAGACACATCCCTTTCTCGCGTCTCACCCATCACAACGCAACCGGGCAGGCGTTGGTTCCATGTTCGCGTTCGCCCCAAGGGAAAATCAGACCGTGGTCTGATGCATCCGGGTCCGCGGAGGGTGGGAACCCTGACTTGGGCGTTTGAGTAGCGGGTGATCGCGTGGAAAGATTGATCAGCGACGTCCCTTGACTGCCACGGGTCGTTGCGTGCCCGAAAACCGGATTCCCCGAGAGGAACGTTGTGACTGCTGGATCGAGTCAGGAACAGGCCCCCGCAAAGGCGCCGCGCACTCGGAAGACGGCCGCGGTGGTGCCCGCCAAGCCTGAGACGGGCACCGATGCCCAGGATCCGAAGAAGCCCGCCGCGCGCAGCGCCCGGGCCTCCACAGCCAAGCAGCCCGCTGCCAAGGCCTCGACGGCAGCGGCGAAGGCCCCGACCACAGCGGCGAAGGCCCCGACTACAGCGGCGAAGAGCTCGACGAGAGCGACGAGCACTGCCAGGCGGACCCCCGCAGCGAAGGCGGCTCCCGCCAAGCAGGAGGCTATCGAGGAGGACCTCGAGGTCGATCTGAACGAGTTGGTCACGGATGAGCCCACGATCGAGGAGCTGACCACCGGGGAGGTAGAGGTCGAGTTCAAGCGCGATGGCGACGACATGGTCCTGACCGTGGGGGGGAAGAAGCGCTCGCTCGACGAGGTGGACGACACCGAGTTCGAGGAGGAGAAGGAGGAGACCCTCGCCCAGGAACTGTCCGAGGACGAAGGTTTCGCCCTCAAGGACTCCGATGACGCCGATGAACCGGAGCAGCAGGTGGTGTCCGCGGGCGCGACGGCGGATCCCGTCAAGGACTACCTGAAGCAGATCGGCAAGGTTGCACTCCTGAATGCCGTGGAGGAGGTCGAACTCGCCAAGCGGATCGAGGCGGGACTGTTCGCCGAGGAACGTCTCGGCGACCACGAGAACCCGGTCGGTGTCGACGACCTTGACGACTACCTGTGGATCTCCGAAGACGGACGCAGGGCGAAGAACCACCTGCTGGAGGCGAACCTACGCCTTGTGGTCTCGCTGGCGAAGCGCTACACGGGACGCGGGATGCTGTTCCTGGATCTGATCCAGGAGGGCAATCTGGGTCTGATCCGCGCCGTCGAGAAGTTCGACTACACGAAGGGCTTCAAGTTCTCCACGTATGCGACCTGGTGGATCAAGCAGGCCATCACGCGAGCCATGGCAGACCAGGCCCGGACCATCCGCATCCCCGTGCACATGGTCGAGGTCATCAACAAGCTTGCCCGTGTGCAGCGCCAGATGCTTCAGGACCTCGGACGCGAACCCACCCCGGAGGAGTTGGCCCGCGAGTTGGACATGACGCCGGAGAAGGTCGTCGAGGTCCAGAAGTACGGGCGCGAGCCGATCTCGTTGCACACACCGCTCGGCGAGGACGGCGACTCCGAGTTCGGTGACCTGATCGAGGACTCCGAGGCTGTCGTGCCTGCGGACGCCGTCAACTTCACACTCCTGCAGGAGCAGCTGAACGATGTCCTGGACACGTTGAGCGAGCGCGAGGCCGGCGTCGTGTCGATGCGTTTCGGGCTCACGGACGGGCAGCCGAAGACCTTGGACGAGATCGGCAAGGTCTACGGAGTCACCCGCGAGCGCATCCGCCAGATCGAGTCCAAGACCATGTCGAAGCTGCGCCACCCGTCCAGGTCGCAGGTCCTCCGCGATTATCTGGACTGAGTCGCATACCGGTCGACGAACCGCCGGATGATGGCGTGCACCTCGGGGGAGATCTCCTCCCTCGAGGTGTCCGCGACCAGCCGGTCGGTCTCCTCGGGGGCGAAGTATCCGAAGTTGCGGTAGATCTGGATCCGGGCGCCGATGCCGGGCCCGTCGAGTTCCGGGTGGAACTGGGTCACGTAGCAGTTGGCCCCCACACGGAACATCTGCACAGGGCATGCGCGGCCGGAGGCCAGCAGCACCGCACCCTGCGGCAGCGCGGCCACAGCCTCCTTGTGCCCGACGAAGGCCCGCAGCACCGAGGGTGAACCGGCAAGGATCGGGTCGCGCAGGCCTTCCGGGGTGACATCGACGTCGATCGCACCCACAGGCTCGCCGAATGTCGCATCGACGGTGCCGCCGAGATGGGTCGTGACGGTGCCGACCCCGTAGCAGAGGCCGAGGAAGGGGAAGTCATCTCGCAGGACGTCGTCCAGGACACGGCGCAGATCGGCCTCCACCCGCAGTTGCAGGTCGCTCTTGATCTCGTCACTGGCGTTGAAGGGACCACCCCCGAGGATGATTCCGGAGTACTCCTGCAAGCGGAGGTCGGGAAGCGGTGCCTGCTCGACGCGGAACTGAACCAGCTCGCCGGGGCCGAGGCCACCGAACCTGGCCACCGCCTCGCGCTCGCCCTCGGCGGCGTCGTCCTCCGGCCGCGTGCTCAGCAGGAGGAACGGCCGGAATCGGCGGTTGCCTGGATCGGTGTCTGCGTGGTGGGTGTTCAATGCCCGCTCCCTTCCCGGATGCCACGAAACCTAGTACATGCCGAGGACCAGACGTGAGGCGGCACGGCGTCCGCGGCCGGTAGTCTGAGGTGCGCAACCAGCAGAAAGGTGATGCCATGTCCATCCTCGACCGTGTCGAGCTCGCCCCCGCCGACCCAATCCTCGGACTCACCGAGGCGTTCAACGCGGACCAGCGTGCGGACAAGGTCAACCTCGGTGTCGGTGTGTACCTGGGGGAGGACGGCAGACTGCCTCTGCTTGAGGCCGTGAAGGCCGCGGAGGACAGCCTGGCGAGGCAGCACCGGCCGCACGGCTACCTCGGCATCGACGGACTTCCCGCCTACACCACGGCCACGAAGGAACTCGTGTTCGGGGCAGGCTCGGAGGCGGTGACGTCCGGCCGCGTGACCACGGTCCAGGCCCTCGGAGGCACCGGGGCGCTGAAGGTGGCTGCCGACTTCCTCCAGACCATCGATCCCGATGCGACCGTGCTGATCTCCTCCCCGAGCTGGGAGAACCACCGTGCCCTGTTCACCCGGGCCGGGTTCACCGTCGAGGAGTACCGGTACTATTCGCCGGAACTGCACGGCGTGGACTTCGAGGGGATGCTGGAGGACCTCGCGGCTGCAGACCCGGGCACGATCGTGGTGTTGCATGCGTGCTGCCACAACCCGACCGGCTACGACCTGACCGGGGAGCAGTGGGACAAGGTGGTCGAGGCGGTAGCCGAAAACGGGCTCGTTGCCCTGATCGACATGGCCTACCAGGGCTTCGGCTTCGGGATCGTCGAGGACGGCGCCGCCGTCGGCAAGTTCGTCGCAGCTGGGCTGACCTTCTTCGTGTCCACATCCTTCTCGAAGTCCTTCAGCCTCTACGGTGAGAGGGTCGGTGCCCTGCACGTCGTGTCGCCGGATTCGGAGACCGCGAAGCGGGTGCTGTCCCAGGTGAAGATCTGCATCCGCACCAACTACTCGAACCCCCCCACCCACGGCGCCGCACTCGTCGCCACGGTGCTGCAGGATCCCGAGTTGAGGGCGGCCTGGGAGGTTGAGCTGGCCGGGATGAGGGACCGGATCAAGGACCTGCGGTCGCGACTGGTAGCGGGGCTTCGGGCACACGGAATCGACGACATGGACTTCATCTCCACCCAGCTGGGCATGTTCAGCTACTCGGGCCTGACGAAGGAGCAGATGGAGGCGCTGCGTGCCGACCACGGCGTGTACGGCACCAATGCCGGCCGCATGTGCGTGGCGGCGCTGAACAGCGGCAACATCGACGCCGTCGCCGCGGCAATCGCCGCGGTTCGGCGGTAGTCGGACCCGCTGTCAGTGGCGGCCGAGACCGCTGGCCCTTCGGGCCGGCGTCCCGACCGCCTGCACGAACGCCTCGACGGTGCCGTAGAGCCGGACGCGATCCTTGGCGCGAGTGACCGCCGTGTACAGCAGTTGCCGGGTGAGGAGGGGTGAGCCGACCGGGGGAAGGATCACGCTGACGGCGTCGAACTGGCTTCCCTGTGACTTGTGGATGGTCATGGCATGCAGGTCGGCCACGTCGTCGAGTACCGACGGGTCGCGCCACAACAGGCCACTCGCCCGGTCTATGCATGCCACCAAACGGCCCTGTCGGAGGACCACCACACCCGTGTCCCCGTTCGAGACGGCGTCCCCGCTACGGGTGATGAGCAGCGGCTGGCCCGCCCACGGGCCGGGGCCGCCGTAGCCGTCGAGGTGCCGCGCCAACCACCCGCGCGACTCCGCGGCCCATCGGCCCACCCCGAAGGGGCCCTCCCTGTGGGCGCAGAGGATGCGATGTGCCTCCAGACGGCGGTTCGCACCCGCCCCGTCGCCGGCGAGCGACGCGGCCCTGACCGCGGAGGCCGTGGCAAGGACGTCGTCAAGCAGCACCGGGAAGTCCTCGATCGTCTCCCTGCCTGTGAACGGAGTCAGCGTGCAGGGGCCTCCACCCGCCAGCAGTTCGAGACCCCTGGTGGCATCGCCGGACCTGATGGCGGCGGCCAGGGCGCTGATGTCCTTGTTGCTGCGCCAGTTGCGATCGAGGCGCACGACGGCCGGGCCGGCCTGCGACGTGACCAGGGTGGGGCTCTCGGCGATGTCGGAAAGGACGGCGCCCGCCTCGACGGACTCGAGCTGGTCGGGGTCCCCGATGAGGATCAACCGCGTGCGGTCGCCGACGGCCTCCAACAGCCACGCCATCATCGTCAGCGACACCATGGATGTCTCGTCGACCACCACCACATCGTGCGGCAGCGGGTTCTCGGGGGTGAACGTCCTTCGCTCCCTGCCCGGGACGATGTCGAGGAGCTTGTGGAGCGTCGAGCTGAGCAGCCGAAGGCCGGGCGCGTCCCCGAGCGCGTCACGTACCGACGTCTCCAGCCTCGTGGCGGCCTTCCCCGTGGGTGCCGCCAGCGCGACCAGCGGTGGGGCCGCGGGATCTGACAGCCCGCGCAGGATGTGCGCCACGATGGTGGTCTTCCCGGTGCCGGGCCCGCCGGTGATCACCGTGGTGGCGTTCGTGAGCGCCGCGGCCACGGCCTGTTGCTGCCTGTCCAGCGGATCGGAGCCGGGCGTTCCGAGGGCGGCGCGCATGGCCTCCGGAGGCACCTGCCGCGGCGGCAGCGAGCTGCGGCCCAGCAGGGCCAGGGCCACTGACCGTTCCTCGGCGTGGAACCTGTCGAGGTACAGCAGTCCGTCGACCAGCCTGAAGGGCCTGTCCGGCCCCTCGGCGTCGGCCACGGCCGGGCTGGTTGCCAGGGCCTCCAGCCAGGCCGCGGGGTCGGGCCAGGGGAGTGCGGACGACACCAGAGATGCGACGCCGTCGTCGGTTGCCGCCTCGGGTGTCAGGAGGTGGGCGGAGGCGACGTCCAGGCACACCGATCCGAGACGCAACTCTCGGGCTGTCAGGGCCAGCGCCAACTCCACCCGCTCATCGTCGGCGCCCGCCAGTTGGCACATGCGCCGGCCGAGGTGGAAGTCGACGGGCCGGAGCATCCCGGCCTCACAGAACTGCCGGACCAGTCCCGAGGCGGCCACGGGCACCTCGGCGGCGCTCATCGGGCCCCCGCCAGCAGGTCGGAAGCGGCGACCACCAGGCCGGCCGGGGGAAACCAGCTGAACACGCCGCAGGTGCTTCCGTCGATGACGGGCGTGCCGGGGCCGGCCATGCCACGCACGAAGAGGTAGCCGACGCCGCCGAGATCGCGCGCCACCTCGTAGCCGGGAAGCCTCCAGGAGAGATACCTGTGGAGGGCGACACAGTACAGGAGCGCCTGCAGTGGGTAGTGCGCGACGATCATCGCCTGCGCCATGGCTGCAGGTGAGTACTGCTCCACGGTCAGTTCCTCGTCCGGGCCGGTGCGGAAGCGATTGGTCTTGTAGTCCACGACGAGGAACCTGCCTGCCCCGGTCCTGAGCACTGCGTCGATTGAACCGGTCAGGAATCCGTTCAGCGTCTGGGGGGCGGAGGCCGACGCGGCGAGGTGACGAGGATAGCCTGCCAGGGGGTCGTCCGGGCCCAGGTGGGTGGCCATCAGGTCAGCGAGATCCGCGAGTGTGCGGGGAGCGCCGGCATCCGCGAGCGGGAGGTCGAAGTCGAGTTCGCTGAGACGATGGGCGAGCGGGAAGTCGGTGAGCGCGCGGCCCTCGGCGATCGCCCCGAGCGGTGTCGTGCACGTCGCCATCAACGCCTTGGCCAGCAGTTCCGTCTCGGTGCCGGTGAGGCCGTGCCGTGGTGCCAGTTCGGTGCTGACCGCGATCGCGGAGGTCTCCAGGTTCGCCGGCGTCCAGTCGAGGTGTTCGAGCGCGGCGTGCACGAGCGTCCCGAACCTGGTGCCCGCGCCCAGCCCCGCCATGGGCGAGGGCGTCACGCCCGGTGTGGTCTGGACCGGGGCCAGTTCGGTCTCCGGTTCGTCGGAGACGCCCTGGGCTGCGCCTTCGTGAAGGCCGGCGGTCAGACCCGAGTAGGACGTGCGGCGCCAGGTCTGGTCGATCGTCCTGCCGAACGTGGAGGCGGACAGTGGTGGCCCGGGCGGTGCGGGCCGGGGTGCGGGTATGGGGAGCGGGGTCTCGAAACTGGTGATCCCGATCAGCGCCGGATCCAGGGGAGGGGTTGCGGGGACCCGGCTGTAGGAGGGTGCCAGCCCCGGGACGGTTCGGTCCCTGGCCAGGAGCGCGGTGAGAGGGCCGCGTCCGGACTTGCGGCCCTCCACATGCCACGCCACGGCCAGGTGCTTGGCGCGCGTCAGGCCGACGTACAGCAGTCGGAGTTCCTCGTCGCGCGCCTGGCATTCGAACTCGATCCGGGTCGGGTCGCGGTGGTCGAGCTTCCCCCCGACGTGAAGCCACCGGGTTCCCCGGTGCAGATAGGGGAAGGGTTGGCCCGGGAAGATGGTCAGGTTGCTGACCTCAGGGAGCAGCACGACGCCGAACTCGAGCCCCTTCGCGGCGTGGATCGTCATGACACGCACCGCCTCGGAATCCGACGCCAGCCGACCCTGGCTGTCCTCCGGAGTCCGTGCCGCATCGGGGGAGCCCTCGTCCAACAGGTCGAGGAGACGCTGGAGGTCTCGTGCCTCGATGCCCGCCAGCAGTTCGGCGACGTGCAGCAGGTCCGCGAGCCGCCGCTCGCCATCGGCCAGTGACAGCACGCGGGCGTGGAGTCCGGTGGTCGATTCGAGCGTGGTCAGGACTTGGGGGATTCCGCCGTTCGCGAAGCCCTGCGCCAGCCTGCGCACCAGCCAGAACGCCTGTTCCGAGGCGTCCCCGGACTCGTCCAGCAGGTCGGTGAACTCGGATCCGATGAGGTCGGTGCACGCGGCCATGACCACGGTCGAGCGTCTCGGCGCCGCCATGGCCCGAAGAAGGTCGAGCCAGTCGCGCCCGGCGCGGGAGGTGAGGACGTCGTTGTCGCCCGCGAAGGTGGCGGGGATCCCGGCTGAGAGCAGCGCATCGACCAGCTGTCGACCCATCGCGCCGCTGCGAACCAGCACTGCCACATCGCCGGGGCGAAGGGGCCTGCTGTCGATGCTTGCCTCCCGGAGCAGGCGTTGCGTGACGGCGGTCAGGTCATGCGCGACGGCGTTGGCGGTGGACTCGTGCAGCGCCTTCTCGTCGGCCCGGCGGATGAGGACGCGCTGGTCGGCACCGGGCATCGCGAAGCGGGAGACGCGGGTCGCCTGCACTGGCGTGACCCGGATGCTGGGGTCGCCCATCTCGACGTTGCCGAACAACTCGGTCACCGCCTCCACGATCCCGGCGTCGGATCGGAAGTTGGTGTCGAGGGTCTGCCTCTCGGCCTGCCCGGCGGCCTCGAGGTAGCTCGCGAGGTCGGCGTTCCGGAAGCCGTAGATCGACTGCTTCGGGTCTCCGATCAGGATCGTGGTCCGTCCCGGCCCCATGAAGGCGCGCCGGACCAGGTCCCACTGGATGGGGTCGGTGTCCTGGAACTCGTCCACCATGACCAGACGGAACCGGTCCGCGAGCGCGGATGTGGCGGATCGGCCGACCGCCGGGGAGGCGAGCACCTGCTGCAGCCTCCCCGGCATGTCGTCGAAGGTGACGACGCCGAGGGCTCGCTTGCGGGTGGCGAACCGTGCCCGTACCTCGTCGCAGAACGCAGCCGCCTCTCCTGCCTCAGGGCTGAGTGGCAGAGGCGACCCACAGGCGGCGCGCGCCACCTGCAGGGCCTCCTTCGGAGGGAACGGTGCCTCCGTGGATTGCCCGTACCGGGCGAGGTAGACGTCGATGGCGCACTGGTCGACGAGCGTGCGGGGCGTTGTCAGCACGTCCTCGGCCACGTCCCAGTCGCCGAGGACGCCGAGGTCCCTCAGCATCGAGCGGCAGAAGGAATGGATGGTTGAGACGGTGGCCCGGTCGAAATTCTCCAGGGCGCGGCGCAACCGATCTCGTCGAGTCCGCGCATCGGCCAGGCACAGCAACGAGGACACTGCGTCGTCGGGTTGGATGCCGTCGTCCAGCCAGGCAGTCAGGTCCCTCTCGGACCGCATGAGCCTCTCGAAGACGCGGCTCCGAAGTTCCCTGGCGGCCTTGTCGGTGAACGTGATGAGCAGCAGATGCTCGATGCCGACGCCGTCCTCCGCCAGGTACCTGGCCGTCAGCGACGCGATGGTCCAGGTCTTGCCCGTGCCGGCACTGGCCTCCAGCAGCAGAGGCTGCCGTCGCAGGGGTGCGAGATGGTTGAACGTCACGCGGCACCTCCGACGAGTGGCAGGTAGATCGCGGAGGCCCAGGCGGCGAAGGCGGAGGGGTGGCCGGACGGCGGTGCGGGATCGCGGTCGGAGGCGGCGTCCGTGAACACCTCGGAGGGGACACCGTCGTAGAACAGCCGCCAAGCCGGCCCGAATCGGCGCCACAGCGTGCCGCGCCAGTCGGAGGCCGGCGCCTCCCAGTGCTTGGGCTGCCATGCGCCACCGGCAAGTTGCTCGGCGAAGGCAAGGCCCAGGTCCTGTGGCAGCGGGATGAGACGGGACCGCCCCTGGGTGAACGCGGAGGTGATCGCTGCCAGGACCTCCTGGGCCGCTTCCCTGCCCGGTGCAGGCAGCGTCACCTGGGACGGGAACCGATCCGAGTAGTGCCGGTCCAGGCGATGGACGACCGCAGGCACGCTGATGCCCTGGGCGGCGAGGGCCAGTTGCGTCAGCCACGGCTGTACCTCGGTCCGCCTGCCGTCGCTCACCGTTACGTCAACCACCTGTCCGCCCCGGGTCCGAAGCGTGTCGGTGATGGCCACATCGCCCAGATCGACGTGGACGCGGTGGTCCGCCACGGACGCCGTCCACATAGGGTGGGCCTGCCTCCACAGGGCGACGACCTCCTGGAGCGGCTTGTCCAGGGTGCGGCGCCCGATGAGTCCCGGCGGCAGGAGTTCCAGCTCGGACTCGCGACGGGCGACCTGCTCTGGGTTCAGACCCCTGCGGAAGGCGTCGAGCATACGGTCGCGCAGCTGCCAGGCCTCCAGCCCGTCGTGGATGAACGGAATCTCGTCCAGCAGGTGCGGCCCCTCCCAGAGCCGCACGCCTGCCGCGCTGCGCAGGAACTCCCTCGCAGGGTCGGTCAGGAAGGACGCCAGCGCCGAGACCGACGCCTCGATCGGTCTCCCGCCGGCAGGCAGGGCGAGGGCATGCCGCCGACGCTCCGTCCGCGGGTTGCAGGCCCCGGCGCGGGACCGCTGGAGGGCCTGCGTGGCGGCCAGCCCCTGACGGTCGAAGCCGCGGCCTTCCGTGAAGTTGGCCTCACTGTGGGCGAGCGGTGGTGCTTGGGTGGGAACCGTCTGCCCGTGTCCCAGCTCCCGCAGCAGCCACGAAACCGTTGTGGGTGCGGCAATCTCCTGATTGGTGAGGGCATCGCGGGTCTGGATGATCACGAGCAGTTGGCTGCAGGCCCGTGCCCGACCGAGCAGGTGTGCGAGTCGGCGGTGGCGGGGGTCGGACACCGTCGGGCCGAGCTCGACGGAGTCGAGTGCGGACTCCCCGACCGTGTCGGCGATCCCGAGGAGGCACGCCAAGCGGAAGTCGACGTGGGCAAGGTCGTCGATGCCGATCACGTGGATGCTTCCGTTCCCGACCGCCGCCCGGACGGGAGGCTCGCGGAGCGCCTGCTCGAACAGGAGCCTGAACTCATTCCTGGACAGTCGGTCCTTGGCGGACGACAGCTGGCGCGAGAGGTCGGACAGGGCGCCGGACACCTCCTCGAGCATCCAGGCGTCGTCGGGGGAGCAGCCGATCAGCTCATCCAGGAGGGCGCCCACCCGACTGGACCAGTCGGCGGCGGTTGCCGGGACGGACGCCTCATGGTTGAACCGTCTGAGACGCGAGACCACCTCTGCGACTGCCCCCACGAGGTCCAGATCCGAGGTGCCGACCTCGGCCACGCCCGAGATGCCCAGCCCTGCGTTCGTGGAGGGGGCGAGCGTCAGGCCGGCGAGCAACCTGTCGATGCCCCTGAACCAGGTGTTCTGCGTGATGCCGGGCAACCCGAAGTCCTCGCGATGCTCCCTGCCGAGCCCCCAGCGGATTCCGGCGGCGCTGGTCAGGGTCAGCAGCCGGTCCTTGTCGTCGGCCAGACGCCAGCGATCCGCTATCGGGCGCAGGAGAAGCAGGCGAGTGAGTTCGGTGGCCGTGGCGCGCGCGTCGGACAACCCCAGGCAGGTTCGCGCCGCCTCGGCCACGAGATTCGGTTCGCGGCGGGTGCCGGGCCAGAGCCGCAGCTGCCGGCCCGGATGTGCCTTCGGATCGATGTCCGCCGGCGCGAATGCCGTGGCGAGCAGGGAGCGCCAGCTGTCCGGTTCGTCGCACACGACGACCACGTCGCGTGGCTCCAGGCTGGGGTCAGCCTCGAACCGGTGGCAGAGTGCCTCGCGCAGGACCTCGACCATCCGTGCCGGGCCATGGGATCCGATCACCTCCACATCGGGGTGACGCGGCGAGGCTGCGGGTGGCGTCTCGGGCCTGCAGGCGCCGATCCGTGACGTCCAGTCGTCGAAGGCGGTGCCCTCCAACTGCCACACGTGGACCTCGCCCTTGTTGAGTGCTGATCGCAGCAGCGTGGTCTGCAGGCTGTTCACCTCGGGCACCGCGAAGACGTGCAGCTGGGATGCCGACAAGGTGGCGGCCACCGATTCCGCCACGAGGCGCCAAGCCTGGACCGGGTCGCACCCAAGGAGCTCGACCGTGAGCCTGAGCAGTGCCGGCTGCCATGTGAGGTGCTCGGGGAGAGCAGCCCCGAGCGCGTCGACGTCCTCGCCTGCGAGCCAGCCGGCGAGCATTTCGGGGGCGTTGTCGGTGTAGTGGTTGAACAGGTGGACGCTGCGCTCCGCGAGGCGCTGCCTGCGCACAGGGGAACGGTCTCCCGCGAGATGCGCGCCCAGGATCGCATGCTCCTGGGACAGCTCACTGAGCGCGCGCGCAGCCACGACCGACGCGAGGGGGGAGTGCCACTTCTCGTAGGCGTCGCCGCCGTCGTGGGCGAACGCCAACCCTCGGCTCCAGGCCGCCGGCGTCACGAACGCCAGTCCGGCGCACACCCCCGACGGGAGGCGCCCTGCGAGGCCCTGGCGAAGGAGCCGTCCTGCACCGTGCGAGGACACGAGCACCTCCACCCGCTCGAAGACGCCGGGTGGCTGTTCTGCGAGGCGCAGGGCGAGCATCTGGACCAACTCGTCCCAGCGGTTCGCCCGACCCACTTCTACCGGCAAGGGTGCCTCCTGTCCTGGTTCGTCGCTCACCCTATCCGCCGTCACCGACAAGTTGTCGGTGACGCCCGCCACAATGGGGGCGTGACGGATTCCATCCTCGATGCCCTCGACCCGGAGCAGTTGCTCGTGGCCACCTCGTTCGACCATCCGGTCGTGGTGCTGGCGGGGGCTGGCACGGGCAAGACACGCGCGATCACCCACAGGGTGGCCCATGCGGTGCGTGAGGGTAGGTACAGCCCAGGGGCGACGCTCGCAGTCACCTTCACCACACGGGCTGCGGGCGAGATGCGATCCCGCCTTGCGGTGCTCGGTGTCCGGGCCGCGCAGGCACGCACCATTCACGCCGCGGCTCTGCGCCAGTGCCAGTACTTCTGGCCGCACGTCTTCGGGGCGGAGTTCCCACCGGTCGCGGACAGCACGTTCGCGTTCACCACCCGGGCCGCGGCCACCGTCCTGCGCGCGACGGACCCGGCGTTGGTGCGGGATCTGGAATCGGAGATCTCGTGGGCGAAGTCCAGCAACGTGACACCCGATGCGTACCCGCGGCTTGCCCTTGCGGCAGGGCGAAGCGTGGGCGGTGCTGATCCCGCGCAGGTCGCGGCGGTGATGGGGGAGTACGAGCGGTCCAAGCAGGCGGCGGGCCGGGTCGACTTCAACGACATCCTGCTCTGCGCCGCCGCCCTGCTCGCCGAGCATCCGGCAGTCGCGGAGGCCGTTCGCTCCCAGTACCGGCACTTCGTCGTCGACGAGTACCAGGACGTTTCCGCTCTGCAGCACCGGCTGATCCAGCTCTGGGTCGACGGCCGGGACGACGTCTGTGTGGTCGGTGACCCGAACCAGGCCATCCACTCCTTCGCGGGCGCCAGGGCGGACCACCTGCTGTCCTTCCCCGAGGAGAACGGCCCTGTCGACACCATCAGGCTGGTGCGCAACTACCGCTCCACACCCGAGGTGCTGGCGCTCGGCAACGCCGTCCTCGGTGTGCCGCGGGGCTCCGGGCAGGCGCTCAGGCCGACCCGCGGATCCGGGCCGGCTCCGGAGTTCCACGTGGAGGGCTCGGAGGCAGAGGAGGCCCGCTCGGTGGCCGCCTGGCTGGGGCGCCTTCACGCGGGCGGCACCCCGTGGTCGGAACTCGCAGTGCTCTACCGGATCAATGCCCAGGCGCCTGCCCTGGAGGCGGCGCTCACAGAGGCTGCCGTTCCATACACGGTGCGGGGAACGGACGCCTACTACGAGCGCCCCGAGGTGAGGCAGGCCGTCCAGGCCCTCATCGCCGCGGCCGACGGGGACGGGACCGCAGACCCACTGGTGCTGCTGGCCGGCCACCTGGCCCGCGTCGGATGGGATGAGGAGCCCCCGGTGGGCATGGGGAGGCAACGGGAGCGCTGGGAGTCCCTGGGGGCGCTCCGCGACATGATCACCGCCGAGGCTGCTGTCCATGGGGCGTGGCAGGCGGCGGAGTTCCGTGACTGGCTCGCGGAGCGGGCCTCACTGCAGGCATCGCCGGTTGCAGACTCGGTCACACTGTCCACGATGCACGCATCAAAGGGTCTGGAGTGGGATGGGGTGGCCGTGATCGGTGCACGGGAGGGCCTGATCCCATACGTGCTGTGCCAGACCGAGCCCAGCCTCTCGGAGGAACGAAGGCTGCTGCACGTTGCCGTGACCCGCGCCCGCACAAGGCTCAGGATCAGCTACTCGCGCACGGCCGCACGGGGCGGCCCGCCGTCGCCCTCCCGATTCCTGGCCGGCCACCTCGCGGCTCCGGTGCGTCGCGTTTCGGCGCCGACGGGGCAGGGACGAAGGTCGCGCTCCTGCAGTGTGTGCCGGCAGCCGCTCATGGCGGCGGCCGACAGGAAACTCGGGCGGCATCGCACGTGCGAGGCCGCCTACGACGA
Source organism: Arachnia sp. (assembly GCA_039811745.1). GTDB lineage: Bacteria > Actinomycetota > Actinomycetes > Propionibacteriales > Propionibacteriaceae > Arachnia. The sequence continues at coordinate 71,881 of JBDHZH010000004.1, forward strand.
GACCCTGTTGGCCGCCCTGAAGGACTGGCGCAGGGATGAGGCGGCGGCGGCCAAGGTGCCGGCGTACGTGGTGTTCACGGATGCGACGCTGCAGGCCATCGCGGAGTCGGTGCCAGCCACCCCCCAGGCGCTGACAAGAATCCCCGGGGTGGGGGCGGTCAAGCTCGAGCGGTACGGGGGTGCATGCCTGGCCGTGATAGCGGGGCACAGGTCCCGTGAATGACGAAGTGCGGGCGGGTGATCTCTCACCCGCCCGCACTTCGACGATGCGCCCGGCGGTTCAGGCCTTTGTCAGGCCTTGCCGAGGATGCGGTTCAGATTGGTTCCGCAGACGGGGCACTTGCCCTTGGCCATCTTGGTGCCCTTGGCATTGACGACGACCTCCCCCTTGGCGTCGCGCTTCTCCTTGCACTTCACGCAGTAGAACGAGCCCTCGTAGGTCTCTTCAGCCATGGTTGTCCTCCTAGAATCCGGTTCAGCCACCCCGGCAGCGGGGTGATTCCTGCATCACTCTAGCCGCAGAAGCGTCCAACTCCGCGAATCCGGTTCGCTCAGGGCGCACGAGCTCCCGGCTCGGCTCAGCAGAAGGGCCCCGGCGGAGACGCACGCCTTCCCCTGCGTGCATGCCGAACCGGGGCCCGGTACAGAGTCTGTCGGTAGTGGGGCGGCCCGTCAAGGGCGATGCTCAACCCTCCAGGAGTTTCCTGAGCTCGACATCCATGTCGTCGGGTTCTGCCTGGCCCATGTTGCCCGTCCGGTACGACAAGGGATCGGCCAGGTGCTTGGCGGTGGGCAACAGGTCGGGGTGCTGCCACACCGCGTCGCGCTGGGCCATGCCCTGGGAGTGCTCTATGGCGGCCCACAGGTTCTCCGCGTCGCGGACCAGCCTCGGCCTTGGTTCCAGACCGATCAGGTTACGGAACACCTCCTGGGTGGCGCCGCCGGAGGCCCGCCGCCGTCTGATCAACTCGTTCAATTGGTTGGCGTTGGGGAGCCAGGCCGCGGCCGTGCGGGACGTGACGTGGTCCACCCAACCCTCGATGAGAGCCAGGAGCACCTCGAGGCGTCCGAGGATCTCCATCTGTGTCGGGGTGCTGGCGGGCTTGAAGAAGCTGCTCCGCACGCGTTCCCCGACCTCCATGATGTCCTCGATGGAGAACTGCTCCATCGCCTCGGGGTCCAGGCCCGAGGAGATCGCGTCGAGGTCGATCACGATCTCGCGTGCGAAGTGCGCCAGCAGGGTGGCCAACTGGCCCTCCAGCCACGCCACGTGGTGGAACAGGCGCACCCGGGCCGACTCGCGGAGCACAAGGTACAGCAGTACGTCCGGCTCGGAGACGTCCAAGTCCTGGGTGAACTCGGCCACGTTGGCGGGCAGCACCGCCACGCGGGCCCTGGGCAGCAGGTTGATGCCGACCTCGGTGCCGGTCAATGTCGAGCACGCCACCTCGGACAGGACCCGCTTCAGTCGATCGCGGTAGATGAGGGACGCCGAGTGCTGGAGCAGGGGCCCGAGCATGGCGGTCAGGCCGGCCAACTCCTCCTGCCCGCCGGCGGTGGCTCCACGTTCCAGGGCATTGCCCAGCCCCTGGATGATCGGTTCGACGACCTGGCGCCAGCCTTCGCCGGTCTCCTCCAGCCAGTCGGCCCTGCCCAGGAGTTCGGGGGGCAGTCCGGTCTCGGGGAAGGTCGTCTGCGGGTTCAGCCATGACTGTGCGAGGCGTTCCGCATCGGTCAGCTTGAGCCGTGTCGCTGGGTCCGCCGGCGGTTCGGGGGACGCCGCCTGCGCCAACTGCTTGGCGGCGGTGATGGTCGTCCGCCACGCCGCATCCGGATCGCGGTCGGCGTTGGTGAAACCGAATCCAGGCCCCCCGCTGGCCTGCATACGGGCGAACTGCTCGATGAGACCGGACAGGTCGGCCTCGGAGCCCGGTGTGATGCCGAACCTCTCGAGGAACCTGCGCAGGTCGTCGAAGTTGAACCCGCCGGCACCCTCGGGTACCGGTCCACCGCCTTCAGGCATGCCATGTCTCTTTCCGTCGGTGTGCCTTCCAGTGAAACTCTACCCGCCAACAGTCGGCGGGATCGGCCGTGAGGCCGCTCGGGCGCCAAGGTAGGCTTGGCGGCGCCTCGCGAACTGCGCCGAAGGGAGAGCCGATGTCACGCAACCTGGTTGCCATCGTGTCGTCGGTCATGTTCGTAGGCCTGGCTGCACTGCTGATGCTGGTGCCGGTGCCCTTCGTCACCTGGAGGCCGGGCGTCGCGGTCGACGTGCTCGGCACGACCGACGGTGCGCCACTGGTTCAGGTGAGCGGCCTCGAGACGTTCGAGACGACCGGGAATCTGCTGCTGACCACGGTTTCCACCACGCGTGCCGACGGTTCGATCGGTCTCCCCGAGGCCCTGATGGCCTATTTCTCCGCGGACTCCGACACGTTGCCGAGGGAGGCGATCTTCCCACCCGGGAGCACCGGCGAGCAGGTGCATGAGCAGGGTGTGGCCGCCATGGACACCTCGAAGGACAACGCCATGGTCGCAGCACTTCGCGCCGCGGGCCAGCAGGTCACGGAGATGCCGGTGGTCGAGTCCGTCAGCCTGACCGGACCCGCGAAGGACAAGCTGAAGCCCGGGGACCTGATCGAGAGCATCGACGATGAGGCGGCCACCACGCGAGACGATGTCGCGGCGATCGTCAGGAACCGTCCCGTCGGCGATCCCGTGGTGTTCAGGGTGCTTCGGGCAGGAGTCCCAAAGACTGTCAGCGTGGTCACGGTCGCCGACGGCCAGTCCCGCCCGATGGTGGGCATCACAGTCGGGGTCGGGTACCGGTTCGCGCCCGTGGTGGAGTACCACCTCGATCCCGGGATCGTCGGCCCGAGTGCTGGACTGGTCTTCGCACTGGCGATCTACGACAAGGTGACCGATGGCACCCTCATGGGCGGCACTGTCGTGGCCGGAACCGGTGAGATCGACGCCTCTGGGCGCGTGCAGGCGATCGGCGGCATCAGGTCCAAGATGGCGGCGGCGAGGAAGGCAGGTGCGAAGGTGTTCGTCTTCCCAAAGGCCAACTGCGTCGACGTCGGCAGCGAGGCAACGGGGATGCTGGCCGTTCCCGTGGCGTCACTGAAGGACGCCATCGCGACTCTCAAGCTCCTGAAGGAAGGGCAAGCGACCATGGAGGTTCCACGCTGTGAATGACCCCGACGACAGCAGGCTCGTGGCCTGTCTTGCGGACATCGAGCGTCACGTCTCCGGCAACGGTTGGGACCAGCCGGCGAGACTGTTCGCGCTGGTCACCACGGCGTCCCTGCTGGAGCGTGAACCACAGTTGAGGGATCGTGTTCCGGAGGCCATGCCGGACGCGCTGACGGCAGTCGAGCAGGATGGCTTCGCGGGCGGGCAGGACCTGTTCGAGCGGCTGGCTGGGATCTACTGGCCCGCGTCGGTCGAGGGCGTGGCCATCGCGCTGGAGCGCGCGTTCCTTCCGCCCAGGTACGAGCCGGAGATCCCCGATGATCCGGCCGCTGCCGTCGAGTTCGTGATGCGGCATCCCGCGAGGACCGACGTCCGGGTGGTCGTCGGCGTTCTCCGGGACGGTTCCCGCCACGGCCTTGCACGGTTGGTTTCGGAGCCGGACGAACTGCTGGGTGCGACTGATCTGGTTCCCGGGCTGGCGGACGCCTTGGAGGCAACGTTGGAAGGACACGACGAGTGACTGCAATGGACGATGCGCACCTGGACGCCGAACCGCGGCGAGGGGCGCTGCTTCCTGCCATCGTCATCCTGGCCGTACTGATCACCATCGCGATCATCGTCGCCCGGTTCTGGACCGACTACCTGTGGTTCCGCAGTGTCGACATGGGTGTCGTCTTCACCACGCAACTCGCGGCTCAGGCGGGCCTGTTCGCCACATTCGGGCTCCTGATCGGCGGGATCTTCTACGTGAGTGTGGCCGTCGCCTACCGGCTTCGGCCCCGCATCCGGCGTGCCAACCTGGACTCGGAACTGCTCGTGCAACTGCAGGACGTACTCGACCGACGCTCCCGGTTCCTCAAGCTGGTCCCATCGTTGGCGCTCGGTCTGATGGGCGGCATCGTTGCGGCCGGGGCGTCGTCCTTGTTCCTGCCATGGATCCGCGCGACCGGATTCGGTCAGTCCGACTCCGTGTTCTCGCTGGATGCCTCCTTCTACGTGTTCCAGCTGCCGTGGTGGCGTTTCGTGCTGGGTTTCGTGAGCATGGCCATGGTGCTCGGCATGCTCGGTGCCATGGTGGTCCATTTTCTGACCGGCGCGATGACGTCACGGGCGCTCCGCGGCCTCGGCAACGCCCCCCACGCGGGCCGGGCGGCCCAGTCGCAGGTGTCGATCATGCTCGGCCTGGTGCTGGTGCTCTTCGCAGTCTCCCAGTTCCTTGACAGGTACGCGCTGCTGACCACCACCAACCACCTCTTCACCGGTGTCACCTACACCGACGCCGTCTCCAGGATCCCGGCACACCTGATCCTGTCGGTCATCGCCCTGATCTGCGCCCTCCTCTGCTTCTACAACGCGTGGCGAGTGCGCTGGAGCGTCCCGGCCGTCGGTATTGCACTGCTGGTCGTTTCGTCGCTGATCCTCAGCATCGCCTACCCGTGGTTCGTGCAGACCATCGATGTCAACCCGGATGAGCCGGACAAGGAAAGGCCGTACATCGCAGCCAACATCGCCGCCACCAGGTCTGCGTTCGGGATCGACGGGATGGAGATCAAGGACTACAAGGCGACCACATCCGTCAGTGCCGGACAACTCAAGGCGGACGCGGAGGCACTTCCCGCCATCCGGCTCATGGATCCAGCGGTCGTGGGCCCCACCTTCGAGCAGTTGCAGCAGGTGCGTGGGTACTATGCCTTCCCGTCCACTCTCGACGTGGACCGCTACGTGATCGACGGCAAGCGCACCGACGCGGTGGTGGCGGTCAGGGAACTGGATCTGGCCTCCGTGGAGTCCGGGGAGACGTGGAACAACAAGCGCACCGTCTACACGCACGGCTACGGCATGGTCGCGGCCTACGGCAACCAGAGGTTGTCGAACGGTGAACCGGTCTTCTTCTCCGGAGGCATCCCGACGACGGGACTACTGGCGGAGCACGAGCCGCGGATCTACTTCGGCGAGCGCTCCTCGCAGTGGGTCGTGGCTGGCGCTCCCGAGGGAACGCCGCCCGTGGAACTCGACACCCCCGGCGGTGGTGAGGGCGGCAGCGAGTCGAAGAACACCTACACGGGAACGGGTGGTGTGCCGATCGGGAACCTGCTCACGAAGATCATGTTCGCGATCCGGTTCGCGGACGTGAACCTGCTGCTGTCCGATCGGGTGAACGAGGAGTCGCGGCTGCTGTTCAACCGGGTGCCGATGGACCGGGTGCAGGAGGTGGCTCCGTGGTTGACCCTGGACCAGGACCCGTACCCGAGTGTCGTCGACGGCCGCATCGTCTGGATCCTGGACGGCTACACGACGAGCGCCGACTTCCCGAATTCCACGAAGCTGGACTGGGCCCAGGCCATCTCCGACACCCGAACGTCGACCGACCGCATGGTCCCCGGCACCCAGGTGAACTACGTGCGCAACTCCGTCAAGGCCACGGTGGACGCCTACGACGGGAAGGTCACCGTCTACGAATGGGACGAGACCGACCCGATCCTGAAGACGTGGTCGAAGGTCTTCCCCGGCGTCGTCACGCCTAAGTCGGAGATCTCCCCTGAGCTCCTGGAGCACCTGCGGTATCCGCAGGACCTGCTGAAGGTCCAGAGGCAGACGATTGGCCGTTACCACACGACCAACACCAACACGTGGTACCAGCAGTCCGACATCTGGGCCGTGCCCAACGACCCCGTCAGTGGGCAGAAGCAGTTGAAGGAGCCACCGTACTTCCTGACGATCAGATGGCCGGAGGAGACCGAGCCCCACTACTCGAACACGACGGTCTTCGTGCCCAGGGGTCGCGAGAACCTGTCTGTCTACATGGCCGTCAACGCGGACGCCACGAGCAAGAACTACGGACACATGCGTGCCCTGAAGCTCTCCGACACGGAACAGATCGCCGGCCCCGGACAGACCTTCAACGCCATCCAGACGGACTCGACGGTTGCGGAGAAGCTCCTGCCGTTCAACCGTCAGGGCAGTGCCAATGCCATCTTCGGCAACCTCCTGACGCTACCGGTCGGCGGGGGCCTGCTGTACGTGCAGCCCATCTACACGCAGACCGCCGCCACGACGGGCTCCTATCCCGCCCTCAGGTTCGTGGTGGTGCGGTTCGGGGAGCATGTGGGCATCGGCAGCACGCTTCAGGCTGCGCTGGACGAGGTGTTCCAGGGCGATGCAGGTGCGCAGACCGGGGAGCAGGTCACAACCGATGTCACCGAGCCGACGACACCCGGCTCCGGAAGCCAGACCGGTGCCGTGCACGCGCGTGAACTGCTCACGCAGGGGATGGCTCTCTTCGTCGAGGCGGACACGGCGCTCAAGGGCGGCGACCTCGGGACTTATCAGCAGAAGACTGCGGCGGCCCGCAACCTCATGGAGCAGGCGCTGAAGGCGCTGGAGGGTTGACGACCACCGGCGCCAGACCGATCCGGTGAAGAGCTGGAACGAGGTCGGCGGCGGGACCGCTGACGGCGATCGTCAGCCGGTCTGTGGAGACGTGGGCGCGATAGGCCGAAGTCGCATCGTCCGAGTTGACCCGGCGCATAGCGTCGAAGTGCTCGTTCACGAACGAGGGTCGCTCACCCGCCCCGGCGAGTTGTGCCGCCTGCCTGGCTATGTCGGATGCCGTCTCGTTGGCCAGTGGGGCGATGCCGACCAGGAATCGGCGTGCGTCGGCGATCTCGTCCGCGGTGAAGGGCTCGGCGAGTGCCAACCCGTCCAGAAGTCGTGAGACTGCCTCGCCGGCGACCTCGGTTCGGAAGCCGGCGCTGACGGTGAACCTGCCATCGCTACGGTTGGCCGTGAAGCCGCCCTGGACCCCGTAGGTGAATCCCCTGCGTTCCCTCAGGTCGATGTTCACGCGGCTGGCGAACGCGCCGCAGACCGCGTGGCCCGCCAGTTTCAGCGCCGCCCAGTCGGGGTGGCGACGGCCGGGCGTGATGCAGCCCACCTGGACGGTCGCCTGCACGGCGTCCGGCATGTCGTGGATGACAACCGCGGGCGGTTCCTCGTTCGACTCCACGACGGCGGGGGGCAGGCCGGGCTGCTCCCATGCGGCAAGGTCGGCGAGGATGGCCGACACGTCGGTGCCGCGGAGGTCCCCGGCGAGGACGAGGGTGGATCCGTTGGGCAGCCAGCGTGTCCGGTGCCAGTCGTGGACGTCGGCGGGTGTGATGGCCGCCAGTGTCTCGGGCGTGCCGCTCGTCGGCCTGCCCTCCCGGTTCTGGGCGCCGTGCAGGGCCGCCCGGAATGCCTGGCGCGTCACGGCGGCGGGGGTCGCGGCCCTGGACTCGTACCCGGCGATGTGCAGGGCGACGTGGTGTGACACGTCCTCGGCCGCGAACGCGGGATCCCGGACCACTGCCCCGAACAGTTCCATCACCCGGGCCAGGCGCCGCGCGGGGGCGTCGCAGCCGAGCCTGCTGTGGTGGATCGACGCGACGCCCTGCAGGACGGCCCCCTCCAGCTCGAGGAGTTCGGTGATGCGGCCGTCGGGTGCGGAGATTGTGCCCTCGTCCGCCGCGGACAGGGCGACGCTGGCCACGCCTTCGAGGGGGCGTGGTTCATATGACAGCGGGGCCGGCATCACCAATTCGATCGCGGCGACATGCTGCCCGGGCAGGTCGAAGACCCAGACCTCCTGGCCGTTGGGCAGTCGGTGGATGTCGGGGTCGGGGAAGCGCCACCGGGTGTCGGGCCGGATCTCGGGTCTCATCGGTCTGCTCCCGTGGTCAGGTAGTGCAGTTCGTTCGGTGGTGGAGCCAGGTACGAGGAGGTGACGCGACTGATGTCTGCGGGCGTGACGTCGCCCAGTTGGCGCAGCCGGTGGTTGATCGCCACAGGGTCCCCGTAGGTCAGCCAGCAATCGTTGATTGCGTCTGCGCGTCCCTCGACGGTGGCGAGTTCCTGGAGCCACTCGCGTTCGTACTGGGCCTTCGCCCTCGCCAGTTCTTCGGGATCCGGGCCGGTCCGGGCGAACTTGTCGACCTCGTCCTGCAGCACCTCGGCGAGTCGCTGGGTGGAGGATGCCTCGGAGGGACGGGCAAGGATCGTCGTGATGGACGGCGCCCCCAGATGGGGCAGGATGCCCCCGTGCACCTCTTCGGCCACGTCCTGGCCCCGGACCATGGCCTTGTGCAGTCGCGACGCATGGCCGTCCGTGAGGATCCCGAGTGCGACCTCGAGTGGAACGGTGTCCGGATGCGCCGCCGGGGGAGTGGGCCACGAGACGTACAGCAGCGGATGTGGGACATCGCGTCGCACGGTCTCGGAGCGTTGGTCCGGGAGCGCACCCGCGGCGGCGCCCCTGACGGCCGATGGTCGGGAGGGGATGCCTCCGAAGTGGGTCTCCGTCAGGGCCAGCGCCTCCTCCGTCGAGACGTTGCCGCTGATCACGAGTCGGGCATTAGACGGCAGGTACCACGTCTCGAAGAAGCGGCGGACGTCATCGATCCCCGCGGCGTCCAGGTCGGCCATGGAACCGATCGGGAGGTGGCCGTAGGGGTGGCTGGGCCCGAAGTGCTGCGCCACGAGCAGTTCGAGGAGGTCGCCGTAGGGCTGGTTGTCGTATCGCTGGCGCTTCTCCTCCTTGACCACGTCGCGCTGGGCCTCGAAGTTCGTGGTGCTGACGTCGAGCGAGGCCATCCGGTTGGCCTCGAGCCACAGTGCCAGGTCGAGGGCCCCGGGTGGGACCGTCTCGAAGTAGTTGGTTCGGTCGACGGACGTGGTGGCGTTGACAGATCCACCCGCGGCCTCGATCACGGCGATGTGTTCACCGCTCGCCACGTCGGCCGATCCCTGGAACATGAGGTGCTCGAAGAGGTGCGCGAAGCCGGACCGTCCCGGCTCCTCGTCCCGGGAGCCGACCTCGAACCAGAGGTTGACCGCGACTGCGGGTGCCATGGGATCCGGCTGCACACAGACGCGCAGCCCGTTGTCGAGGGTGTGTGTTGCCAGCTCATACCGAAGGTCGGCGTCGTCGGTCATGACGATCCCTCCTCGTCGTCGGGTGTCGATGTGCCGTGGCGGGGTTTGACCACCGGCCAGGTGACCTCGGGGGCGGTTGGGAGTTGCCAGTTCCGCCACCTGGCCATCAGTCCCAGCGTCGCTGCCGTGAAGATCGCCACGAGCATGCCCAGTTGGTATTGCTGGAAGTGGTACAGCAGCACCATCTCGCCTGCTGCGATGATGGCGAATGTCGCGTACAGGGGGTAGCCGCCGAAGACCTTCGGGGTCTCGTTGACCAGCACGTCGCGGAGCATGCCTCCCCCCACCGCGGTGATCACGCCCAGCAGGATCGCCGGCACCCAGGCCAAGCCTGCGCTGAGGGCCTTGGCGGCGCCGGTTGCAGACCAGCAGCCAAGAGCCAGCATGTCGATCACCACGAGGGTCCGCCGCGAAATGCGGTCCTCGAGGGTGAGCAGGTAGGCGACGAAGGCCGCCACGACCGCACCACCGAGGTACCAGGGATCGGTGAGTGCGATGGGGAAGCCCTTCTGCAGCAGCACGTCGCGGATCATGCCCCCGCCGAGGCCCGAGATGACGGCCAGCACGAGGAAGCCGATCAGGTCGAAGCGCTTGCTACGGGCCACGACGCCACCGAGCAGTCCGTTGCCAATCACCCCGGAGACGTCGACAACCCTGAACAGCACCTCCGGCGTCCACAACTCCATGGCGTCCCTCCTGGCGGCCTCGCCCGGGCGCAGTCTAGCAACGACCGGCGAGGCCGGGGCAGGCCCGGATCAGGCGCCCCGCTGCCGTTGTGGGTCGCGTGGGGCCTCGCATTCCGTGTTGCCTTGTGCTTCGGTGCATGCGTGACACATATGAATGATCCAGAGACCATCGCCCGGCTGCTCACGACCCCGGGCAGGTGGGCCGTGGTGGGGCTGTCTGCCAAGAAGTGGCGGACCGCCTACTCGATTTCGCAGCTCCTGCAGAAGCGAGGGATGGAGATCATCCCGATCCACCCCGCAGCGGAGGACGTGCACGGCGCCAAGGGCTACGCGAGGCTGGCCGACGCGCCCGGCACCATCGACGTCGTCGACGTCTTCGTCCGCTCCGAACTGGCTGGCGACATCGTCGACCAGGCCATCGCGGTGGGAGCCAAGGCCGTCTGGCTGCAGCTCGGGGTGATCGACGAGGCGGCAGCCGAGCGCGCGGTCGCGGCAGGGCTGGACGTCGTCATGGACACGTGCCCGGCCATGGAGGTATCCCGTCTCGGACTCTGATCGCCCCCGCGGCCCCCATCACCCCTCGCGGCGACGTACCGGGTGGTGGCTCGTGATCGAGATCCGGTTGAAGGCGTTCATGTTGATCGCGAGCCAGGCTGCCACCGAGAGCCCGTCGTCGCCGAGTTCCAGCCTGGCCGCGTTCAGCACCCGCTCGCGCTCCCCTGGATCCGGGAGGAGTGTCACGGCCTCGGCCACGGCGAGCGCGGCGCGTTCCCGGTCGGTGAACAGGTCGACGTCCCGCCAGGCGGGGAGCACCCCGAGACGCTGGCTCGTCTCGCCGGCGGCCAGTGCGTCGTGCACGTGCACGTCCAGGCAGGAGCCGCAGCCGTTCAGCTGTGAGACCCGGATGTTGATCAGTTCGACGAGGATTCGACTGAAGCCCGCCTCTTCCGCGGCCGCCTTGACGGCCATCGCCACGCGGACCTGTGCCCGATACACGTCACGGTGCTGCTTGTCGAGGTAGACGTGCGCATGGATTGGATCGACTGTCATGCCCAATTGTCCCCCGCGAGGGCGCCGGATGGCGGGCAATCGGCTGGGAGGGCGCCCGATTTTGGGGTCGGCCGCCACTCGGGTACAGTTGTCCATGCAACGCGGGGTGGAGCAGCTCGGTAGCTCGCTGGGCTCATAACCCAGAGGCCACAGGTTCAAATCCTGTCCCCGCTACCACATCGGAACTCCCGGTCGGCACCTGCTGGCCGGGAGTTCTGTTTGACCGCAGAGCGTCGCCCACAACGCCCGAAACCAGGTCGGCTCCGATGGGCGCCTCATTCGTCGGGCACGCTGGCTCGATCAGCAGATCCTGACCTTCGCGGGTTGAGCGTCGGCGCGCGACGAAGGAGCCCGCCGATTGGTCGAAACCTCTGTCGGCCGGGTGGGGTCTTGACGGTCGGCGGCTTCGTGCCGCATCCCTCAGGTGTGGATGGGTGTGGTTCCGGTGGGGGTGAGGCGGTATTGGTAGCCGAGGGGGCTGGTCCATTCGAGTACGCCGGTGGTGGGTTGGTGGAGTTGCCAGGCGCCGAGGGTTTTCGCTCGGTGGGTCTTCCTGGTTAGGGGTGCGAGGTTGTCGAGGCGGGTCTGGCCGGGGCCTCGGGCGGGCTGGAATGCTTCGGTGTGGTCGAGGTCGCAGGTGATGCTGTGCCGGGTGGAGTAGGGGAACGCCTCATACGGGTGCAGGTACCGGACGGCCTCGGTGAGTTGTCGGCTTGGCCGGTGCTGGTCCTCGGCTGTGGTGTTGTTGAGGTCGATGACGGGTTGGCAGGTGACTTGTTTGCCGTCGAGGAGTCTGTTCAGGCAGGTGAGGGTGACTGATC